>JAZKCD010000031.1:0-7084 GCA_040388355.1 Pseudomonadota bacterium | reverse complement strand
GGATGATGTCGATCTTCTCGCCCTGCATTTCCTGCACGACGGCCTGGACGCGGCTGCCCTTCATGCCGACGCAGGCGCCGACCGGATCGATGCTGCTGTCGCGGCTGATGACGCCGATCTTCGCGCGGCTGCCCGGATCGCGGGCGGCGGCCTTGATCTCGATGATGCCGTCGTAGATTTCGGGCACTTCCTGCGCGAACAGCTTCTTCATGAAGTCGGGATGCGCGCGGCTGAGGAAGATCTGGGGCCCGCGATTCTCGCGGCGGACGTTGAGGATGATCGAGCGCACGCGGTCGCCGACGCGGACGATCTCGCGCGGGATCTGCTGGTCGCGGCGGATCACGCCCTCGGCGCGGCCGAGATCGACGACGACATGGCCGAACTCGACGCGCTTGACGACGCCGGTGATGATCTCGCTGACGCGGTCCTTGAACTCCTCGAACTGGCGCTCGCGCTCGGCGTCGCGAACCTTCTGGAAGATGATCTGCTTCGAGGCCTGCGCCTGGATGCGGCCGAACTCGATCGGCGGCAGCGGATCGACGATATAGTCGCCGATCACGGCGCCCTTCTGGAGCTTCTGCGCTTCCTTGAGGTTCACCTGCTTGAAATAATCGTCGACTGCCTCGACCACTTCGACGACGCGCCACAGGCGGAGATCGCCGGTGGTCGGGTCGAGCTTGGCGCGGATGTCGTTCTCGATGCCGTAGCGGTTCTTGGCGGCGCGCTGGATCGCATCCTCCATCGCCTCGATGACGATGGCGCGGTCGATCAGCTTTTCCTTGGCGACCGAATCGGCGATCGCGATCAGCTCGGCCTTGTTGGCGGAAATGGCAGTGGCCATCCTGGTTACCCTTCTACTTCGATGATCTTGTCCGCACCCTCGGGAGAGAGCGGGGCGGTGGCGGCGATGAGGGCGTCGGTCATGACGAGCTTGGCGTCGGCGACCTCAGCGAAAGAGACAGTGACGGGGCGGTGCTTGCGGACGTCGACGGTGACCTGGTCGACGCCAGAGTCCTTGGCGACCCCCAGCAGGATGCCGGTCAATTGCTTGCGGCCGTCGTCGGTGGGGCCGGTCAGGTTGACGCGCGCTTCATGGCCCTTCCAGTCCTCGAAATCCTGGAGGCGGGTGAGCGGGCGGTCGATCCCCGGCGAGCTGACCTCGAGCCGATAGGCATGCGGGATCGGATCGCGGCCTGCTTCCTCGAGCGCGTCGAGCTGTTCCGAGATGCGGCGCGACAAGGCGGCGCAATCGTCGATGCTGAGCTGGCGGGTGTCGGGGCGCTCGGCCATCACCTGGAGCGTCGGATCGCTGGTGCCGCCGAACATCTTGACGCGCACGAGCGCGAGCCCGAGCGCTTGCGCTTCGGGTTCGATCAGCTGCGTCAATTGGGCGATGTCCGCCAACACGATTCTCCGAACAACAGATATGCGGCTTCGGCGCCGGAACCCTTTCGGGAACCAGCCTCGGCATTTTTGACGATGTCGAGAAAGCAAGGGCGATATACGCGCTTGCCCCCGTGTCGGCAAGTGCCCGCTAGGAAGGGTTATATTTATCGAGGAACGCGCCGACCCGGTTGAGGAAATCGGTCGAGTGGACCGGGTCCTTGAAGCCATGGCCTTCGTTCGGATAGACGACATATTCGTGCGGGCGGCCGAGCTTGAGCAGCGCCTCGTGGAGCCGGCGCGACTGCGATACGGGCACATTGTCGTCGTCGGCGCCGTGCGCGATCAGGATCGGCACCGTCAGCTTCTCGACCGACTTGATCGGCGAGATCTGGTCGAGCTCGAAACGCTTGTCGCCCTGCACCCGCTCGCGCCAGTTGCGGAAATAGCGCGGCGCGGAGAAGGATTTGCGGTCGTATCTGAGCATGCGGTCGACGTCGGAAATGCCCGCGAAGCTGATCGCGCAGCGATACAGCTCGGGGTTGCGCACCGCCGCCCACATCGCCGCATAGCCGCCGAACGAGGCGCCCATGATGCAGACGCGCTTGGCGTCGATCGTGCCTTTGGCGGCGAGCCATTTCACCCCGTCGTCGATATCGTCCTGCATGCCGCGGCCCCAGGCGCCGGTGCCGCTCTCGACGAACTTGCGGCCGAAGCCGGTCGAGCCGCGGAAATTGGGCTGGAGCACCGCATAGCCCCGGCTCGCCAGATACTGGACCCAGGGATCATAGCCCCATTCGTCGCGCGCGAACGGGCCGCCGTGCGGCATGACGATCAAAGGCAGGTCCTTGGCGGGGCGCCCGGCGGGCAAGGTGAGATAGCCCGGGATCTCGAGCCCGTCGCGCGCCTGGTAGCGGACCGGCTCCATCGCCGAGAGGCGCTTGTCGACCAGCGCCGGATGGGTCTGGGCGAAGGCGCTCATCACATTGGCGGTGCGGTCATAGACGAAATAGGCGCCGGGATCGGTCGCCGATCCGGCCCAGATCAGCAGCCGGTTCTTGTCCTCGCTAGTGGAGACGATGCGGTTGGTGGTGCCCGGCAGCACGCGATCGATCCGGGCCTGGAGCCGCTTGAGATCGGAGTCGAACCACAGGATCCGCGCGCGATCCTCGGTATAATAGACGCCGAGCAGCTCGCCGGTCCGCGCGACGGTGAAATCATCGACATCGACGTTCGGATTCTCATAGAGCAGCTCGCCGAGCGTATCGGCGGCGAAATCATAGCGGTAGAGCGCGAAATGGCCGCTCTTGCCGTCGGCGACGGCATAGCCCTGGTCGCTGCCCGCCACCGGCATGAACTGCTGGATGCCCTTGTCGTCCTTGTCGCCCTCGCGGCGGACCAGCCGCTTGAAGTCGCCGGTGGCGTTCGAGCGGTAGAGCATCCACCAGCGCCCGTTGCGCGCGCCGACGCCGACGCGCACCGTGCCGGTCGAATCGGCGTACCAGTCCCAGACGTCGTCGCGGGCGCGGAGCACCGGCTCGGACCGGCCGGTGGCGAGATCGACGCGGTAGACGCTGGGATATTCGAAGATGCTCGGCTGGGTGCTGAGCAAGGCGAACTTTCCCGCGGGATCGACATAGACGAGGTCGTCGCCGTCGATGCCCTGGTCGCGCGGGCCGACCATCGTCTGCTTGCCGGTCTTGAGGTCGAGCGAGACGAGGCGCGTGATGCGGACCTCGTCGTCGACCACCCAGTCGAGCCGGCTGAGGCTGACGAGGATGCGGTCGTTGCCCGCCCAGCGCAGCCATTCGAGCTGGTGCTTGTCGGGCAGGCCGAGCTTCGAGATGGTGTTGCCCGGCGTCGAGATGTCGATGACGAGGACCATCGTCTTGCCCTGGACCTGCCCGCGCGCGGCGATGTGCTTGCCGTCGGGCGCCAGCTTGGGATCGGACAGGATCGGCAGCGCGCCGAAATCGGCGGCGGTCGGAGTCGCCAGCACCGGCTCGGGGGTCTGCGCATTTGCCGCGACCGGCACGGCCATGGCCAGCACGCCCGCCGCCAGCGCGCGGTGAAAAAACTTGCGAAACATCGACTTGCCCCCGATTCGGCCCCGCCGCCAAAATGGCGCGGACCGCCAGAGTCGCGCAAGGGTGATTCGCCGGTTAGGAAGAGGCCATGGCCAAGCTCTATTTCTACTACGCCTCGATGAACGCGGGAAAATCGACCACCCTGCTCCAGGCCGATTTCAATTATCGCGAGCGGGGGATGCGCACCCTGTTGTTCACCGCCGGGGTGCACGACCGCGGCGGCAAGGGCGTGATCGATTCGCGGATCGGGCTCAAGATGAGCGCGATTCCGTTCGACGAGACGACCGACCTTCGCGTCATCGCCGAGGACGAGCATTTCAAGGCGCCGCTCGCCTGCGTGCTGGTCGACGAATCGCAATTTCTTTCCGGGGGCCAGGTCCGCCAGCTCGCGCATCTCGCCGACGAGGTCGGGATCCCGGTGCTCTGCTATGGGCTGCGCACCGATTTCCAGGGGCGGCTGTTCCCCGGCAGCGCCGAGCTGCTCGCGCTCGCTGATGCGCTGATCGAGATCAAATCGGTGTGCGAATGCGGGCGCAAGGCGATCATGAACCTGCGCGTCGACAGCGAAGGCAATGCGATCCGCGAAGGCGCGCAGAAGGAGATCGGCGGCAACGAGCGCTACGTCGCGCTGTGCCGGCGGCATTTCATGCAGCGGACGACGGCGGCGGCGTGATCCGCCGGGCGGGGGCCAGGGGTTTCATCCTGGGTACAGGTGCGCGCGACTAGGCTGGCTCAAGCCAGACGAGGAAGAGCCAATGACCAGGACCCTGATCGCGGGCGCGCTTGCCGCCGCCCTGTTCACCGCCGGCGCCGCCGCTGCCCAGACGCATGCGACCGGCCCGACCGCCGGCCCGCGTTCGGGCGAGCGCGCGGACATTCCGTTCGCGACGCATAACGGCATCCGCACCTTCACCCCCGATCGCTACGGCGAAGGCGTGTATATGCAGGACAACCGCCGCAACTGGTATTATGCGCGCTTCTTCTCGCGTTGCCAGAATATCGATTTCTCGATCCAGATCGGCTTCCGGACCTGGGGCGGGAGCAGCAGCCTGTCGCGCGGCGACACCATCTATGCCGGGCACGAGCAGTGCCGCATCGCCGACCTGGTGCGCAGCGGCCCGCCGCCCGCCAAGCCCAAAAAGGCGAAGAAGCCGCGCCGCAGCTGAACGCTGGCCGCAGCGCGGGGCGTCGGCTAGGGCGCCCGCATGGACGGCTGGATCATCCTCGACAAGCCCGTGGGGCTCGGCTCGACCCAGGCGGTGAGCGCCGTCAAGCGCGCGCTGCGCGAGGGTGGCTATGCCAGGCGCAAGGTCGGGCATGGCGGGACGCTCGATCCGCTCGCCTCGGGCGTGCTGCCGATCGCGGTGGGCGAGGCGACCAAGCTGGCGGGGCGGATGCTCGACAGCGACAAGGTGTACGACTTCACGGTTCGGTTCGGCGTGGAGACCGATACGCTTGATCTGGAGGGACGCGAGGTGGCGGCGAGCGGCGTGCGGCCTTCGCTGGCGGCGGTCGAGGCAGTGCTGCCGCGCTTCACCGGGCCGATCGAGCAGGTGCCGCCGGCCTATTCCGCGATCAAGGTCGATGGCGAGCGGGCCTACGACCTGGCGCGGGCGGGGGAGGAAGTGGTGCTCAAGAGCCGGCGTGTCACGATCCATTCGCTAAAACTCCTCCCCGGCACGGGGAGGTGGCAGGCGAAGCCTGACGGAGGGGGGCTTCCACAAGCGGCGTCGTCTGCGGAGAGCCCCCTCCACCATCCTGCGGATGGTCCCCCTCCCCGTGCCAGGGAGGATTTGGAGAGTGTCACTCTCACCGCCCATGTCTCCAAGGGCACTTATATCCGCTCGCTCGCCCGCGACATCGCCCAGGCGCTCGGCACCGTCGGGCATGTCACCATGCTCCGCCGGATCAAGGCGGGTCCCTTCACCCTCGATTCCGCGATTTCGCTGGACAAACTGGCGGATGCCGCTAAGGACCGCGCGCTTGACGAATGCCTCCTGCCGTTGAGGGCGGGGCTGGACGACATCCCGGCTCTATCCCTCACTCCCGACCAGGCAGGGCTGCTCCGCAAGGGACAGGCACTGGCCGGGATCGCCGCTGACGATGGCCAACACTTCGCGCTGCTGGACGATGTTCCGGTCGCGCTGGTCGAGGTTGATGCCGGGATTGCCCGGGTCGTCCGCGGGTTCAACCTTACCGAATGATGTCGAAGGAAAACACATGACGATCACTGCAGAGCGCAAGGAAGCGCTCATCAAGGAACATGGTCTCGCCGCGGGCGACACCGGCAGCCCCGAAGTCCAGGTCGCGATCCTCACCGAGCGCATCCAGAACCTGACCGAGCATTTCAAGGGCCACGCCAAGGACAATCATTCGCGCCGCGGCCTGCTGATGATGGTCAACAAGCGCCGTTCGCTTCTCGACTATCTGAAGGCCAAGGACGCCGAGCGCTATTCGGCCCTCATCGCGAAGCTCGGGCTTCGCAAGTAACACCCAACGGCCCCCCTTCGCGGGGGCCGTTTCGTTATCGGCGAGGCGCAATTCGGCGCCGTGCCGAGGCGGATCATTTCCGCCACCGGGCCCTGACACAGGGCCTCTCTAAAGGAACCGGCAGGCATCTGGCCGCCGGACGAAGGAAACCACATGTTCAATACCAAGAAAGTCGAAATCCAGTGGGGCGGTCAAACGCTGACTCTGGAAACGGGCCGCGTTGCCCGCCAGGCCGACGGCGCCGTGATGGCGACGTTGGGTGAAACCGTCGTGCTCTGCGCCGTCACGGCCGCGCGCTCGGTCAAGGAAGGGCAGGATTTCTTCCCGCTCACCGTCCATTACCAGGAGAAGTATTCGGCCGCGGGCCGCATCCCCGGCGGCTTCTTCAAGCGCGAGCGCGGCGCCACCGAGAAGGAGACTCTGACGAGCCGCCTGATCGACCGTCCGATTCGGCCGTTGTTTCCGGAGGGGTTTTATAACGAGATCAATGTTATTTGCCAGGTGCTCAGCTATGATGGCGAGAATGAGCCGGACATTCTGGCGATGGTTGCCGCCAGCGCGGCGCTGACGATCTCGGGCGTGCCGTTCATGGGGCCGATCGCCGCCGCGCGGGTCGGCTATGTCGAGGGCGAGTACATCCTCAACCCGAACAATGCGCAGATCAAGGAAGGCGATCTCGACCTCGTCGTCGCCGCCACCGGCAACGCCGTGATGATGGTCGAATCCGAAGCCAAGGAGCTTTCGGAAGAAGTCATGCTCGGCGCCGTCCAGTTCGCCCACAAGGCGATCCGCGAAGCGGTCAACGCGATCATCGACCTCGCCGAGCAGGCCGCCAAGGATCCGTGGGAAATGGCCGCGCAGGCCGATCTCACCGCCGCCAAGGACAAGCTCAAGAAGCTGATCGGCAAGGACATCGCCGCCGCCTACAAGGTGACCGACAAGTCCAAGCGCTCGAACCTGCTCAACGAGGCGCGCGCCAAGGGCAAGGCGGCGTTCGCCGACGCCGCGCCGCAGGACCAGATGGCCGCGGGCAAGCTGATGAAGAAGCTCGAGGCCGAGATCGTCCGCGGCGCCATCCTCAAGGACGGCCAGCGCATCGACGGCCGCACCACCACCCAGATCCG
>JAZKCD010000030.1:0-6792 GCA_040388355.1 Pseudomonadota bacterium | reverse complement strand
GGCGCGGAATGACGGTGTATCGGGTGCGCTACTAGCTTACTTAAGCGCCTCCCCTTCAGGGGAGGGGTTGGGGGTGGGGCCTGTCAGTCTCACCGAGACCAGCGTCCGGAGGATAGGCCCCACCCCAACCCCGCGCCGGGTGAACAGCGCCCCGCGCTGTTCAGGCCATGCCGGGGGCATGGCCGACCCGGTGCGCCTGAAGGGGAGGGGCTAAACTTGCCTAAGTCCGCACGAACAAATTCTTGAGCCACATCGGCCCGGTCCGCGCCGCCTGGCCCCAATCGTCATCCTCGGCGGCGTCGGGGGTGTAGCCCCACGGGTTGAAGGTCTTGACCCGCCCCGCCTTGAACGCGCCCGTGTTGCGCGTGACCAGCGTCAGCCCGTGCTCGAGCGCAGTCGCCGCGATCAGCCCGTCGCGCGCATCGGCATAGGGCAACTGCCCGCGCCGCCGCACCACCGCGGCGTCCACCGCGAGGATGCGCCCTTCGAACGCCGTCATCACCTGGCCGTCGATCCAGCCGCGCAGCGCGCCGCCCGCCGCCTTGTCGCGCCCCTCCAGCCGCGCCGCGCCATTGCCGAGCTCGAGCAGGGTCAGCGCGGACAGGAACAGGTTCTGCGCCGGCACCCCCGCCGCCCAGGTCGCCAGCCCTGGATCGGTCCGCCCGGCCTTGGCCTTGCGCAGCTCGAAGACCACCTGCGTGTCGAGCAGGAACATCAGCGCCGATCCCAGGCGTCGCCCGATCGCGCCGCGTCGAGATCGACATCGGCCGATCCGGGCATCGCGAGCAGGTCGACCAAAGTCTCGGTCTGTCCCGCGAACTGGCGGAACGCCTCGATGCTCATCAGCACATGGGTGGGCTTGCCGCGATCGGTCACGAACACCGGCTCGAATCGCGCGACTCGCTTGGCCTGGCTGATGTCCTGGTTGAAATCGCGGCTGCTGAAGACCTTCATTCGCGCCTCGTTTTTGAGCCTACAAAACTACAAAGACTGCGTTGTCATGACGCTACATTACTACCTTGTGGCCGCGCTGCAACAGAAACCGCGGTGGGCCCGGAAAGCGCGTGACCGGCACCAATTATCCATTGCGCCCAGCGGGGTAATTCCGGCTCCTGACCGCCACGCAGAGGCGCCGAACGCCGTGCGGCCGTGTTTGGGGGAGAGATTTCATGACCGATTATATCGGCGAGCTGGCCAGGGTATTGGGGGATGTCCTCTCCCCGCATGGCCCCGCCGTCCAGGCCGCCAAGAGCTTCGCGCCGGGCGACATCAGCATCCATTTCTTCCTCCAGCTCGCGGTGATCCTGCTCGCCTGCCGCGTCGTCGGCTGGCTCGGCCAGAAGTTCCTCGGCCAGCCCCAGGTCGTCGGCGAGATGATCGCCGGCGTGGTGCTCGGGCCGTCGCTGCTCGGGCTGCTCTTCCCCGATTTCCAGCTCGCGCTGTTCCCCAAGGAGACCAAGAGCGTGCTTTATGCCGGCGCGCAGTTCGGCGTGGGGCTCTACATGTTCCTCGTCGGCACCACGCTCCAGCTCGACCATTTCAAGACCAAGGCGAAGAGCGCCGCGGCGGTTTCGGCAGCCGGAATCGGTACGCCGTTCCTCGTCGCGATCGTGATCACCCCGTTCCTGCTCACCGTGCCCGGCCTGTTCACGCCCGGCATCTCCCAGTTCAACGCGACGCTGTTCATGGGCGCCTGCATCGCGCTCACTGCCTTCCCGATGCTCGCCCGGATCATCAACGAACGCGGCCTCAACAACAGCGCGCTCGGCACGCTGTCGCTGACTGCGGGCGCGTTCGACGACGCGGTGTCGTGGTGCGTGCTGGCGATCGTCCTCGCGACCTTCGGCGGCGGCCCGGGGGTGGCGATCCTCGCGATCGGCGGCGGGCTTCTCTACGCGGTCTTCATGATCCTGTTCGGCAAGCGCCTGCTCGCCCCGCTCGGCCGCGCGGTCGAGGCCAGGGGCGAGATGAGCAACACGGTGATGGCGATCACGCTGATGCTGTTCTGCCTCTCGGCCTTCCTGATGGACGCGATCGGCATCCACGCGGTGTTCGGCGGCTTCCTGCTCGGCGCCTTCATGCCGCGCGGCCTGTTCGTCACCGAGCTCAAGCGCAAGGTCGAGCCGTTCGCGGTCGTCCTGCTGCTGCCGATGTTCTTCACCTATTCGGGGCTCAACACCCGGATGGACATGGTCAATTCGCTTCCGCTGCTGCTGATCGCGCTCGGCATCCTCGCCGCCTCGATCCTCGCCAAGTTCGGCGCCTGCTGGGCGGCGGCGCGGCTCTCGGGCGAGGACAACCGCACCGCGCTCGGCATCGGCGCGCTGATGAACTCGCGCGGGCTGATGGAGCTGATCATCATCAATATCGGCCTGCAGAAGGGGATCATCGGCCCGACCTTGTTCTCGATGATGGTGCTGATGGCGATCGTCACGACGATGATGGCCGGCCCGCTGTTCGAGCTCGTCTATGGCCGCAAGGCCCGCGAGAGCGGCGAACTCGGGCAGCTCGAGGGCGGCATGGTCGCCAGCGCTGCCAATTGACAATCCACAGCCTGTAGTGAGGGCTCTGCTGTGGCCCCCGCTCCCGTCCTCCCCGGCGGGAGCGGGGGGACTATCGAAAAAGGGATATCCGATGATCAAGCGGTTGGCGGTGCTGACGGGTCTGCTGCTGAGCGGGACCGCGCACGCCCAGGACGTGAAGCTCAAGCCGCTCATCGATGCGCGGCTGCGCTACGAGCATGTCGACCAGGCCGGGATCGCGCTTCCCGCCGACGCGCTCACGCTGCGCGTCCGCGCCGGGGGCGAGGCGACCTGGGGCGACTGGTCGGCGCTGGTCGAAGGCGAGACCAACCTCGCCATCGTCGACAAGTACAATGACGGCACCAACGGCAAGACGGCCTATCCGATCGTGGTCGATCCGCCCAATATCGAGCTCAACCGCGCGCAATTGCGCTTTGCGCCCAAGGGCGGCTTCGCGCTCACCGCCGGGCGCCAGCGGCTCGAGATCGCCGACCAGCGCTTCGTCGGCCCCGCCGGTTTCCGCCAGAACGAGCAGAGTTTCGACGCCGTCCGCCTGCAATATACTCCGCCCAAGGGTGTCGTCGCCGACCTCAGCTATGCGTGGAGCGACCGCACCGTGAACGGGCGCAACGGCACCGGCGCGCGCCAGACCGCAGTCGACGGCGACAATGTCTTTGCGGTGCTCGGCTATCGCTTCAAGCCCGGCACGCTGACCGGCTTCGCCTATCTGGTCGACCAGGACGAGGCCGTCGTCCAGGGCTATCGCCTGTCGAGCCAGACGTACGGCGCGCGCTTCGCCGGCAGCGCCCCGCTCGGCAAGGACGTCAAGCTCGCCTATGCCGCGAGCTGGGCGCGCCAGAGCGACTATCACCGCAACCCCAACGATTATGCCGCGACCTACTGGCTCGGCGAAGCGACGCTGAGCGCCAGGGCCTTCACCCTGACCGGCGGCTACGAGGTGCTCGGCGCGAGCAGCGGCGCGGCGTTCACCAGCGTCCAGACCCCGCTCGCCAGCTTCTTCAAGTTCCAGGGCTGGGCGGGCAAGTTCAACCCGACTCCGCCCAACGGGCTGCGCGATGCCTATGCCACCGCGGGCTATGGCTGGAAGAATGTGGGGCCCCTCGACGCGCTCGGGGTGTCGGCGACCTGGCACCGCTTCGACAGCGACCGGCTCAGCCAGCATTATGGCGACGAAATCGACCTCGCGCTGACTGCGAAGCACCAGCATTTCGCCTTCGCGGCCCGCTACGCGCATTACGATGCGGATGCATTCGCGACGGATACCGACAAATTCTGGCTCCAGCTCGACTGGAGCCTGTAACGCTCAGGCAAACGCCTCGGCGTTGATCTGCTCGATCAGCGCCCGGTGCGCGGGCAGATCGTGCGTCGCGCGCTCGCTGAAATTGCGGATCTTGGCGAAGATCTTGTCCGCCCCCGCGACGTTCGGAAAGTCGCTCCGCACCGGCGACAGGTCGGTCTTATATTCCATCCCGTAGAGGATGTACTGGTAGTTGAAGAAGGCGAAGCTCTCGAGGTCGAGGATGAAGTCGAACCGGCCGGGCGGGCGGTAGCGCCACTGGTCGAGCAGGTCCTGGAGCCGCTCCGAGATCGACGCCGGATCGGCATTGTCGCGCCAGAAGGGCTCGGTGCGCTGGCTGAGGCAATAATGCAGCTTCAGGAAGTCGACGATATTGTCGTAGCGCGCCGTGATCAGCTGGTTGAAGCGGCGTGCGGGCGCGTCGATCGGGCCGTTGTGCGGGAACAGCTCGGCGATCATCCCTACCGCCGCCTCGATCAGCACCACCCCGGTCGATTCGAGCGGCTCGAGGAACCCCGCCGACAGCCCCACCGCAACGCAGTTCCTGATCCACTGCTTCTCGCGATACCCCGCCTCGAACGGGATCAGCCGCGGCGCGATCGGCTGTGCGGTCTCGCCGATATAGCGCCGGAGGACCGCCTCGGCGCGGTCGTCGCTCATATGGTCGCTCGAATAGACGCAGCCGATCCCGCGCGCGCCGTTGAGCCCGATGTCCCAGGTCCAGCCCGCCTCGTGCGCCGCTGCGATCGTGTAGCTCTCGATCGGCGCGTCGGGGCGGTCGTACGGGATCTTGCAGGCCAGCGCGCGGTCGGTGAACAGGCTGTGGCGCACCGATTTGAACGGCGATCCCAGCGCCTTGCCGATCAGCTCGGCGCGGAAGCCCGAACAGTCGATATAGAGGTCGGCACTGAGCGTGCCATGCTCGCGCGTGACGACATGGTCGATCGCCCCGGTCGCGTCGAGCTCGACATGGTTGAGCAGCCCCTGGACATGGGTCACTCCCAGCGCGACCGCGCGCTCGGCGAGGATCTCCGCCAGCCGGGTCGCGTCGAAATGATAGGCATAGTTGAGCGGCCCGGCGAAATCGCCTTCGTGCGGCCGCTTGGGCGCGCGCTTGGCCTCGGCGACGCGGTTCTGGATCGTCACGGCCTGCGCGAAGGGCGGGCGGGTCGCTTCGTCCTGGAGCAGCCAGTACGACACCAGGCTCGCTTCCTCGGTGTAGAAGGGCGCCTCGAACGGGTGGATATAATGGCTGTGCTTGCCGTCCGCGGGGGTGTGGACCCAGTCGTCGAAGCGGATGCCCTGCTTGAAGGTCGCCTGGGTCGTGCGGATGAAATGGCTCTCGTCGATGCCGAGGAACTGGAGCGTCGTGCGGATCGTCGGGAAGGTGCCTTCGCCGACGCCGATGATCCCGATCTCGGGGGATTCGAGCAAGGTGATCTCGATCGGCCCGGTTTCGGAAAGCTCGAGATACTTGGCGAGATAGGCCGCGGTCAGCCACCCCGCCGTGCCGCCGCCGACGATCAGGATGCTGCGCTTTCGAGCCATGGGACCGGCCTAGCCTGCCAACGGCGTCACAGCAAGATTTCGAACCGTGCGCCCCCCAGCGCGTCCTCGCTGATCTCGATCGTCCCGCCATGCGCGAAGACGATCTGGCGGACGAGGTTGAGCCCGACCCCGGTCCCTTCGGCGCGCGTGGTGAAGAAGGGGAGGAAGATGTCGCGGCGCAGCGTCTCGGGAACGCCGGGGCCGTTGTCGCCGATCGCGATCGACAGCTCGCCGCTCGCCAGCCGGTCGATGGTCAGCGCGACCCTCGGTTCCTTCGAATGCGCCGCGGCCTCGGCGGCGTTGCGCAGCAGGTTGATCAGCGCCTGCGCGATCAGGTCGGGATCGGCGTCGATCGTCAGCTCGCCCGGCCGCAGCGTCACGTCGAGCGCGACATCGGGCCATTCCGCTGCGAACAGCCGCGCCATCTCGGTGACGAACGGCTCGGCCTCGAAGCGCTTGCGCTCGATCTGCGGCTCGCTCGCCACCTTGCGATAGCTGCCGATGAAGCGCGCCAGCCCCGCCGCGCGCCGCTCGAGCGTCGCCACCGCCATCCGCGCATCGGCCAGCCGCGGATCGTCGATCTGGCCGAGCAGGGTCGACGCGGTCGCGGCGAGCGACGTCACCGGCGTCAGCGAGTTGAGGATCTCGTGCGTCAGCACCCGCACCAGATCGGTCTGCGCCGCCATCTCGACCGCGTTGAGCGTCTCCTGGATCGGCTGGACGATCACCACCCGCGCCCGCTCGCCGAGCCGGGTCAGCGCCGCCGAGCGTACGATCGCCCGCTTGGCGCGCCCGTTGAGGGTGAGGATCAGCACTTCCTCGCGCAGCGGCCCCTCGAGGTCGAGCCGCCCGGCAAAGGTCGCGCCATAGACGAGGAAATCCTCGGGCCGCAGCCCCTGATGCTCGGTGAACAGCCGCCGCGCCGCCTTGTTGGCGAGGTCTATCCGCCCTTCGCCGGTGACGGTGATCAGCGGCACCGGCGTGTCGCTCATCAGCGCCTCGAGGAAGCTGAGCTCGTCGTTCGCCACGCGCCGCTCCTCGCGCAGCTTGCGGATCGCCGCGTCGAACGCCTGGCCCATCGCCTCGAACCCCGATCCGGCGCCGCGGTCGAAATGCACCGAATAATCGCCGAAGCGCAGCGCATCGACGAAGCGCGACACCTCGACATTGGTGCGCTGGACATGCGCCCACAGCAGGTAGCAGGCGCCGACCGCGAACAGCCCCGCCATCACCCGCCCCGCGCCCAGCCCCGGCTGGAGCACCGCCCAGGCAAAGCCGATCAGCGCCACCTGCACCAGCAGCAGGCGGAGCAGCAGCTGGATCGTGAAGTTCCTGGAGCCCATGCTTTTCCTTCTTAGCCCTCTCCCGCTTTCGCGGGAGAGGGTTGGGTGAGGGTCTTCTTCT
>JAZKCD010000029.1:0-27933 GCA_040388355.1 Pseudomonadota bacterium | reverse complement strand
GGCGCGGGCGGGCAGACCGCGTACGCGATCCTGCTCGCCGAAAGCCCCAAGCTGCCGCCCCCCGCCGAAGTCAGCGCGTTCGGCGGGCTCGACGATTTCGGGCTCGGCGATCTCGGCTTCGATCCCGGCGCGCTCGGCGACATGCTGTCCGAGATCGCCGACGCCGCGGGCGACGTGATGGCGCTCGCCGATGCCGCGCTGGGCGCGATCGCGCAGCTCCAGGCGCTCGCCGACCTCGCCAATCTCGGCAAGCTCGGCGATGTCGTCAAACCCGTGACCGACGCGCTCGGCAAGGTCGACGGGATGGCGCCGATGGTCGGCGGGATCGCCGCCGCCGCCGCGGCGCTGGTGGGATGAGGCGGCCATGACCTCGCTCCTCCTCCCCAGCTACGCGCTCACCATCGCCGGCCAGCTGTGGACCCAGCAGGCGATCGCGATCGACCTGCGCCTCGCGCCGGCGCCGCAATTCGATCGCCTCGCGGTCTCGTTCCCCGCCGAAGTGCCGATCGAGGCCGAGCCCGACGACCCGGTCAGCCTCGTGCTCGACGGCGGCGAGGGCGAGGAGACGGTGTTCACCGGCACGATCGCCTCGATCCGCCGCGGGCTCGACACCGTCCTGGTCGTCGCGGCGGGGGCGCTGGGCCAGCTTGCGCGCTATCGCCCGGCGGAAACCTTCGAGAATGTCAGCGCGGGCACGGTGATCCGCAACCTTGCCGATGGCGCGGGAGTCGCCACCGGCGACATCGCCGACGGGGTGATGCTGCGCTATTATGCCGCCGATCCGTCGCGCAACGCCGCCGAACATGCGTGGCGCGTCGCCGCCTGGTCGGGGGCGATGCTCGCGTCCAGCCCCGAGGGTGAGATCGCCGCGACGATCGTCGATGCGACCACCGCCGAGCTTGCGCTGCGCTATGGCCGCGAGCTGACCGGCTTCAGGATCGCCGACTCGGTCAAGCCCGATGCGGTAACCGTCGCGGGCGAGAGCGGGGTGAGCGACGCCGGCTCGCCCGACGCGCTTCGCCCGATCGACGATTTCTTCGCGGGCAGCCGTCCGGATGGTCCCGGATCGGGCAGCGTCTGGGCGTGGGAGCCGGCGCTGCGCACCGCCGAGGCGACGTCGAGCGCGGGCGCGGCGCAGCAGCGGATGCTGTCCGCGGCGCAGCGCAGCGGGCGGCTCGACGCGTTCCTCGTCCCGAAGCTCCGGCCCGGGGTGGTGATCGAGGTTCAGGACCTGCCGAACGGACTCGCTTCGGGTCCCTATTGGCTCGAGGCGGTGCGGCACCGGATCGGGCCGCACGGCGCGACGACCAGCGCGCGAGTGATGCAGGGCGGCGACAGCTTCGACCCGATGGCGCTGCTCGGCTCGCTGGCGGGGATGTTCTAGCGATGCACGAAGTCGTCCAGTCGCTCCGCAGGATCGCGCGCCACGAAGTGATGCAGCGCAACGCCACGTGCCTGGCGGTGGTCAAGTCGGTCCAGGGCGGTCCCGACGACCACAGCTGCACCGTCGAGCTGCGCGAGACCGGGATCGTCCTGCCCAAGGTGCCGATCGCGGTCGGCTTCATGGGGTTCGTCTCGCTGCCGGCCGAGGGCGACCTGGTGGTGGTGCTGTTTCTCGGCGGCGATCTCCACGCGCCGGTGATCGCCGGGCGGCTCTACACCCAGAAGCTGAAGTCGCCCGAGCATGGCCCCGGCGAGCTGGTCGTCCACCTGCCGCCGACCGCCGAGAAGGACAAATGCGCCGAGCTCCGCGTCAAGACCCCCGACGACGGCACGCGGATGCTGACGCTGACGCTCGACGGCGACGTCAAGGTCGGAGTCACCGTCCGCGACGAGGGGCTGCTGTTCGAGACCGGCGACGTCAGGATCGAGCTCAAGCAGACCAGCGCCTCGGACGGCGCGCTGACCGTGACCGTGGGCAAGGCCAAGATGTCGTTCGACGCGCAGGCGGGCGACATCGCGATCGAGACTTCGGGCAAGCTGACGCTCAAGGGCCAGAGCGTCGAAATCTCGGGCGACACCTCGGTCAAGGTGGCCGGCCAGACCATCGATCTCAACTAGGAGGAAGCAGGAGTGGGGCAGCCCGCAGCCAAGGCCAACGACCAGATAACCGGCACCGACACGCATATCGTGATGGTGCCGGCGGGGCCGTCGATGGTGCCGACGCCGCTGCCGCACATGTTCGCCGGCGCGCTCAACGGCGGGCTGATCTCGACGGTCAAGATCGGCGGCCAGGCCGCGGCGGTGGTCGGGTCGACCGCGGACAACGTCCCGCCGCATCTGCCGACCCCGCCGGGCACCACCTTCCAGAAGCCGCCGGGCAACAAGGCGACGGTCCAGCTCGGCAGCATGAGCGTCAAGATCGGCGGCAAGCAGGCGGCGCGCAACGGCGACGCGGCGATGACCTGCAACGACCCCGCCGACGCGCCGGTCGGCAAGATCATCGCGGTCGGCACCGTGTCGGTCGGCGGATAGCGGCATGGCACGCAGCTTCGCCATCCAGTCGGTCGACCTCGCAGTGACGCGCTATTCGGGCGTGCCTTCGCCCGCGCCGCTCGCCTCGGCGGACAGCTGGGGCAGCCTCGACCTGCAAGTGGTGCCGGGGCGCGCGCGCAAGCCGCAGAAGCAGGCGTTCGATCTCGGCACCGTCGCCGGGCGCGCCAATCTCGGCCAGGCGCTGACCTTGCGGCTGCTCACCCAGCAGGGGGCGCTCACCCCGCTCGGCCATCCCGATTATGGCTGCCGGCTGGTCACGCTGATCGGCCGGACCAGCGACGAGACCACGCGCCATCTCGCCCGGCTCTACGTGATCGAGGCGGTGCGGCAGGAGCCGCGGGTCAAGACGCTCACCGCGCTGTCGATCACCTGCGCCCCCGGCCGTTCGGAGACGCTGCACATCAGCCTGACCGTCGAGCCGCTCGCCGACGGCGACCCGCTGACGCTGTCGCTGGAGCTCGACCTGTGAGCCTGGTCAACCGCACCTATCCCGAGATCGTCCGCGACGTGCTGACCACGCTGACGCAGGGCGTGACCGGCGAGAAGCACGAGGTCAAATACGATCCGTCGGCCAAGCCGCTGGTCATCCCCGACATCATGCTCGAGAAGCGGCCGGTGCGCCGGGTGACGGCGGTCGAGGGCTTCGTCGCCGCAGCGGTCGAAGGCGGCAAGCCGGTCGCCACGACCTTCTCGCTCAACGATTACGAGCTGATCCCGAGCCCGGCGGCGCCCGACGACTATGTCGGCATCCGCTTCCGCCCGCTCGCGCGCCGCAAGCCGGCGCCGGATACGGTCGTCACGATCAACTATTATCCGCGCACCACCGATCCGACGCCGCTGACCGACCTCAACATCGGCAGCGTCACGCGCACCATCGTCGAGGCGATGAGCCGCGAGCTGGCCGGGCTCTATGCCCAGCTCAACCTTGCCTATGACAGCGCGTTCATCGAGACCGCGACCGGCGACGCGCTCGACCAGGTCACTGCGCTGCTCGACTACAAGCGCTTCCGCGCGGGCCATGCGGTGGGCAGCGTCACCTTCACGCGCCGCCCGGGCGCGAGCGGCAGCATCTCGATCCCGGCGGGGACGCCGATCACCGACGGCGCCGACAAGATCCGCTATGTCACCAGCGAGCGCTACGACATGCTTGCGGGCGAAAGCGTCGCCGAAGTCCGCGTGCAGGGCGCGACTCAGGGCACGCCCGAAGTCGAGGCGGGAATCCTCGCGGTGGTCCAGCGCGCGATCGCCGGGCTCGACACGGTGAGCAACTCGCGGCCGACCACGCGCGCGAGCCAGGACGAGACCGACGAGGCGCTGCGCGCGCGCACCCGCGACGCGCTGCTCACGGCGAACAAGGGTACGCTCGAGGCGATCGAGCACGGGCTGATGGCGATGCCGGGCGTCACCGGCGTGTCGATCGTCGAGATGCCCAATGGCGTGGCGGGCGAGATCCAGGTGTCGGTCCAGCTCGACAATCCGCCGCCCGCGGGCAGCGACCTGCCGCAGCATATAGTCGACCGGATCGAGGAGCTGCGCCCCGCCGGGATCCGCGTGCTGCGCGGCCTCGCGCCGATGGTCGCGCTCGAGATACGGCTCGCTCTGGTGCTGGCCGGGGCGAGCCTCGCGTCGGCCGATGTCGAGGCGGTCAAGGCAGGGGTGCGCACCAAGCTCCGGGACGAGATCCGCCGCAAGGGCGTCGGCGAGCGAATCCGGGCCAAGCCGCTGGCCGCGGTGCTGCTCGGCGATGCGCGGATCGCCGACGTCACGCTGACCATCGGGCCGCGCGGCGGCACCGCCGCGGCGGGCGAGGACTATCAGCCCGCCGCCGACGCCGGGACCACGCTCGACGCCGCGGACATCGTGATCGACCCGGAGACCTTCGCGAACACCGCGCCGCCGTCGGGCCAGAAGACCCGCGTCGACATCAACGCCATCATCGGCGCGGCGCCGATCGGCGGCACCGCGCCCGCCGCGATCCTCGCCGAGCTGACCGCGAAGCTGACTGCCTATGCCGCGACGCTGACCGCGGGGATGACGATCGACTCGGCCAGCCTGCTGGAGGCGCTGCGCAACGACACGCTCTACGCCGTCGACCCGATCAAGCTGAACGTGCTGCTGACCGTGAACGACCAGTTCGTGCAGATCACCCAGGGCGGCAAGGCGTTCGAGGTCGGCGGCGACCAGAGCTTCACCGTGGTCAGCGTGGCGCCCGCGCCATGACCACGCAGGAACGCATCCTCGACCTGCTGCCGCCGATCTACACCGCGGCGCCCGACGGCATCGTCGCGGCGCTGATCGGCGAGTTCGCGCTCGAGTTCGACGTCATCCAGGAGGATCTCGACCGGCTGCGCCGCACTCATTGGATCAACCATGCCTACCGCTTCGAGGATGCGCGCAAGATCGGCGCGCTGTGCGGAGTCGCGCCGCTGCCGCACGAGACGCTGGAGAGCTTCCGCGCCCGGCTGCTGCCGCTGATCAAGGCGCAGCTCGCGGGTGCGCTCGGGCCCGCGGAGATACGGCGCTTCGTCGACAGCTATCTGCGCGAAGCCGAGCAGGCCTATGAGGCGGTCTTCGTGCCGGGCCTGGCGCGGTCGGCGGTGGATCGTTTCGAAAAGGCCCCCGACCAGCCCTTTTATCGCCCGCCGACGCTTCGCGAGTTCCCGCCGCGCAACCGGCGCAGCGCGGCGCTTTCGGCGCGCGGCGGGCTGGTGCCGGTGCTGTTCCGCTGGACCGAGACCAATGCCGGGCTCGAGCATGCCGTCCCGAGCTTCCGCATCACCGGGCTTGGCGGGCGCAAGACCGCGGTGCCGCTGATCGCCAACCTCACCACCGGCGAGATGATCTTCTACCCCGATCGGCTGCTCGCCGGCGCCGAGCTCGAGATCGTCCCCGACGAGAAGGGCGACGGCCGCGCCGCCCGCGCGACGCTCGACGGCGCCGACGTCACGGCGAAGCTCAAGAGCCTGAGCGGCTTCAAGCTCGGGACGCCGTTCAGCGCCGCCCAATATGACGCGGCCCCGCGGCTGCCGCGGCTCCCGCGCGGGCCCAGCGAATGGGTGTATCTGAGCGTCGGGCTGTTCGACGTGCGCGCGCTCGATCACATGTTCTTCGCGCTGGCCGATGCCGAGCTGCGCGAGGGCCGGTTCGACGAGACCCGCTTCGATCACGCGCTGTTTCCCTCGGGGCCGCTCGCCCGGGTCGAGATGGGCTGGACCGAGCTCGAAGGCGCTTCGTTCGAAGTCGATATCCCGCGCACGATCGTCGTCGAGCCCGGCGGCGCGCCCGCGGGGGAGGCGCCGCACCTGCTCGTCGCCGAGGCGATCGAGCGCAGCATCGCGATGCTCCACGCGGCGGGGGTGCGTGCCACGGTGCGCTTCACGCCGTTCGTCGAGCGGCAGGAGCAGCGCATCCGCCACAGCGTATCGTGGTTCGTCGTCGACTCCGAACGGGGTTCGGCGGGCACGAACGACAGCTTCGAGTTTGGCTTTCACTTTGAGGAGACGGGCCTTGGCCGTGCTCGCTTCGAATAACGGGCGGCCGGTCGGCCGCATGACCCTGCGCGTCGCCGCGCCCGACGGCACTCTCCTCGCCGAACGGCGCGCGGGCAACATGGTGCTGCACGGCGGCGCCTTGCTGATCGCACAATTATTCTCGGGTGCCGGCGGCGCCAAGCCGATCGACACGGTCGGTGTCGGCTTCGCCCGGGATCCGGGCACCGCCGACCTGACCGCGCTGACCCGGCCGGCCGACACCGAAAAGTTTCCGCTCGCGGCGCTGCGCACGGCGCTGCCGCCCGGAAGCTTCACCATCGCGGACCGCGACGGCGTGGTGCAGGTCAGCGTCGCGGCGCGGTTCAAGCCGACGGTGGTGCTCGCCGACGTCACCGAGGCGGGGCTCCTGTCGGGCGACGCGCTCTACAACCAGGTGATCTTCGAGCCGGTGACGCTGGCCGTCGGGCAGGACGTGACACTCTTCTGGCAGATCGATTTCCCGTTCGGGCACTGATCCCGGGCGGGAACAAGGAGGCGGCAATGAACGACCTGACAATGAACATCGTGGGCTTCGCCGCGGTCAACAAGGACCTCCAGATCAATCTGATCGATTCGGTCACACGCAAGTCGATTCGCACCGTGACGCCCTTCCTCGACGGCACCGCGCGGTTCCCGCAGGTCGCGGCGGGCAGCTACGAGCTCCAGGTCATTCATCCGAACATGACGCTGCCGGTGGTGACACGCCCGGTTCACGTCCTTCCGGTCGGCGAGACCAATATCACCGTCCTGATCGACCCGACCAAATTCAAGAATTCGGCGATCGAGGACATTCCCGAGGCCAATCTGCGGCCGGTCATCGATTTGTCCGAATCGGTCGCGGCGACCGTGTCGCCGCTCGCCAACAAGGCGCCCGGCGAGGCGATCCGGTCGAGCGACTGGAACGCGCTTGCCGGCGCGGTGCGCGATCTCGCCAATTCCAATGTCCAGCTCGCCCGGCTGGTCTCGCCGGTCGGCCACGATCATCCCGAACTGATCAAGAAGATCGAGGAGATGAGCGGCAATTTCTCGACCCTGCTCGACACCATGTCGCAGGCGCTCGCCGAGCTGCAGCGCCAGCTCCAGACGTTGCGGCTGCGCCAGCAGGTCGAGGAGGTGCTCGACACGCTGCCGGTGAATCAGGCCAAGAAGGACGACTTCCTCTCCCTGCTCGCGGGGCTCGAGGGCAAGATCACCGCCTCGCCGGGCGTCTACAATCGAGAGATGCGTTTCGTCGCCAACCAGCTCGGAGGCAAGATCGAGGTGCTGGTCGAGGAACATCGGGACGCGCTTCCCGATCTCGCCTTGTCGGCGCCGGTCATCCAGGTCGCGACGTCGATCGACCTGCTCAAGGCCAGCAGCGCGACCAACTATGCCAATGAGCTCAGCCAGAATCGCCGCATCGATCGGGTCCTGGGCGGCAGCGCGCTGGCGTTGAAAGGACGCGGGCTATGACAGCCGCCAGCCGCGCACAGCAGATTGCGGAACTCGCCGAACAGGTCGCGCCGCTCGGCAACAAGGCCCGCGGCATGCGCCTCGCCGCGGACGACTGGAACCAGGTCGTCCAGATCCTGTCGGCGCTGCTGCGGATCGACCAGCAGCAGGATGAAGACACCGGTGCCCGGCTCGACGAAGCCTATGCCCGCAAGGACCATCAGCATCTCGGCGAGGTCACGCTCGAATGGCTCGATGCCAGCCTGCAAAGCCGGCTGGCATCGGGCGGAGAGAGCGCGATATCGGTTCAGCAGGCGCTCGCCGCGATGCAGAAGACCGTCACCGATCTGCGCGACCAGGTCGCCCGGCTGACCGAGCGAGTCGAGAAGCAGCAGGCGACGATCGACAATGCCGCCGCTTCGCAGATCGACCATATCCGCCAGCTGACCGACTTCGAGAAGCGCTTCGCCGGCCTCGAGAGTCTGCGCGTCACCATCGGCGGCATCGCGAAATCGCAGGAAGATATCGGCAAGAGCGTGAAGACCGTGCTCGATTTCCGCGGCAGCCTGACCAACGCCGCCGGCGGCGCGATCGATTTCTCGACGCTGACCAGGCGCATCGGCGACCTCGAGACGATGCGCGACAGCCTGACCGGAGTCGACGGCAAGCTGCTGCGGCTCCGCGATCTCCAGGTCCAGATGACCCAGCTTTCCTTCACCAAGGCGCCCGGCGGCGGCATTCCCGGGGCGCCGCAGATCTTCGAGCTGCCCGCGGGCTTCCAGGCCGACCTCGAGGCGAAGCTCACCCGCGACGGCCAGACGCGGATCGAGACGCTGCGCGGCGAGCTGCTCGCCGCCGATGCCAAGGTCGCGGACACGCTGACGGGGCGGATCGACAAGGGGCTCGCCACCACGCGCGAGGCCACGCTCGCGGAAGCGACCGGACTGGTCAAGGCAGCCGAGACGCGGCTGGGCGCGAGCGTGACCACGCAGGTCACCGACGTGCGAAAGACCCTGTCGGCCAGCCTGCGCGAGCAGGCGGACGCCGCGGTCGGCGCCGGGCTGGCGGGAATCGACACCCGGATCGACACGAGGATCGGCAGCGCGGTCGACAGCCGTGTCGCGGTGCTGAGCACGCGGCTGGCGACCGATCTCGATGCCTCGCTTACCACCAAGGTCGACCAGAGGATCGCGACCACCGCCACTGCGCTGGGCGGCAGGCTCGCGGCGGTCGAGACCAATGTCGCCGCGGTGACGGCGGCGATTCCCGTGCAGGTCGACAAGCGCGTCGCGACGGCGGCCGCGGCGCTGCAGGTCCGCTTCGACAGCCAGGCCGGCGCCCAGGCGACGGCGCTGCAGCAGTCGCTCGGCGCCATGGTCGACCAGAAGGTCACCACCGGGATCGACGCCGGACTGATCAAGGTCCGCACCGCCGCCGCGCAAACGGTGGCCGACGGGCTCGGCGACCTCGACACCCGCATCGCGACTTCGGTGAAGAGCGCGACGCGCACCTTGCCGGATCAGATCGCCACGCAGGTCAAGGGCGAGATCGCGCAGGTCAACATCCCCGGCCAGATCGCCGCCGCCAATGGCGCGACTGCCGTGCAGCTCCGCTCCGAGATCGCGGCCAGCGCCGCCAATGTGACGGCGGTCAACACGACCGCGCTGACCAGCGCCGTCACCAATCTGCGCGGCGAGAACGGCAGCGCCTCGGCGACCCGGGTCGCCTCGCCGATCGCCTCGCCGGTCGGAATTCCGGTGGTCAATCCGGCGGGTCCGGTCATCCGCAATCCGCGCATCACGCCGGGCTGAGGCGCATGCTGGGCACGCTCGAAGCCAAGCTGGCGGCGGTGGTTTCCGACGGAGTCGCGTCGCGTGCGCATCTCGCGGTCGGCATCGCGCCGTCCGATCCGCCGGCGGCGGGGAAGGGCAGCGTCGCCCTCGCACTGAGCAGCTTCGTGCCCGAGACCGGCTTCGTCCCGCACATGACCAGCATGACCGGCCCCGCGGCGGCGCCGCAGAGCCGCCGCGTCCTGCCGCTGCGCTTCGAGGCGGCGATCGATTTCCGGCTGCGTCCCGCCCAGAACGGCGCCCCGGCGCGCGCCGAGGCCCGCGCGCTGCTGCTCGAGGACATGTCGGCGGTCGCCTGGCTGCTCGCCGATCCGGAAATGGCCAACGGGATCGGGTTTGCCGTCGAAGGGCCCGACCAGGGGTTTCGCGTCCTGGGCTTTGCGCTCGCCTCGGCCGCGGCGCCGGCCGATCTCGTCGACGGCTGCTGCACCGGGCGGCTGGTGATGCGCGGCGACGCGCGGGTCTGGCCCGTCGGCCCGGCGCATCCCGAAGACGTGATCAGGACGATCGACCGCGTCCTCGCGCCGCTGCCGCTCGCCTTCCATGTCGCCGATGCCGGCGTCCGGCCCGGCGCCTCGACGAGCGTCACCGCCGCGCTGGGACCGCTCAAGCGCCTGCCCCAGGCGTGCAATGGCGTGCGCGGACCGATCCGCCTCGCCGTGTCGGTGCTCGCCGACGTGCCGCTTGCGGCGCGCGGCACGATCGCGGCGGGGGTCGACGGCAACGAAGCCGGGGTGCGGATCGTCGCCGCCGCCGCCGAGACCGTGACCGAGAACGGGGCGGCGACCGGCACCGCGCCCCCCACCGTGATCCCCTACCAGGCGCCCGCAGGAAATCCCGGCCCCGCCGGGCGGCTCGAATATGTCGCGTTCCACCTCGCGACGCCCGATGGCGGCAAGGGGCTCTATCTCGGCTCGGCGCCGATCCAGCTGGTCCCCGCGCCATGAATGCCGCCGCCAGACCGCTCTTCTACACCAAGGGCATGCCGCGGTCGGTGCTCGAAAGCTATGTGTTCGGCGCGGTCCAGCCCGCCGCGGTCGACACGGTCGAGTTCCCCGCCGAAGCCGGCGGCGACCAGGAGCGCCAGCTCGCGCTGCCCTATCTGCCGGGGATGGACGAAGTGACGGTGAGCGCGGCCGAGCTCGCCTTCTGTGTCGGCGACATGACGCTCGACGTCACGTCCCACCCCACCGCGCCCGCGCCGGACGGCGCCGGCGTGATCCTGACCTTTCCGACGGCGGTGCGGCTGCGCAGGCTCGTGCTGCAGCACAATGCCGTAACGCCGGAAAAGAGCGTGATGCGGATCGTCGTGCGGCCGATGCAGGGCGTTGCGGCAGGCCCGCCGATCCTCGCCTACCCCGATTTCCCGGCGGTGGGGGGGGGGATGTTCGGCCGGACGCTGGCCGGGCTCGGCGGCACGCCGCTCGGCGACGGCCGGACAATGCTCAGCTTTCCCGATCTGCTCGGCACGTCGTGGCTGTTGCAACTGGCGATCACGCCGAAGGATGGGGACGAAGTGATCCGGCTCTCGCCGGTCGCGAACGTGCCCGTGATCGAAAGCGTCGCGATCGCCGCCGCCCCGCGCAACCTCTCGCTGACCCTGCTCGGCACGCCGGAGACGCCGCTCTGGGCCAATGCCGATGTGCTGCTGCCGAGCAGCGGCGAGCAGGAGGTCAGCTTCCTGCCGATCGCGCAGCGCCGGCTGAGCGACGCGCTCAAGGCCTCGGAGGCTTCGCGGTCGCCGGGGGCAGCGCCGCCGCTGACGCTGCCGCTGGCGCTGCGCTTTCACTCCGACAGCGGCGCGCGGCTCGAGGTCAAGCGGCTCGCGCTTGCCGGCGAATATCGCGTCCGTCCGCTCGGCGAGGCGCCGGCCACGCTCCGGCTGGCGGCGCGGCCGGTGGCGCTGGTCCTCGACGCGCCGGCGCTGCTTCGCCCGAGCCGGGTGCAGGCGACGCTGACCGCGCGGCTGCTCGGCCGGGCGCTCAATCCCGGTTCGCCGCCGGGGCCGCTCGCGACGCCGGGGCGCGGGCTGCGGGCGATGCCCGAACGGCTGATCGCCGCGCGCGTGCCGGTCGCGGCGCGGCCCGGCGACGCGGCGGGAGCGCCGGTCCCGCTGGCGAGCTTCGCGCTGCGCATCGACACGCCCGAATCGGCCGAGATCGCGCTCGAGCTGCGCGCCGATGTCGCGGGCCGCCCCGGCGCGATGCTGGCGCCTGCGGTCGTCCGCCAGTTCGAGGCGGGCTTTGCCGACTGGATCGAATTCGAGCTGCCGGCGCCGCTTCTGGCGGCGCCGGGCAGCATCGTCTGGGCTGCGATCCGGCCGACCAAGGGCACGGCGCTCTGGCATGCCGCCCCCGGCGGGATCGGCGGCGCCTGCGTCAGCGCCGACCGCGGCGCGAGCTGGGGCGACGCGGCCGACACGCTGGGCCTCGCCGCGCCGTTGCTGGTCCAGGCCTTTCATGTCGAGGCGCCGCCCTACCGGCGTCCCCAGCTCTATCTGCACGACGGCACCGCGCCGTTCGGCGGCGACTGGCTCGCGGGCGCGGCGGAGGATACCCCCAGCCAGTTCCGCGTCGCTGACGCCGCGCTTCCGGATGCGGTGCGCGACCGGCTTCGGGAGACGGCGCCGCGGCACGCGGGCGATCCGCGCGGCGATACCAGAATCCTGCTCTTTTCGGCGACTGCGCTCGATCTGGTGATCACGGGCCTGACCCTCGCCTACGATCCCTTCGCATGAGCGGCCTCTCCGCCCTGCTCGCGGTCGATACCGTCAGCCTCGATGCCAAGATCGAGGTGGCCGGCGGCGCGGGGAGCGCGAGCCTGTCGATCAGCATCACCGATCCGCTCGACCTGCTCGGCGAGGCGGGGACGCTGATCCGCTCGGTCGGCGAGATCGCCGAGGGCGGCGCCGACCTGCCCGCGCTGATCCGCGAAGCGTTCGGCGCGCTCGCCGAGATCGCGCCCTTCGCCGACCTGACGATCGTCGCCGAGCTGGTCGAGACGCTCGCCGCGCTCAAGGACCGGCTCCAGCCGCTGCGCGATTTGATGGACCTCGATCCCGCCGCCCTGATCGATCACGCGCTGCAGGCCAGCGGCGGCGCGGGCGCGCTGATCGACCAGCTCGTCGGGCAGGTCACCGACACCTTCACTGCCGAGATCCCCGAGGCGCTCGCGATCCCGATGGGCGCGCTGCGCGACCTGGCCGGCGGCGTGCCCGGCGATCCCGCGCAGGTCGCGGGCTTCTTCGCGCGCTTCGTGCTGGGGCTCGACCTCGCCGCGCTGACCACGCCGTTCGACCTGCTCGAGGCGGTGCGCGTCAAGATCGCGGGCGGAGTCGAGATCGACCTGCTCGCCGCGCGGATCACCGCGGTGACGCTGAGCATCGACCTCGCCGCCGAGGCGCTGGTCGGCGCCGCGCCCGACATGGACGCGATCCTCGCCACGCTGGTCGAGATCCGCGCCGAGATCGACCTGCTGACCACCACCGTGCTGCCGCAGGCGATCGACCAGCTCACTGCCGATATCGGCTCGGTCGACGTCGCCGGGCTCGCCGCGCAGCTCGACGCGGCGCTGGCGCCGCTGCTCGCGCGGGTGCCGGTGCCGCCGCGCGGCGTCGCCGACTTCTTCCTGCCCCCGCTGCGGATGCTCGGCGACGGCATCGATGCGCTCACTCCCGCGCTGATCGCCGGGATCCTCGCCGAGATCGAAGCCGAAATCCGCGCGATGTTCGCCGAGAGCGGCGTCGCCACCCTGCGCGACCAGATCGAGAGCCTGCTTTCGGGCGTGGTCGCGTTCCTCGAAGGCCTGCCGCTCCCCGCGTTGCGCGACCAGCTCACCCAGGCGCTGCTCGGCATCGAAGGCAAGCTCGGCGCGATCGGCGATTTCTCGCCGGTGGCCGATATCGCCGCGAAGATGCAGGAAGTCGCCAACGCGATCGACGGCCTCGACACCAGCGCCGTCACCGATCGGATCGAGGCGCTGGCCGGCGAACTGCGGCAGTTCACCCAGGGCTTTCCGATCGAGGAGATCAAGGACACTCTTGGCGGCCTGATCGTCGGCGCTAGCGACGCCGTCAAAGACCTGCCGCCGCTGATCGAGGACCTCAAGAAGCAGATCGAGGCGCTCGCCCACGAGCTCACTTCGATCGACCTGTCGGCGGCGGGCGACGCGTCGGCCGGGGTGGTCCACGAGCTGCGCACCAACGTCAACGAGGCGCTCGACAGCGCCGACCTGCCCGCCGCGCTCAAGGTGCCGCTCGGCGTGATCGCCGGCGAAGTGCGCGAGATCGACTTGACCGCGAGCCTCGACGCCCCGCTCGCCGATCTCGTCGCCAAGGTCGACATCACCGCGGCGTTGGCGCCGGTGCAGGGCGCGATCGACCAGGCGCGCGCCGCGCTGCAGAAGCTGAGCCCCAAGGCGCTCGCCGCGCAGCTCGACGCGCCGTTCGACGAAGTGCTCGCCAAGATCGAGGCCATGGGACCCGCGGCGCTGATCGCCAAGCTGTCCGAAGGGTTCCAGGCTGCAGCCGGCGAGCTCGACAAGCTCGATCCGGTCGCGCTGGTCCAGCCGCTCCAGGACGAATTCGACGCGATCCTCGCCAAGGCGCGCGCCGCCGCCGATCCTTCGCCGCTGCTGGCGCCGCTGGCTACGGTCTATGCCGAGCTCCAGTCGTTCCTCGACGAGATTGATCCGGTCAAACTGCTCGCCAACCTGGTCGGCGAAGTGAGCAAGCTTCCCGGCACGCTCGCCGAATCGGCCAGCACCGCGCTCACCGCCAAGCTCGATCCCACCGCGGCGATGCCGGGGGCGGGCGACGGCGGCCCGATCCGCTTCGGCGACATGGTCCGGCCGTTCGCGGCTTTGGTCAACGAAGCGCGCACCGTGGTGCGCGGCGGGGCCGAGGATGCCCTCGCCGAGGGGCTGGCGCTGATCGGCAAGCCGCTGGCGCTGCTCGCCCATGCCGGCCAGGTCGCGGGCGGCCATGTCAGCGAGATCGCCACTGCGATCGAGAAGCGCCGCGCGCTGGTCGATCCGACCGCGCCCGGCGGCCCGATGGCCGAGCTGCGCTACGCGCTCGACCGGCTCATGCGAGTCGAGGCGGGGCTGGCCGCGGCGGGGCGCGGCAGCGTGGCGTTGAGCGGCGCGGTCGGCTCGGTCCAGATCGACGTCTTCGTCATGGTTTCCGTCGACAAGCGCGAAAGCCTCGGCGCCGCGAGCGCGGGCCTGACCGGCGGGCTCAAGACCGACGAGCTGTGCCGCAGCCTCCACGCGCTCGGGAACGTCCTCTCGGGCTTCGTGCCGCCGGCGCTGGCGCTGCCCGATACCGAAGCGACGGTCCTCGCGAAGATCGACGCGCTGTTCGACGTGATCGATCCGACCGCGGTCGCCGACGAGATGGACGCGATCGGCATCGCGATCCAGGCCAAGTTCCAGAGCTTCGCGAGCGAGATCGTCAAGGGGCTGTTCAAGATCTGGAACGCCATCTTCGAGGAGATCATGCCGGTGCTGCCGCAGGGGCTGCTGACGGTTATGGAGCAGGTGTTCGACGCGATCCGCACCCAGCTTGCGGCGCTCGATCCGGCGACGCTCGAGGCCGAGCTCGACGAACTGCTCGATGCCGTGGTCGCGTCGCTCCAGGCCTATTCGCCCGCGGCGTTCGCGGGGACGCTGTCGAGCAGCTTCAACGCGCTCAAGGCCAAGATCGGCGAACTCGATCCCGCGGTGCTGCTCGGCGATCTCGACCCGCTCGCCGCGGTGATCGACGAGCTCAAGGCGCTCAAGCCCTCGCTCGTGCTCGCGCCGCTGACCGCCGATGCCGAGAAGATCGACAAGGCGCTGGTCGACCTGCTCGATTTCAATCCCGCCGCGATCGTCATCGAGGCGGTCGCCAATCTGAAGCTGCAAATCGAACTCGTCCTCGAGAAAATCGAAGGTGAACTGGATGGACTATTGGGCGACCTTGAAGGCGCCGGAGGCGGCTCCGGCGCGATCACCGTCTCCGCGTCGGCCTCCTTCGGCTGACCGGCGCCGGCGCGATGTGACCGACGCCGCGCGCGGGCGGCGGCGGCTGGACGTCGACGCCGACGGCCGCCCCGCCGCGCTGGTCGATGCCGAGGGCGTCGCGCTCGCCTTCACCCATGACGGCGAGGGCAATCTGCGCCGTATCGCCTCGGGAGACTGGTTCGTCGCGATCGACGGGCCGGCGCCGGAACAGACCTTCGCAGTCGCCGATCCGGCGGGAAGCAC
The DNA here is from genome assembly GCA_040388355.1 of Pseudomonadota bacterium. Lineage (GTDB taxonomy): Bacteria > Pseudomonadota > Alphaproteobacteria > Sphingomonadales > Sphingomonadaceae > Sphingomonas. The sequence goes on along the minus strand of JAZKCD010000029.1, from coordinate 12,380 downwards.
GCGAATGCTGCTTACCGGCGGCGGCCGCGTCCGCACCCTGACGCGCGGTGCCGACTGCGTCTCGATCGAATTCGATTCGCTCGAGCGCGTGCGCCGCGTGACGCTGCCGGGATCGGTCAATGCACTGATCTACGAATGGGACGAGGAAGGCGGCTGCGTCGTCCGCGCCGAGGGCGGCGGGCCGTTGCTGACGCTCTCGGACGTCGGCCGCGCGCGCCGGGTCGCGCTCGGCCGCACGGCGTGGTGGGAAGAGGAGATCGGCCTAACCCGCGCCCGGCTGCGCGCGGCGGTCGACGGCGCGGTCTGCGACACGCTCGACATCCGGCTCGCCGATCTCGCGGTGATCGCCGAACGGCGCTGGTCCAACGGCAGCGGCGACAGCTTCGAGCGCGACGCCCGCGGGCGGCTGTCCGCCTGGACGCAGACCGACGCCGGGGGCGGCACCACGGTGCGGCACTGGCGCTACGCCGAGGGCGATCTCGCCGAGGATTCGCACGGCGTCCGCACGCTGGGCGAGGGCGGCCGCGTCCTCGCGCTGGGCGACCGCGTCGGGTATCGCTACGACGCCGCCGGGCGGCGCATCACGCGCACCGGCGATGGTGCCGACACCCGCTATTTCTACGATCCGCTCGGCACGCTGGCCGGGGTCGAGACCGCCGCGGGCGGGATGACGCGTTTCGAGACCGACGGCATGGGCCGCCGCGTCGCCACCCGGCGCAGCGGCCGCGGCGTGCGGCACGAGCATCGCGACGAAGTGGGCCGGCTATGGGCGGTGACCGACGAGTCCGGCCGGGCGCTCCACGCCTATATCTGGATCGGCGACCGGATCGCGGCGCGAGTCGACGGCGCGATCGGCGCGCCGGTCGCGGAGGCCTATCTGTGCGACCCGCTCGGGACGCCCAACGGCGTGCTGATCGCATCGGACGGCGGCTGGCGGTTCGAACGGCTCGAGGCGCCGCCTTATGGGCGCACCGACAACGCCGCGCGCCCGACGCTCTACAGCCATTTCGGCGATCCCGAGACCGGCCTCATCCATTTCGGCGCGCGCGACCTCGATCCCGAGCTCGGCCTCTTCCTCACGCCCGACCCCTGGCATGGCGGCGCGGACGACCCGCGGCGCTGGGCGGGCGCGACCGACGCGATGATCGCGCGCGACAGCGAGCGGCCGGGCGAGGGATTCCACGACTACGCGCTGTGCCGCTTCGATCCGCTCGGCCGCTACGACCGCGACGGCCATGCCTCGGGGGGCGACATCGCCCTCCACGTCATCCGCTTCATCCTGATGTCGACCTGGGGATTCCCGCTCACTGCGGTCTCGGTCTATTTCTTCGAGCCGTTCAACCTCTACGCGGAGCTTGCCGGGCTGCTCATCTGGGCGTGCAGCCAGTGCGCCGAGGACAAGAGCCACCTCTGGGGCCACAACACCATTGCCCAGGCGACGGGGGTGCTGGGCAGCGAGCGCCAGTTTACCTTCGCGGCCGGGCTCAACGGCTTTCTGCCGCGCGTCGTCACCGGGCGGGCGCTGAACGGGGACCGCGCGGTCACGATCGGCAACGTGATCTGGATCAGCCGGGGCGAGCTCCACTTGCTCGAGCGCGTCGAAGTCGTCGAGGTCGTCGATATCGCCGCGCCGCTGCCGCTGCTCAAGTTCAACGACGATCCCAGCAAGGAATCGCGCGTGGCGCTGGTCGGCAGCGACAAGGACGGCAAGCAACGGCGGCTCCACGTCTCGGCCTGGACGCGCGGGATGGGCAATGCCGTCGCGATGCGCGCCCTTGCCCCGCCTCCCGGCCCTGGGCCGGGCCCTGGTCCCGCCCCCGTGCAGGTGCAGAGCTTCACCGATGTCGCGGTGGCGGGAGCGCCCGCCGTCAGTGCGATTCACCTCCTCCATCCCGCGCCCTACGCCATGCCGCTCCCGCGCGACGCGGCGTCGCCGAACAAGCTCGAGATCCGCGAATATGTCCGTGCCACCACCGATCCGTGGGTGGATATGGAAGTCGTCGCCGACGTGTGGTTCAGCCTCCAGTTGCCCAAGGATACCAAGTTCGTCGTGGGCGAGTGGCTGCGGATCTCGGCGCCCGAGGCGACGCCGAAGCCCGCGCCCGTCTTTCGCCGGATCCGCGAGCTCCTGCCCGCCGCGGATCATGCCGCGGTGATCCTCAACGCCGAGCTGCCGGCACGCTTCCAGGCGGCCAAGGCGTCGGCGGAGCTTCGTATCGAGCTCGCCAAGGTGGACGGCGCCGCGGCGAGCCCCGGCTGGACCGGCGCCGCCGCCACCCTCACGCTTGTCCCCACCGCGCCGGCGACCTCGATCGTCCCGCCCGATTTCGCAGTCGGTTCGGTGGTCCAGATCGTGTCCGACGCGCCCGATGCGGCGCCGATGCTGGCCGGCGTCGCGCTCGGCCTGCCCGAGGGGACCAGCTTCTCCACGGTCAAGGAAATCCGAGTCAAGCTGACGCTGGCGCCCGATGCCGCCGGCGCCGCGGCGGGCGCGAAGCTGCGCCGGGCCGCCCCCAGCGGCGTGCTGTTCCACGGCGTCGTCGCCAAGCAGGCGGACACCGCCAAGATCGTGCTGACCGCGCCGTTCCCGGCGATCGCCAAGGACGATCTGCTCGTGATCAGCGTCGGCGGCGCCGATCCCGCCTATGTCCGCGCCACCGCCGCGCCCGCTTCGGGGGTCCTCTCGATCGATCCCGCGCTCCCGGCGGCGATGGTCCCGGCGGATGCGTCCAAGGTCGATCTCCAGCTGACCAAGGCTTCGGGCGACGATGGCGACACCGCCACCGCGACCGCAGTCGCCGGGGCCGCCGTCGATGCCGCGCTGGCCCGCGCCGGCATCTTCGCCGCCGGCAACCTCGTCCGGGTCGAGGCCGGGGGCGTCGCTGCGCTGCGCCGTGTCGAGGCGATCCCGCAGATGCAGGTCGACCTCGACGATCCGCCCGCGGGGGTGGCGGGGAAGCTGGTGCTGACCCGCGCGGCGATCGCCACCGAACGCAGCCTGAGCGACGTCCAGCTGGCGCCGCCGGGGCGCTTCCTCAAGAAGACCGGGTTCAGCGGCGTGCTCGGCGACTGGCCGGCCAAGCTGCTGTCGATCGAGCTGCACGGAATCGGGGCGTCGGGCACCGAGAACGGCGCGCACTACGTCCATTGGGCGGGAGGCGCGCGTCCGGGCGATTTCCACGACGACTTCCACCATGTCTGGACCTGGACCTTCCAGGGCGCGGTCGAATATATGGTGCTCGAGACCCCGCTGCCGATCATCCGCCGCAAGGACTCCAACAAGGTCATGCAGAAATGGTGGCGCGTCGAGCCCGACGACGATGCGGGCGGGACCGACGTCCTGATCACCGCGCCGTCGCCGCTCAAGCTGCGTGCCCGCGAATTCTCGGCGGGCGCGGTGCGCGCCGATGCGGACGGGCGGCGCGTGCTGGCGTGCGAGCCCGAGACGCTGGTCCCGGAGTCGCCGACGGTCCACGACACCCATCGCCGCGCGCTGATCGAGCACGAGATCCACCACACGGTGCAGTGCAATTTCTGGGGCCCGATGATGGGGGCGCTGCCGCTTCAGGGGTTCACGATGTCGGTGTTCGACCTCGTCGGCGGCGCGGGCAAGGAAATCCCCGACTGGCTGCATCATGTCGATCGCGACGCGAGCGGCAATCCGCCCGCGGATGCCGCGGGCCGGATCCACAACAATACCGAGCTGAACCCGCTCGAGGTGTTCAGCATCGGCGGAATCCTCCAGCTTTCGTGGAAATACGCGTTTCTCTGGCCCTTCCACGCCTTCACCGACGGCCCGAGCGACAAGATCGCGAAGTGGGACTTCGAGGGGATGACCAAATATTTCAACCCGGCCAGCCGCCTCGTCACCCAGGCGATGCCGCAGGTCGATCCGAACGCGCCCGCCGGCACGCGCTGGCTGCAGGTGCTCGGCCAGTCGATGTCGCGGGCGCTCGACTTGCGGTCGTGGACGCCGTTCCTCGGCTTCGTGCCCTTTCTGCTTCCCGACGGCCCGACCAATTTCATCGAGCAGGGCGCGAGCCGCGCGTCGGGGGATCTTTATTCGACGATCCTGACCGCCAATAACCGCTACAATCTCCACACCTGCGGGCGCTGGGCCGGGTCGACGACCGATCTCGACGCAGACCTGCACAGCCCGGCGGGGCAGCCGGTGCGGCTGTTGCTGTTCGGCGGCTACCGCAGCGACCGCGTCCTCGAATCGACCGCCGCCGACGTGCCGGGCAAGAGCCTGACCTATCGCCAGGGGCGCGCCCGCACCGAGCTGTTCAAGATCACGCTCCCCGACGTCGGCGATATGCTGTTCTCCGAGGATCTCTACGAAGTGCGCCCCCGAGCCGGCGCCGCGAAGGTGACGGTGTCGATCGAGGGGCCGGGGCCGCTCCACACGCCGACCGACTTCATCCTGGTGTCGCACGGCGACACGGTGGTGCCGCGGCTGCGCGCGATGACGCCGCTGCCGCCACGGGTCAACCGCGCGAGCGGCTTCTACCTGATCGCAGGCCATCACGGGCGGCTGACCATCGAGGCGCCGCATCCGGCGGGGCGCGCACCCGACGACGATCCCCAGACCGAAACCGCGACGCTCACCATCGTCGACGAGGTCAAGCTGGGCGAGGAGACGATCGGCTGGACCATGCCCGCGGTGGTCGGCGCGCTGCCCGCGCTGCCGGCGACGCTCAAGCGCTACGAGACCGAGGAGAGCGTCCTCAAGATCCGCGTGCCCAAGGATTCGAAGCCCGGCGCGTTCGTCGATTCGGGGATCTTCGGGTTCAAGCTCGACATCTCCGACGCCACCGTCGTCAGCGAGGAGCTCAAGGAAGGCTGGAAGCTGACCATGCCGGTTACCGCCCCGATGGCGCCGCCGGTCGGCGGTGCCGCGGCGCTGCCCGCGCCGGTGCGGCTGAGGATTTTCCGCGTCGTCGAGAAGACCGATCCGGCGTTCGACCTCGCCTTTTCCGACGTGCCGTCGATCCAGGGCATCCGCAGCTATCTCGACAAGGACGTGTTCACGGTGATCCGCGACGTCCATTTCGAAGTCGAGGTGCTGCCGGTGCTGCCGCCGAAGGATTGGCCGTGGGACACGCCGTTCGAGCTCAAGCTGCCGATCAAGCTGTTCGCGCGCGAGCGCGGCATCATCATCACGCCGCCCCCGGGCGTTACCGCGCCGCCGGTCAGCTTCGTCGGCGACGATGGACGCGGCGAGAAATGGAATATCGGGCCGCTCGCCGAGCCGCCCGGCGATGATGCCAAATTCCAGGTCGAGGTCACCTATGGCCGGCCGGACAAGATCGTCTCGAGGAAGTTCGAGCTGACCTTCAAGCCGGCGATCAAGCTGACCGGCGCGTCGTTCGACGTGCTTCCAGGAACCCCGCTCGACATCGCCATCACGGGCGGAAAGCCGCCCTACACGCGGGCGTTCGATCCGCCGCTGCCCGGGCTCGACGGGACTCTGTCCGCCGGCAAGATATCCGTGCTCGCCAATGCCGCGCCCGAGGCAGTCACCGAGGTCAAGATGACGGTGACCGACAGCACGGTACCGGCCAAGATCGGCGTCCGCCGCATCAGCGTGAAGAACATGCCGCCGATCCTGCTGCCCGCCGACAGCGCCGACTATTTCGACTATGTCCGGCCGGCGACGCGCGGGCTCGCTACGCCGCTGATCAACGGCCGCTCCTCGGGCGGCGCCGGTCCGAACGTCGATCTCACCGAGCCGCTCGACGCGATGGAACGCGCGGTCAAGGCGCTCGGCAAGGACGACGCGCTCTACATCTCGTCCTGGTTCTTCGGCCCCGCGACCAAGCTCACCGCGGGCGGGCTGCCGGGCGTCACCACCTGGGGCCAGCTGCTCGCGAAGAAGGCGACCGAGGACGTCCGGATCAGCATGCTGATCAACGACTTCGATCCGATCTCGAAGCTGGACCAGTGGCTCGCGGCCGATGGCCTCGAGCCGCTCAACAAGATCATCGACGACCTGCCGGTCACCAAGCGCGACAATCTGAAGTACATCGTCTGCATGCACCCCGCGCATCTCGGCAAGCTCAAGGCGGCGATCGCTGGCCAGGGCTTCAACGACATCTATGTCGCGAGCCACCACCAGAAGTTCATGATCGCCCGCAAGGGCAAGGACCTGACGGCGTTCTGCGGCGGCGTCGACATCGAGCGGAGCAAGTCGACCGAGACGTGGGACGACGTGCATTATGGCGGCTGGCACGACATCCACCTTCAGCTCGAAGGGCCGATCACCCGCGACCTCGAACGCGAGTTCGTCGAGCGCTGGAACCGCAGCCGCCCGGGCTCGCGTCCCGCGCATCCGGGCTGGGGCGGGTTCGAGGGGCTGGTGGTCACGCCTCTGTCACCGGCCGACGATGTGCCGGCGAAGAAGGTCCATCTGCTGCAGATGACGCGCACTGTCTCCGACGACGGCGTCACCAGCCTGTATTCGACCAAGCGCGACGACATCAAGCAGACCTATCGCCGCGCGATCCAGGGCGCGAAGCAGTTCCTGTACCTCGAGAACCAGTATTTCCGCAGCACCGAGCTGGCGGACTGGATCGTCGCGGCGGGCACCGCCGATCCGCTTCTGACGGTGATCATGGTGGTGATCGGGGCGGCCGAGGACGGCAAGAACGCCCTCACCGAGCATGGAGATTTCCTCCAGTTCCAGACCTTCGACCGCATCCACAAGGGGCTCGGCGCGCGTGCCGAATTCTATACGATGTACGGCCGCTCGGTGCATTCGAAGTTCCTGACGGTCGACGATGCCTGGATGACGATCGGATCGGCCAATGCGAACGTGCGCAGCTTCGAGCTCGACAGCGAGCTCAACGTCCAGATCGCCGATCCCGCGCTCACCAAGGCGTTCCGCACCCGGCTGTGGGCACGCAATCTCGGCGAGACCGAAGCGGCGGTCGGCGGCTGGGCGCCTGCGGACTTCCTCGCGCACTGGAAGACGGTTGCGACCGCCAATACCGGCAAGGCGCTGACCGCCATGGCGGGCGCCGGCATCATCCCGTTCGACTATACCAAGAAGCCGGGGGTCGAGCATGGCATCGTCCCCGACGCGCTGGTCCGGCTCGATTTCGGCAAGGATGGCGGTCACGCGGATCCGAACGCGCCGCCGGACGGAGCGATCGCCTAAGCGTCTGGCGCGGGAGTCCTTGCCCCGCCGGGGCCAGTCGCCCTATCCCGGTGCGGCAAGTCCGCGCGAGGGAGCCGAAGCGTGACCGTGGAAGACATCGTGGCGCGCCATGCCGGGCGGGAGGGGCCGTTGCTGCCGATCCTGCACGATGTGCAGACGGCGTTCGGCTTCGTCTCCGACGAGGCGATCCGCGCCGTCGCGCTGGCGCTCAACCTCAGCCGCGCCGAGGTTTCGGGCGTGGTCAGCTTCTACCACGACTTCCGCCGCACCCCCGATCCGCGCCCGGCGATCCGGCTGTGCCGCGCCGAGGCGTGCCAGGCGCGCGGGAGCGAGAAGCTCGCCGTCCATGCCGAGCGAGTCGCGGGCGAGCGGGTGCGGGTGGAGACGGTCTATTGCCTCGGGCTGTGCGCGGTCGGGCCGAATGCGATGATCGGCGAGGATGTGTTCGCGCGGCTCGATGAGGCCGCGGTCGCCGACCTGATCGGGGCGCTGTGACGGTCGTTCGCATCCCGGACGATGCGCTCGCGATCGCCTGCGGGGCCGACCGCGTCGCGCAGCGCTTCGCCGCGCTGGGCGCCGAGGTGGAGCGGGTCTCGAGCTGGGGGATGCACTGGCTCGAGCCGCTGGTGGAGATCGACGGAGTTGGGTTCGGGCCGGTGGGCGTGGGGGATGTCGAGGCAGTGCTGCGCGGCGAAGGCAGTATCGGCCCCATCTCCGAGCATCCCTTCATCGCCAGCCAGACCCGGCTGACCTTTGCCCGCGCGGGCAAGACGCGGCCGCTGAGCCTCGACGATTACCGCGCGACCGGCGGCTGGAGCGGCCTCGAGCGTGCCCGCGAACTCGGCGGCGAGGCGGTCGTCGACCAGCTCAAGCTGTCCGGCCTGCGCGGACGCGGCGGGGCGGGTTTTCCCGCCGGGATCAAGTGGGACACCGTCCGGCTGGCGCCGGGCAGCCGCAAATACATCGTCTGCAACGCCGACGAAGGCGACAGCGGCACCTTTGCCGACCGGATGCTGATGGAAGGCGATCCGTTCGCGCTGATCGAGGGGATGGCGATTGCAGGGCTCGCGGTGGGGGCGGGCAAGGGGTTCGTCTATATCCGCTCCGAATATCCGCACGCGATCGCCAAGATGGAGGCGGCGGTGCGGCTGGCCGCGCCTTTGGTCGCGCCGTTCGACATCGAGGTGCGGGTGGGGGCGGGCGCCTATGTCTGCGGCGAGGAGACGTCGCTGCTCAACAGCCTCGAGGGCAAGCGCGGCGAGGTCCGCGCCAAGCCGCCGCTGCCCGCGCATGAAGGGCTGTTCGGCTGCCCGACGGTGGTCAATAATGTGCTGACGCTGGCGGCGGTGCCGTTCATCCTTGCCGAGGGTGCCGAGGCCTATGCCGAGTATGGGATGGGCCGTTCGCGCGGGACGATGCCGGTGCAGCTGGCGGGGAATGTCCGGTATGGCGGGCTGTACGAGACCGCGTTCGGGGCGACGCTGGGCGCGTTGATCGAAATCGCCGGGGGCACGGCCTCGGGCAGGCCGGTGAAAGCCGTGCAGGTCGGCGGGCCGCTCGGCGCCTATTTCCCGCCTTCGCTGTTCGATACGGTGTTCGATTACGAGGCGTTCACCGCCGCCGACGGGCTGATCGGGCATGGCGGCGTGGTGGTGTTCGACGACAGCGTCGACATGGCCGCGCAGGCGCGGTTCGCGTTCGAGTTCTGCGCGGCGGAGAGCTGCGGCAAGTGCACCCCGTGCCGGATCGGCGCGGTGCGCGGGCGCGAGACGATCGAGCGGGTCATCGCGGGGGATGGCGATGCGCTGGCGCTGGTGGCGGACCTTTGCGAGACGATGAAGTTCGGATCGCTGTGCGCGCTGGGCGGGTTCACGCCCTATCCGGTGATGAGCGCGATCACGCATTTCCCGGCCGATTTCGTGGTAGAAGGGCGGCCATGACCTATCAGCCGCAACCCGATCTCGGCACGCCGGCGTCCTCGGGCGAGCCGGTGACGCTGACGATCGACGGGCGCGCCGTCACCGTGCCCGCGGGCACCAGCGTGATGCGCGCCGCCGCGGAGATCGGGACGTCGATCCCGAAACTCTGCGCGACCGACAATATCAAGGCGTTCGGATCGTGCCGACTGTGCCTGGTCGAGGTCGAGGGGCGGCGGGGCACCCCGGCTTCGTGCACCACGCCCGCCGAGGCCGGGATGGTGGTGCGGACGCAGACGCCGATGCTCGCCAAGCTGCGCAAGGGGGTGATGGAGCTCTATATCTCCGACCACCCGCTCGATTGCCTGACCTGCGCCGCCAATGGCGATTGCGAGTTGCAGGACCAGGCAGGCGCGGTCGGCCTGCGCGACGTGCGCTACGGCGCGGGCGAGAACCATCTCGGGCAGGGCAAGGACCTGTCGAACCCCTATTTCGACTTCGACCCCTCGAAATGCATCGTCTGCTCGCGCTGCGTGCGGGCGTGCGACGAAGTCCAGGGGACCTTCGCGCTGACCATTGACGGGATGGGGTTCGGCTCGAAGGTGTCGGCGGGGACCGCCGCCGACGATTTCCTGTCGTCCGAATGCGTGTCGTGCGGGGCGTGCGTGCAGGCGTGCCCGACCGCGACCTTGCAGGAGCGCGCGGTCGTCGAGATCGGGACGCCCGACCGGTCGGTGGTCACCACCTGCGCCTATTGCGGAGTCGGGTGCACCTTCCGCGCCGAGATGCGCGGCGAGCAGCTGGTGCGGATGGTGCCGTGGAAGGACGGCAAGGCCAATCGCGGGCATAGCTGCGTCAAGGGGCGGTTTGCGTGGGGCTACGCCAATCACCAGGAGCGTATCCTCAACCCGATGATCCGGGAGAGCATCGACCAGCCGTGGCGCGAGGTTTCGTGGGCCGAGGCGTTCGACCATGCCGCAAGCGAGATCCGGCGCATCCAGGCGAAGTACGGCAAGGATTCGGTGGGCGGAATCACCTCGAGCCGCTGCACCAACGAGGAGACTTTCCTCGTCCAGAAGCTGGTGCGCGCAGGTTTCGGCAACAACAATGTCGATACCTGCGCGCGGGTCTGTCACTCGCCGACCGGCTATGGGCTGAAGACCACGTTCGGGACCTCGGCGGGGACGCAGGATTTCGACAGCGTCGAGCACAGCGACGTGATGCTGGTGATCGGCGCCAACCCGACCGACGGCCACCCGGTGTTCGCCAGCCGGATGAAGCGCCGGCTGCGGCAGGGCGCCAGGCTGATCGTGATCGATCCGCGGCGGATCGACCTGGTGCGGACCCCGCATATCGAGGCCGAGCATCATCTGCCGCTGCGCCCGGGCACCAATGTCGCGGTGCTGACCGCGATGGCGCATGTGATCGTGACCGAGGGGCTCGCGGACGAGGCGTTCGTGCGGGAGCGGTGCGACTGGGACGAGTATCGCCACTGGGCCGACTTCGTCTCGCTGCCGCGCAATGCGCCCGAGGCGCTGGCGCCGGTGACGATGGTCGACCCGGCCGAGCTGCGCGCGGCGGCGCGGCTCTATGCGACGGGCGGGAATGCCGCGATCTATTATGGCCTCGGCGTCACCGAGCATTCGCAGGGCTCTTCGACCGTCATGGCGATCGCCAACCTGGCGATGGCGACGGGGAATATCGGGCGGCCGGGGGTCGGGGTGAACCCGCTGAGGGGCCAGAACAATGTCCAGGGCGCGTGCGACATGGGGAGCTTCCCGCACGAGCTGTCGGGATACCGGCATATCTCCGATCCCGCCGCGCGGGCGCTGTTCGAGGCCGATTGGGGAGTCGCGCTCGACTCCGAGCCGGGCCTGCGCATCCCCAACATGCTCGATGCGGCTTGCGACGGCAGCTTCAAGGCGCTCTACATCCAGGGCGAGGACATCCTCCAGTCCGATCCCAACACGCGCCACGTCTCGGCCGGGCTCGCGGCGATGGAATGCGTGATCGTCCACGATCTCTTCCTCAACGAGACCGCCAACTACGCGCATATCTTCCTGCCGGGATCGACCTTCCTCGAGAAGAACGGCACCTTCACCAATGCCGAGCGGCGCATCCAGCCGGTGCGCAAGGTGATGACGCCGCTCAACGGGCTCGAGGATTGGGAAGTCACCCAGGGGCTGGCGAATGCGATGGGGCTGGGCTGGCGCTACACCCACCCGTCGGAGATCATGGACGAAGTCGCGCGGCTGACGCCGACCTTTGCGGGGGTGAGCTTCGACCGGCTCGACGCGCTCGGATCGATGCAATGGCCCGCGACCGCGGCGACGCCCGAGGGGACGCCGGTGATGCACATCGAGGGGTTCGTGCGCGGCCGGGGCAAGTTCGTCGTCACCGACTATATCCCGACCGACGAGAAGACCGGCCCGCGCTTCCCGCTGCTGCTGACCACGGGGCGCATCCTCAGCCAGTATAATGTCGGGGCGCAGACGCGGCGGACCGCGAACGTGGTGTGGCACGAGGAGGACCGGCTGGAGATCCATCCGGTCGACGCCGAGGATCGCGGCCTCAAGGACGGCGACTGGGTGCGGCTGGCGAGCCGGTCGGGCGAGACGACCTTGCGCGCGACGGTGACCGATCGCGTGGCGCCGGGGGTGGTCTATACCACCTTCCACCATCCGGCGACGCAGGCCAATGTGGTGACGACCGACTATTCGGACTGGGCGACCAATTGCCCCGAATACAAGGTCACCGCGGTCCAGGTCGCGGCGTCGAACGGGCCGAGCGACTGGCAGGCGGGGTATTCGGCGTTGACCGCGCGGTCGCGGCGCGTGGAGGCCGCGGAGTGACGGGCACGCACGACCATCTCGTCTACATGGCCAACCAGATCGCGCGGAACTTCGCAGTGATGGGGGATGTCGACGCGGCGCTGGCGACCGCGGACCATATCGCCAGCTTCTGGGACCCGCGGATGAAGGCGGCTTTGTGGGCGGATGCCGAGGGGCTGTCGCCGATCGCGGCAGCGGCGTTTGCCGAGCTGCGCAAGCGCGGGGCGCCGGCGCACCAGACGCGGGCGACGATGTCGGGCGGGTCGGACGCGGGCTGAGCGCGAGACTTCGCACGAAGTTCACACTGCCGCGCCCGTTTCGGGCGGATCGGTATCGCGATGTCAAAGAGCGGCTGGATTGCTCCGGCGTGGCGAGTCAAGCAGGCGAAATCCTACATTGCAAGCTGGTCGTTCGAAGCTCCCTCTCCCATAGGGAGAGGGTTGCGCAGACTTGGGTCTGCTTCTTCAGCAGGCC
>JAZKCD010000028.1:0-6935 GCA_040388355.1 Pseudomonadota bacterium | reverse complement strand
GTGAGACTGACAGGCCCCACCCCCAACCCCTCCCCTGAAGGGGAGGGGCTTAAGAAGATCAAGAGCCGTAGGGCTCTCAGCCCTGCCAGGCCGCGAACGGCAGGTCGAGATCGTCGGCCACGGCCTTGAACGCGATCTTGCCCTTGTAGACATTGAGTCCGTTGGCGAGGTGCGGATCGGCCTGCATCGCGCCTTCGGCGCCGAGGTTCGCCAGCTTGAGCACGAACGGCAGCGTCGCATTGTTGAGCGCGAAGGCCGAAGTGCGCGCGACCGCGCCGGGCATGTTGGCGACGCAATAATGGATCACGCCGTCGACTTCGTAGACCGGATCGTCGTGCGTGGTCGCATGGCTGGTCTCGAAGCAGCCGCCCTGGTCGATCGCGATGTCGACCAGCACCGAGCCGCGCATCATCGTCTTGAGCATGTCGCGAGTGACGAGCTTGGGCGCCGCCGCGCCGGGGACGAGCACCGCGCCGATCACCACCTGCGAGGTCCGCACCGCCTCGGCGATCGCCGATTTCGACGCGTAGGCGGTCTTGATCTGGCTGCCGAAATGCATGTCGAGCTCGGCAAGCCGCTCGTTGCTGATGTCATAGATCGTCACGTCGGCGCGCTGGCCGGTGGCCATCTGCGCGGCGTTGATCCCCGAGACGCCGCCGCCGAGGATCGCGACCTTGCACGGCGCGACGCCGGGGACGCCGCCGAGCAATTCGCCGCGGCCGCCCTGCTCCTTCTCGAGATAGTGCGACGCGACCTGGATCGACATCCGGCCCGCGACTTCGCTCATCGGCTTGAGCAGCGGGAGCGCGCCCGAGTTCGACGTCACCGTCTCATAGGCGATGCAGGTCGCGCCCGACGCCATCAGGCCCTCGGCCTGGGGCTTGTCGGCGGCGAGGTGGAGATAAGTGAAGAGCAGGTGGCGCGGCTCGAGCATCGCGATCTCGACGGCCTGCGGCTCCTTGACCTTCACGATCATGTCCGCGCCGGCGAACACCGCCCTGGCGTCGGGAGCGATCTGCGCGCCGACCCTGGTATAGGCGTCGTCGCCGAAATCGATGCCCATGCCGGCCTGGGTCTCGACCAGCACTTCATGGCCGGCATGGACCAGTTCGGCGACCGACGCCGGGGTCAGGCCGACACGATATTCGTGATTCTTGATTTCCTTGGGAACGCCGATCCGCATCGCATCTCTCCTTGGTCTGTTGCCCTGGTAGTAACAGAAGATACCGGTACGAATCTCTGCAAAGTTTTGCGCGCTGTCTGGCGCGAGCGCATGGATATGCTAGGAATACGCATTATATCGTGGATATATGCGTAATGGACAGAATCGACGCCGCGATCCTCAAGCTGCTGGCTGCCGATGCGCGCGCGCCGGTGAGCGCGATCGCGGGGCAGGTCGGGCTGTCGCAATCGGCGTGCACGCGGCGCATCCAGTCGCTCGAGGGCTCGGGCCATGTCCAGGGCTATGGCGCGCGGCTGGGGCACCGCCGGCTGGGGTTCAAGGTGACGGCCCTGGTCGACATCACTTTGGGCACGCAGGTCGAGGAGGATCTCGACCGGTTCGAGCGCGCGGTGGCGGCGATCGACGGAGTGGTCGAGTGCGCCTTGGTGTCGGGCGGGCAGGATTACCGGCTCAAGATATTATGCCGCGATCTCGACGATTACGAGCGGCTCCACCGCGAGCATCTGGGACGGCTGCCGGGGATCGTCACGATCAATTCGAGCTTCGTCCTGCGATCGGTGCCGACCCGCGGCGAGGCCGATGCCCTGTTCGGGAACCGCGAGCCGAATCGTGCGTCGTTGCCATGACGGAATGTTCCGTTGCGGGCCCATGTTGCACATGCTAACGGCCCGCCACCCAATTGAGAGAAGAACCACGGTCGCATGACCAGGTCTGTCCACCCGCTCCAGGCAATGCTGTTCCGCCTGTGACCACCACGCAGAGCGAGCCCACGGAAACGCTTCCGGCTCACGACGATCCGCACGCCGGGCACGGCCATGCCCAGGATGGCATCATCAAGCTCGCGGTCGGCGCGATCGGGATCGTCTTCGGCGATATCGGCACCAGCCCGCTCTATGCGTTCCGCGAGACCTTTCACGGCCATCATCACCTGACGCTCGACCAGACCAACATCATGGGCGTGATCAGCCTGATGTTCTGGTCGATGATGGTGGTGGTGACGCTGAAGTACGTGACCATCATCATGCGCGCCGACAACAAGGGCGAGGGCGGCAGCCTCGCGCTGCTCGCGCTGATCTCGGGCACGGCGGGGCAGAAGCGCTGGACCGCGGGGATCGTGCTGCTCGGCGTGTTCGCCACCGCCTTGTTCTACGGCGATTCGATGATCACGCCCGCGGTGTCGGTGCTGTCGGCAGTCGAGGGCCTGGCGGTGGCGGCACCGGGCGCCGCGGGGTTCATCATCCCGATCGCGGTGGTGATCCTCGTCCTGCTCTTCTCGATCCAGAGCACCGGCACCGCGCGAGTGGGGCTGTTGTTCGGGCCGATCATGCTGATCTATTTCGCCGTGATCGCGACGCTGGGGACGCTCAGCATCGTCCAGAGCCCGTCGATCCTGTGGGCGCTGTCGCCGCTCCACGCGATCGAGTTCTTCGTGCGCGATCCGCTTCCCGCCTTCCTCGCGCTCGGATCGGTCGTGCTCGCGGTGACCGGCGCCGAGGCGCTCTACGCCGATATGGGCCATTTCGGGCGCAACCCGATCCGCGTCTCGTGGCTGGTGTTCGTGCTGCCCGCGCTGCTGCTCAACTATATGGGGCAGGGCGCGCTGCTGATGCGGCTCGGCGAGCCGGCGCTGGTCAGCCCCTTCTACATGCTCGCGCCCGAGAGCCTGCAGCTGCCGCTGGTGATCCTCGCGACGATGGCGGCGATCATCGCCTCGCAGGCAGTGATCTCGGGCGCCTTCTCGGTCACCCAGCAGGCGATCCAGCTCGGCTTCATCCCGCGGCTGCGCATCGAGCATACCAGCGCCTCGACCGCGGGGCAGATCTACATCCCGCTGGTCAACTGGGCGCTGATGGTGATGGTCATCCTGCTCGTCCTGTTCTTCAAGAATTCGTCGAACCTGACCGCGGCCTATGGCATCGCCGTCACCGGCGCGATGTTCATCGACAATTGCCTGCTCGCGGTGGTGCTCTCGGTCCTGTGGAAGTGGCGCCGGCGCTACAGCTGGCCGCTGCTCGCGGTGTTCTTCACCGTCGACCTCGCCTATTTCTCGGCGAACCTGACCAAGGTGCCCGACGGCGGATGGTTCCCGCTGCTGGTCGGCTTCATCGTCTTCACCCTGCTCACCACCTGGGCCAAGGGCCGCAAGCTGATGATCGAGCGGCTGCGCGAGAGCGCGATGCCGATCAAGATCTTCATCCAGTCCGCCGCCAATTCGGCCAGCCGCGTGCCCGGCACCGCGGTATTCATGACCTCGACTCCCGACGGGGTGCCGCACGCGCTGCTCCACAATCTCAAGCACAACAAGGTGCTCCACGAGCGCGTCATCCTGCTGACCGTGAAGATCAAGGATTCGCCCTACGTCCCCGACGAGAAGCGCGTGACGCTCGAGGATCTCGGCAAGGGCTTCCACCGGATGGTGCTGTCCTACGGCTTCATGCAGGAGGCCGATGTGCCGCTGGCGCTCAAGCAGGTCAGCCAGTGCGGCGCCGAGTTCAAGATGATGGACACCAGCTTCTTCCTCGCGCGGCAGACGCTGCTGGCGTCGAGCCGGCCGGGGATGATGATCTGGCGCGAAAAGCTGTTCGCGTGGATGCTCAGGAACGCCGAAAGCGCGATGGAATTCTTCCGCCTGCCGACCAACCGCGTGGTCGAGCTGGGGAGCCAGGTCGAGATTTGACCTTCTTCCTGTTCCCCTGCGAAAGCAGGGGTCCAGAGTCACGAAGGCTGAACTGCTTGGCTCTGGACCCCTGCTTTCGCAGCGGAACAGGGAAGTATCTGGGGCAACGAGATAAGCACTGATCGATTCTCGGGTAGCGGGCCTTCGCCGTTGATCGTGACTGCCTTGTTCGAGCGGTCTGACCAGGGCTGGTTCAACAGCCTCCGCCGCGAGCATTTCCCGCCCGATCGCAACCAGGTCGAGGCGCATCTGACGCTGTTCCACCATCTGCCGCCTTCGGTCGCGGACGAGCTCAAGCACCGGCTCACGCAGGAAACGCGCGGGGTGCTCGCGCCGAAGGCGCGAGTCACCGGGCTGATGCCGCTCGGCCGCGGCGTCGCCTATCGCATCGAGGCCCCCGCGCTCGACGCGATCCGCGCCGGGCTGAGCGAGGCGTTCGCGGGGCTGCTGATGCCGGCGGATGCGGGGCGCTGGCGCCCGCATGTGACGATCCAGAACAAGGTGACGCCCTCGCTCGCCAAGGTGCTGCTGACCGCGCTCGCCCGCGATTTCCAGCCGCGCGAAGTCGAGATCGTCGGGCTCGCCAGCTGGTGGTATCGCGGCGGCCCGTGGGAGCCGCATTCGCGTCACATGTTCGCTTGACCCCTGCCGGAGCCGGACCTATGTCGCGCCCTCGCTTTCGGTAGTGGCGACTTGCGCTTTCGCGTTGCGAAAGCTGTGGGGCGGAGTAGCTCAGTTGGTTAGAGCACGGGAATCATAATCCTGGGGTCGGGGGTTCAAGTCCCTCCTCCGCTACCATACACCCGCGAGACCATGGCGATCGGGGACCAGCTATGACCGAGCCGAACAAGGGCGCCGCACCGCTCGCCGGACGCCGCGTCCTCGATCTTTCTCGCGTGCTCGCCGGGCCCTGGGCGACGATGGTGCTGGCCGATCTCGGCGCCGAAGTGACCAAGGTCGAGCACCCGAGGGGCGGCGACGACACGCGGCACTGGGGCCCGCCCTATGCCGGCGGCGAATCGGCCTATTATCTCTGCGCCAACCGCAACAAGCGCAGCATCGCGCTCGATATCTCCAGGCCCGAAGGCCAGGCGATCGTCCGCGCGATGGCCGCGGAAGCGGACGTTCTCGTCGAGAATTACAAGCTTGGCGGGCTCGACAAGTTCGGGCTCGATTATGCCGCGATCGCCGCGATCAACCCGCGGATCGTCTATTGCTCGATCTCGGGATATGGCCGCGCCTCGCCGATCGCCGAGCGGCCGGGGTACGACTATGTCATCCAGGCCGAAGGCGGGCTGATGGCGGTCACCGGCCCGGTCGACGGCGAGCCGATGAAGGTCGGCGTGGCGGTGGCGGACCTGTTCACCGGGATGGCGGCGGCGCAGGCGATCCTCGGCGCGCTGATCGCCGCCGACCGCGACGGGGTGGGCCAGCATATCGACATGGCGCTGTACGACTGCCAGCTGGCGATGCTCGCCAATGTCGGCAGCGCGGCCCTGGTCGCGGGGATCGAGCCCAGGCGCTACGGCAACGGGCATCCGACGGTGGTGCCCTACCAGCTGTTCGACACCAGCGACGGGCAGGTGGTGATCGCGGTGGGCAATGACGGGCAGTTCGCCGCGCTTTGCGAGAGGCTGCTCGGGCGTCCGGATCTCGCAGCGGATGATCGCTTCGCGAAGAATTCGGCGCGGGTGTCCAACCGCGAGGCGCTGCTCGCCGAGATCGTCCCGCTGATCGCGGCGAGGCCGACCGACTGGTGGCTCGACGGGTTGCGCGCGGTCGGGGTGCCGACTGGCGCGGTGCGCGGTGTCGGCGCGGCGCTGGCGGCGCCCGAGACGGCGGCGCGGGGCATGGTCGAGACCGTCGCGCATCCGACTGCTGGCGAAGTGAAGCTGGTCGCGTCGCCGCTCAAGCTGGGGCGGACGCCGGTGGTCGCTCCGGTCGCGCCGCCGCTGCTTGGGCAGGACAGCCGGACGGTGCTGGCGGGGCTGGGGTACGATGCGGCGACGATCGACCGGCTGATCGCGGATGGGATCGTGCGCTGACGCCCTAATTCTTTCCCCGGCGAAGGCCGGGGTCCAGTTGCGAGCCGATTCAGATGGCAGGATGCCGCCTGGAGTCCGTCGATACTGGGCCCCGGCCTTCGCCGGGGTGGGGGTTCTCTTCTATTCAGTCCTTGGACTTTAGCGCGGCGGCATCCGGATCGCGCCGTCGAGCCGCACCGTCTCGCCGTTGAAATAGCCGTTGCGGACCATCTCGAGCACGAGGCTGGCGAATTCGGGCGGCTGGCCGAAGCGCTTGGGGAAGGGGACCGAGGCGGCGAGCACGTCGCGGACATTCTCGGGCACCGCCATCATCAGCGGAGTCTCGAAGATGCCAGGCATGATCGTGTTGACGCGGACGCCGTCGCCCGACAGGTCGCGTGCGATCGGCAGGGTCATGCCGACGATCGCCGCCTTTGAGGCCGAATAGGCGGCCTGGCCGATCTGGCCGTCCTGCGCCGCGGCCGAGGCGGTGTTGACGATCGCGCCGCGCTCGCCGTCGATCGGATCGAGCGTCAGCATCCCCGCTGCGGCACGGGTGATGCAGCGGAAGGTGCCGACGGTGTTGAGCATCAGCACGAAGGCGAAGCGGTCGGCGGGGAATTGCTTGATCTCGCCGGTGACCTTGTCGCGGCTGACGGTCTTGGTGCCGACGCCGATGCCGGCGCAATTGACCAGGATGCGCTCCTGCCCGTTGGCAGCGCGCGCCTGCGCGAAGGCCTGGTCGAGCGACTCGTCGGACATCACGTCGGCATGGCAGAACACCCCGCCGGTCTCGGCCGCGGCGGCGGCGCCCTTGTCGTCGTTGATGTCGAAGATCGCGACCTTCACGCCGGTGGCGGCGAGCGCCCGGACGGTGGCGAGGCCGAGCCCCGAGGCGCCGCCGGTGACGACCGCGGAAATCGATGAATCCAGCTGCATAGCGCCTCTCCCAGTGCTTTACGTTCGCGTCACCTTAGGGTCCGCACTCACTAGCCGCAACGGCCAGGACGGAGCGAAATTTGGCCGACAGGGAGGAACTAGGAGGGAGCGA
>JAZKCD010000027.1:0-45446 GCA_040388355.1 Pseudomonadota bacterium | reverse complement strand
CGACGATCTTGTCTCCTGCGGCAACGCGATACTGCTTGCCGCCCGTGCGCACGATTGCGAACATGGGTCTCTTCTCTAAGTCAAATGCATGTGCCCGCCAAGGATGCCCCGGCAGGAGGAAGGGCGCAGCTATGCGAGGAGGATCGGATTGTCAACCGTGAGCAGGGCCAAATCAGGCCCGGCCTGACCAAATTGACCATTGCATCGCGCGAGTCAGTGCCGGTGCTCGCGCTTGAGGTTGTAGCGGCCCTTGGCATAGCCGTCGAACAGCCCGCCGATCGCGGGGTGGTCGATCGGCTCGTCGCTCTCGTCGACCACCAGATTCTGCTGGCTGACATAGGCGATGTAGCTCGAATCGCTGTTCTCGGCGAGCAGGTGGTAGAAGGGCTGGTCCTTGGCGGGACGGACGTCCTCGGGGATCGCCTCATACCATTCGTCGCTGTTGGCGAAGACCGGATCGACGTCGAAGATCACCCCGCGGAAATCGAACAGGCGGTGCTTGACGACTTCGCCGATCGCGAAGCGCGCGGTCGCGACCGGCGGCATCGGGACGCTGGCTTCGAACGGCTCGCGGGAGGCGGACGGGGCTGTCATGCACCCAATCTAGTGAGTCTGCCGCGCCGCACAAGGACAGAGCGTGGGCCGGAGCCCTAGTTGCGCTTGTGCGGCCCAAATCATTGCGCTAGAGGCGCCCGCTCACCGACCGGTGCCGCCTTCGGACGGCGCCTTACGACCTCGCGGAGAGGTGGCAGAGTGGTCGAATGTACCGCACTCGAAATGCGGCGTGGGTGCAAGCTCACCGTGGGTTCGAATCCCACCCTCTCCGCCATGACCTGGTTTAAGGCCTCGCATAAGCTCGGGCGGCCGTTCGGCCTTGCGAACCCTGTCGGGCTCGAATGATTGATTTGAAACACCGGGAGCCATTCCCCGCGTCGACTGGTAGGCGCGATACGGGGGGATCCTTAGCGCGCCGGTTTCAGCATGCCGTGCATGCCGATCCAGCGCACGAAGGCGTCGAACCAGCCGGTGCTGGTGGTTTCCTTCTGATACATTCCAAAGCCGTGGCCGCCTTGTTCGTAGAGGTGGAACTCGGCTGGGCGCTTCGCTGCCCGCCAGCTGTCGATCAGGCCGATCCCGCCATTCGCAAAGAAAGGATCGTCCGCTGCCAGCGCGGCAAACAGGGGCGGCGCGTCGGCGGGGACGGTCACCGGCGCGAGCGGGCCGTAGATCAGCCCGATAAAGGCGGGCTTTGCGTCCTGCCCCGCCAGCGTGGTCGCGAGCGTAAGCATGGCCCCGGCGGAGAAGCCGACCATCCCGATGCGGTCGGGATCGACACGCCATTCCGCCCCGCGGCGGCGAACGAGCGCGAAGGCAGCCCGCGCGTCGGTGATCTGAGGCGCGATGCCCGCGATCGCTTCCTCCGGGTTCATCCGGGGCGGACGCGCGGCGCCGGAGAACATCGCGCGCATCGAAGCCTCGAACCCCGGCATGTCCGGCGGCGTCTGGACCAGCCTGTACTTGAGCACGAACGCCGCGACGCCCCTCGCGGCGAGCGCACGCGCGACGTCCCAGCCCTCATTCTCCATCGACAGCGTGCGGAAGCCGCCGCCGGGCGCGACGATCACGGCCGCGCCGGTCGCCTTGGCAGGATCGGGCAGGAACGGCGTGAGCGTGGCGACGGTCACGTTTCGCGCGAACGAGCTGTTATACTGGCGGTGCCAGGATTCGGGCGCAGTCGCTCCCGGCAGCGGCCCCGTTCCCAGTTCGACGGCACTCGGCTGCGTGGGGATCGCCATCGGCGTCATCTTGTCGTTCTGCGCCCGGGCGGGGACCGCGAGGGTACAGGCGAGCGCGATTGCCGAGAGACACGCGGCGGCGGGCCGCAACGAGCCAGCCATCTTCGTCAAGTCGATCGGCCTCATGGCACTCTCCCTCCAGCGATGGTCGTTCGGGTCTTCTCCCGTCGACTTGTATTAGTCCTACAAATCGGCGCCGCGCGTGTCAGGCATAATCTTGCAGTGGCGATCACGACAGCGTGCGGACAAGCGATCGCTTGACCGCACATATGGTCCGACTAATGCCTCGGCAAGAAACACGTGAGAATCGTCCGAGGGAGAGGAAACATGCCGAACGCGGCACGATCGATTGCGGCAGCGGCCGCGCTGCTCCTGGCCAGCGTCCCTGCGCTGGCCCAATCGCGGGACGATACGCCGATCGCGCTGACGATCGCGGCGGACAAGCCGGGCGCCAAAATCGACCGCAACATCTTCGGTCAGTTCGCCGAGCATCTCGGCTCGGGCATCTATGGCGGCATCTGGGTGGGCAAGGACTCGCCGATCCCGAATGTTCGCGGCATCCGCAGCGACGTCGTCGCGGCGCTGCGGGCGATCCGGGTGCCCAATGTCCGCTGGCCCGGCGGCTGCTTCGCGGACGAATATCACTGGCGCCACGGCATTGGACCGACCGAAAATCGTCACACGACGATCAACTCGAACTGGGGAGGCGCAGTAGAGCCCAACAGCTTCGGCACCGACGAATTCATGGACTTTGTCGATCAGGTTGGCAGCGAAGCCTATGTCTCGGTCAATCTCGGCTCCGGAACCGTCGAGGAAGCATCTGACTGGCTCGCCTATATGACCGCCGACCCCGCGACCACCGCGGGCAAGGCGCGCGCCGCGAACGGCCATGCGGCGCCGTACAAGATCAAGTTCCTCGGCCTCGGCAACGAGAACTGGGGCTGCGGCGGCGCGATGCGCCCCGAACATTATGTCGATGTGATGAAGCCGTTCGCGCGCTTCGTGCGCAACTACAATCCGAAGCAGACCGGCAACGACGCGATGCTGCGTATCGCCGTCGGCCCCAATGGCGGCGATACGGCTTATACCGAGGCCGTGATGAAGGGGTACAAGGAGCACGACTGGAGCTGGAGCATCGAAGGCCTGTCGCTCCACAACTACACGGTCGGCGGCTGGCCGCCTTCCTATCCGAGCACCGGCTTCGACAACGCTGCCTATGCCCGGCTGGTGAAGGAGACGCTCGGAATGGAGGATCTCGTCGCCCGGCACTCGGCGATCATGGACAAGTACGATCCCGACAAGAAGGTCGCCCTCGCCGTCGATGAATGGGGAGTCTGGCTCGCGCCGCTGCCGGGGAGCAACCCCGGATTCCTCGTCCAGCAGAATTCGATGCGCGACGCGATCATCGCCGCGCTCAACCTCAACATCTTCGCCCGTCACGCCGATCGCGTGCGGATGAGCAACATCGCGCAGATGATCAACGTTCTCCAGGCGATGATCCTGACCGACAAGGAAAAGATGGTCCTGACACCGACCTATTATGTCTACGAGATGTACCTGCCCTTCCAGGACGCCACTCTCATTCCGGTGGGACTCAGCGCCGGGACCTTCGCCCAGGGCGATATCCAGCTGCCGCGCGTCGATGCTTTCGCGGCCCGCGACACCAGCGGAAAGCTTTGGGTCGCGCTCACCAATCTTGATCCCGAGCATGCAGTGACCGTCGATGCCACGCTTGCCGGGACCAGCGCGCGCTCGGCACGGGGACAGGTGCTCACGGCACCGCGGGTCGATGCGGTCAACAGCTTCGACCATCCCGGCGCCGTCACCCCGAAGCCCTACTCCGCAAAGGCGCGCGCCGGCGGGCTCAGCTTCGAGCTGCCCGCGAGATCGGTGGTGGTGGTCCAGGTCCAGCCCTGAACACCGCTTTCGGAGCGTAGCGGCGCACGGCGCGAGGCGCGGCCGCCTTGCTTGGCAACGTTTACAGGATGGGGCATTGGCTGAGTCCTGGGAGACTGAGACGGATGCCGTTAGCCAAGCCGAACACGGATGGACCCGGAGAGGCGCCGGTAGAGGGCGTGACGCGCGCCCCCAAGGGCTCGGGCCGGCGACTCCGCGGCGCGGTCGCCCATTATCTCGGAACCGCGATCGTATCCGGCCAGATCAAGCCCGGGGAGAGGCTGACGGGCGAGGTTGCCAATGCCGAAGCGCTCGACGTCTCGCGCAGCGCCTATCGCGAAGCTGTGCAGGTTCTCACCGCGAAGGGGCTGGTGGAAAGCCGCCCGAAAACCGGCACGCGCGTGCTGCCGCGGAGCAAATGGAACATTCTCGATCCCGCCGTGCTTGCCTGGGCGTTTTCGGGCGAGCCCGACATGGACCTGGTTCGCGACATCTACGAGCTGAGGGCGATCGTCGAACCCGCGGCGGCGCGGCTGGCAGCCGAGCGGCGCGACAAGGCCGACATCAAGGCGCTCAAGGAGGCGCTCGTCCGAATGCGCCGCCACACGCTGGCGACCGAAGAAGGCCGCGCCGCCGACCGCGATTTCCACGACGCGCTGCTGCGCGCCACGCACAACGACGCGCTGATGTCGCTCAGCGCCAGCATCGGCGCCGCCGTCAGCTGGACGACGAAATTCAAGCAGCGCACGCGCGCGCTGCCGCGCGATCCGGTGCCCGACCATGCCCGGGTATCCGATGCGATCATTGCCGGCGACGTCGAGGCCGCGAGCGCAGCGATGCGTGTGCTGATCGATCTCGCGCTCGAGGACACGCGCACTTCGATGTGAAGGACGGGCGTCAGCCCGTCAGGGCGGCGTCCCCCCAGGTGACGGGATCGGGAAACCGCACCGGCCTGGGCGTGCGCGCCACCAGCTCGACCAGCCGCACGCCACGCACATCGGCGGTGAGCGCCACCGGCGCTTCGCCGAAGCGCATCGGCCGTGACCGCGCGAGCAGCTTTCCGTCGCCATAGACGAAGAAGGTGACCGGCTGGCTGCGGTCGCGCGCCGAATCGTCGATGCCCACGAGCGCGCTGAATCGCGCACGCCCGGCATTGCGCACCTCTAGCCGCGAACCCGCAAGCACCCCGATGCCAGTGTCGAACCGTTTGTTCGCCACCCCCAGCTCCAGCCCGTACGGCGTGCTGTCCGCCTGCGCACCGCCCCAGCCGCCGTAGCGCGGGCGCTCGCCGCTGCCGTGGGTCCCCGCCCAGAAGAGCGGGCGATAGACGAACGGCTCCTCCTCGGGGACGACGACCCCATCGACCGCCGGGTTCACGCTGCCGGGCTGTTCGGACAGGTAGACGCCGTCCGGAAGCCGTCGGGTGCCATGTGCGGCGAAGATCAAGGTCTGGCGCGGGGCGAGGTCGAACTTGCGTTCGCCGCGGAAGCGCAGCGCCTCGCCCGTCCAGAGGTCGGTCAGGTCGACATCGGCATCGGCGAGGAATTTGAGATGGGCAGCCGTCAGCGTGGCGCCGATCGGCGCCGAGGTGCGGTTGAGGACCGCAACCGCCTTGTCGCCATCGGCGAGCGTCTTGACGAAGATCTGGACATCATTCGAGTCGAAGGCGAGCACCGCCTGGTTGCCCGCCGGATCCTGATCGAGCGCGATGATCCGCGCGTTGCCGAAGACATCCAGCAAAGACTGCGGCGCATTGCGCAGGTCATAGCCGATCATCAACGGTGCGGCGAGCATCGCCCACATCGCGAAATGCGAGCGCGCCTCGACGAGATGATTCGCGTCGAAATCGCCCGCGCCGATATAAAGCATGTCGGGGTCGTTCCACGATCCGGGATGGGCGTAGAGCGGCCGCCGCGCCGCGCTGTCGAGGCTGTGCAGCATCCTGCCCCATGTCGGCGCGATATCGTCGCTGGTGCGCGACATGTTGCCCATATCCTTGGCCCAGGCGCGCACGTCAGCCGCGCCCCACAGGCACAGCGAAAAGATGAAGTCGTTGTCCGGATTATGCTTCTCCAGCGCCTGGCGCACCCGATCGTACAGGCCCCGCACCGTCGCTATGTCGGTACGCCCGAGCGACCCGCTGTCGACCAGTGGACCGAGCGCCCGGAACTTGCCCGAGGTGACCCACGCGCTTTCGGGCGAAAGGCCGCGTATGCCACAGGCATCGACCTTGATGAGATCGAATCCCCAATCGGCAAAATAGAGCCGTATGTCCTGGTCGATATGGTCGTAGAGCCCGACTTCGCGCTCGGCGAGCGACCCCTCGGGCTGGTTGAGCCCGTCGGTGCTGTACAGCTGCGCGCAGCTGTTGCGGCCGATGTCCGAATAGATACCGGCCTTGAGCCCCATGGCGTGCAGCCGGTCGGTCAGCGGGCGAAAGCTGGTGCTGCCGTCGGGCATTGCCGCCGAGGGGAAATTGGCGGTGCGGATCACGATGCGTCCGTCGGGCAGGCTGCGCTTGAGCCACCAGCCGTCGTCGAGGTCGACATAGCGATAGCCCTTGGCGGCGAGCCCGCTATCGACGATCATGCGAGCGGAGCCCATCAGCTTGGCTTCGTCGATATCGCTGGCGAACGCGTTCCAGCTGTTCCAGCCCATCGGCGGCAGCAGCGCCGCGCCGCGGGTGTAGGCGCTCCAGCGCCCTGTGGGCGCTAGCGGATCGCGTTGCGCGCTCGCGGTGCAAGGCGCCACCGCCGCGAGCGTCAAGGCGGCGAGGCAGGCGAAGCGGCGCTTCACGGCGCGTTTGCCGTGACCGTGACCGCGTCTATGTCCAACCATCCTTCGCTCCCCGCCGGATTGTAGCAAAACAGCCCTACCTGCTCCCCCTGGAACGTGCCCGTCCGCCAGGCGAACGCCAGCGGGAAATCGCCGCCCAGCGGAGTCCATTTGCGCCCGTCGAGGCTGTAGTTCATCCGCGCGCGGCTCTGCGTGAAATCGGTGTCGAGACCGAGCCAGAGCGACTCGCCAGCGATCCGCTCGCTGGCGACGCGCACCTCTGTCTTCGGCCCGCGTTCGGTACTTTCGGTGACTTCCATCGTCAGAAAGGGCGCGCGCGCGGCGTCGCGGCTCACTGCGATCCGCCCGCTGATCTGGCCGAGCGTGCCGAGGCCGCAGCGATCCCCCACGCCGACATGGCCGATGTCGAGTTTCGCGACGGTGCGGCTCCACGGCCCCTGGCCCTTCTGGGTCAGCGTATTGCGCGCGCTCCAGAACTCGCTTGCCTGAACCGCGCGGAGCCGCAGCCAGCCGGGCCGGCCGGCGAGCGACCAGCGGCTGTTGTCGGGATTGTGGTTCCACTGCCATTGCAGGCCGAGCCGAGGTTTGGCGAAATCGTCCGAGGTGGCGGGTTCGGCAAGAGGAAAGCCTGTGATCGGCTTCCTCGCATGCCCCGGCACCCGCCCCGGCGCATCGGGCGTGCCCCATACCGGCCAATCGTCCTGCCAGAACACCGGGCTGAGATTGGTCATCCGCCCGATCGCGCCGGCATCGACCATCACGAAGCCGAACCATTGCCCATTGGGCAGATCGACCAGCGCGCCCTGATGCCCGCCGGTCTTGTCGTCGATCTGGTCGCGCGTTTCCCAAGGCCCGAACAGACTGCGCGCGCGCGAGACCGTCAGCCCGAGCCGATACGGAATCGCGTTGAAGAGGTAATAATAGCCGCCACGCTTGATGAGCTTCGAGCCTTCGGCGCCCTTGATGTAGTGCGTCTTGCGCGCATCGACGACCCTGGCGAAGCCGGCGTCGAGCGTGAGCAGGGTGATCGTCCCGTCGGAGTTGACCGACGTGGCGATATAGCCCTTGCCGTCATCGTCGATGAAGAAGCCGGGGTCGAAGGCCTGGCGATCGAGCTCGTTGTATTTCCACGGTCCGCGCGGATCTCGGGCGTAGTAGACGCGCGTGTTCAGGCCCACCGGCGTCACGACGATGTAGAAGATACCGCGATGATGGCGCAGGCTGTTGGCATAGAGGCCGTGTCGATAGCCGTTGCCGCCCGCCAGATCATATCGCGGATCGCCCTCGAGCCGGTCGGCAACGTGCGCATACAGCTCCCAGTTCACCAGGTCCTTCGAATGCAGGATGGTGATGCCGGGCACGTTCACGAAGGTGGTGGTCGCGAGATAATAGTCGCGGCCGACGCGGATGATGTCGGGATCCGGATAGTCGGCGTAGAGAACCGGATTGCGAAAGGTGCCGTCGCCCTGGTCCGGGCGCCACACCTGAGCGGATGCGCTTACCGTCGCGGTCATGGTCGCCAGCAGCGCGGCGCCGATCCGGCAGGCTGTCCTCACCGCGCGAGGTTGCGGCTGAAGAACGGGATCACATAATCCTGGAACCGTACCGCGACTGCGCTGGTATGCGTGCCCGCATAGATTTCGAAGCCGTTGGCGATTCCGTATTTGTCGAGCGCCTCGTGCAGCTTTGTCGCGTCGAAGCGCAGGCCGTCCTGGTCGCCGACGTCGATCGCGATTGCCCGGTAACGGCGCAGATTGCCGACATATTGGTCGACGAAGTTGAGCGGGGCGTTCGCGGTCCATTTGGCGAGTATTTCGAACTGGACCTTCCCGTCCTTGAACGGAAGATCGAGATACAGCGGCGGCTTGCCGGGGTTGGGTGACCAGGCGGCAGCGGTGGCGAGCGTGGCGCGCTGCCCCCATCCGAGCTTCGCCGCCGCCTCGAGCGACGTCACCGCCTCGAGCGGGGCAAACATCTCCGCCGTGAAGCTCGCCGGGTCGCGCGCCGACAGGCAGCAGGGGCTCATGATGTAGAGCGCGCCAAACACATCCGCATGCTTCATGCCGATCCGGCTGGCGCCGTACCCGCCCATCGAGTGGCCGACGAGCCCGCGGCTCTCGCGCCGCGCGATGGTCCGGTAATGCGCATCGACATAGCCGACGAGATCGCGCGACACGAAGGTTTCGAAATCGCCGGTCGTGACCGAGCTCGAATACATCGAGCCATTATGCACCGTCTTGCTGTCGGGAAAGACCAGGATCATCTCGTTCGCGCCCTTGGCGAACGCCCCCTCCGCCGTCTGGGGGACATGGATTTCCTTGATCCACTGCTCGGCGCCGATCGAATAGCCGTGCAGCGCGTAGATCACCGGATAGCGGCGCCGGGGATTCTTCGCATAGCCGGGGGGCAGAACCACCAGCACGTCGCGGTCCGGCGATTCGCCTTCGAGATTTCCCTCGATGGCCGGCGAATGCACCTTGATCCGATCGATCGTCACGGGCTTTGCGCCGGCGACCGGATCGGGAAGCGTCGTCGCCACCTGTGCCGATGCCAGGCCGGAGCTCGCGACCAGCACAGCGATCAACGCCGCAAGGAAGCGTGACACCATCTCATCCTCCCCGCATCTCCGCTCGGATTAGTCTGTGTATTATCGGATCATGTCAATTGCATCCCCTCTCGGCGTTTCGCCGGACTTCCGGCCTTCGCATGTAGCGAAAGGCAATTTCCGGCGTTAGCTTAGTCCGAGTAATCAACTGGGTGGGGATCGGACGATGCGTCACATGGCTGGAACGGCTTCGCTTGCGCTCGCATTCGCCCTGGTCTCCGCAGCCACGAATGCCGGCGCGCAGCAAGTCAGCGTCACGATCGATGGCGGCGCCAAGTCGGATCCGGTGACGCGATACGAATACGGCATGTTCATCGAGCCGATCGGCAGCCTCGTCGCGCGAACCCTGTGGGCCGAGATGCTCGACGACCGGAAGTTCTACTTCGCGGTCGTCCCCGAGGCCAAAGACACGCCCCCGCCACCCAACGCCGAGGGTCGGCCCGGCGTCTCCATCCGCAAATGGCGCCCGATCGGCGGCGACGAGGTAGTCGCGATGGACAGTCACAACCCCTATGCAGGACAGCAGAGCGCGAGCGTCGCCGTCGGCGGCGCTCCGCGCGGCCTGGGCCAGGCCGGCCTCGGCGTCGCCAACGGCAAACGGTACGACGGCTATCTCTGGCTGAGCGGCGATCCGGGCGCCAAGGTCAGCGTTACGCTGATCTGGGGAGAGGGCGCGGACAATCGCCAGGCCGTGGCGCTTCCCGCGCCGGGCGAAACCTGGCAGCGCGTGCCCTTCAGCTTCACGCCGGGCGCGGACTCGAGCGATGCGCGCCTGGAGATCACCGGCACCGGCTCCGGCCTCTTCCGGGTCGACGCCGTCTCATTGATGCCCGCCGACAACATCAACGGCTGGCGCGCCGATACCACCGGCCTCGCCCGCTCGCTCAACTCCGGGTTCTGGAGGCTGCCCGGCGGCAACTTCCTCTCAAACTGGGACTGGCACGGCGCGATCGGCCCCCGGGACAAGCGCGCGCCGATGTTCGACCATGCCTGGAGCGCGATGCAGCCCAACGACCTGGGCATGGACGAGTGGATGGAGCTGACGCGCATCATCGGCGTCGAGCCCTATGTCACCGTCAACGCCGGCCTCGGCGATGCCAATTCCGCGGCCGAGGAAGTCGAGTATCTCAACGGGCCGGCAACGAGCGAGTGGGGCGCCAAGCGCGCCGCCAACGGCCATCCCGAACCATACGGCGTCAAGTTCTGGAACATCGGCAACGAGCCCTATGGCTGGTGGCAGATCGGCAAGACCTCGCTCGACTATTTCATGATCAAGCATAACGAGTTCGCCGCGGCGATGCGCGCCAGGGACCCGTCGATCATCCTGCTCGCGTCGGGCGCGATGCCCGATCAACTCCACGCGCGCGACGTCAAGGAGAATTCCACGCTTGCGAGCATCCAGCCCAAGTTCGGCACCGAGCAGGACTGGACCGGCGGATTCTTCGCCAAGGCGTGGGGCAATTTCGACGGCATAACCGAGCATTGGTACGACCGCGTCGAAAAGCGCGAAGGCGCGCCTCCCGAGGTCGAACTGCTCGAATATGCTCGCTCGCCTTCCAATCACGTCCGCATGGAAGCCGAGGAATGGAAGATCTACGAGCAGCGCTTCCCGGCGATCAGGGACAAAAAGATATTCCTGTCGATCGACGAATACGCCTATTTCGGCGGCGCCACGCTCAAATCCGCGCTCGCCTACTCGATGGTGATGCAGGAGATGCTCCGCCACACCGATTTCCTGAAGATGAGCGCCTTTACGACGGGCGCCTCGACGATGGACATCACGCCTGTGGCGTCGACGCTCAATTCCACCGGCCTGGTGTTCAAGCTCTATGGCGAGCATTTTGGTAGCGGTACCGTCCCTCTGGCGGTCGGCGGCAATGTGCCCCAGCCCGATCCGAAATACGTGGAGGGTTCCGCTCATCCCCAGGTGAACGCCGGCAGCCCGACCTGGCCGCTCGACGTGATCGCGGGGATCAGTCCGGATGGCAAGAATCTACGTATCGGCGTGGTCAACGCCACCTTCAAGCCCCGGCGTTTCACCGTGGCGCTGCGCGCGGTACGGACGCGAGGCGGCGGTACCCAATGGCTGCTGACAGGCGCCTCACTCGAGGCGGCCAACAAGGTGGGCGCCGCCGCCGGTGTCACGATCACGGAGCGGAACGTGCCTGCGCTTGGCCGCGAGCTGACGGTGCCTGCGATCTCGACCTCGATCTTCGAGTTTCCGATCGTGAGGTAGCGTGCCGGCGTCGACGCCAAGGGGGAGGGGATCGCGTCGCAGCTTGCGAAGCGAAAGCTTACACCAACCTGACACTATCGCGCGCGTCCGGCGGCCAACAGGTTATGCGGAATTCCCGCCGGTTCCGCCCGGACGAGTTAGCGTCGCGGTTTAGCGTCGCGGTCGCGAGTCGACGCGCACGCGGTTGGTATCGTTAACATAAGATTCGAGCCCATGGCGGCGGACGAGCGGCCAATTACTCGGCGTCCTGTGTCCAATCAGGCGCCCGTTCTTCCGACTCCGGCTGGCGTAAAAGTCTGAGTTAGGAGGGTATTTGCTGCAAATACACGTACTTCGGGGATTGCTTCGCTCACCTAATACTCTGTCTCGAAAAATGCGATTGACACGCTATCGATCTCAAAATTATGTTAACGTTAACGTAGGTCGTCGTGCGGGCTCGCCACGGTTCTCCCGCACTGCAACCGGCCGGCAAGATAAGTCGCAAACATGCGACAATCGGAGGGGGAAATGATGACGCGCATTTCGCATACGGGAACGTTCGGTTCGGATAAGCTCGCGGAAGGAAAGGATTTTCCACCCGTCGAGAGCCCCGTCCGGGTGGCGCATCTGCTGGCCAAGGCGAGCGTCCTGGCCCTGGGTTGCTCGCTCCTCGCCCAACCGGCGATGGCCCAGTCCAGCGTTGCGGCTCCGCTGAGCGAACAGCGCTTGCTGGCCGATGATACGGTGGCGAACGCCGACTCGCTCCCGTCCGCGGGGCAAAGCGACACGCAGGACGGCGCGACCGCATCGCAGGAGGACGATTCGATCACCGTCACGGGTTCGCGCGTCATCACCAGCAACCTGAACTCCCCGACGCCGATCACCACCGTCGACGTGGCCGAACTGGCCAAGACGACGCCGAGCGACATCGCGGACGGGCTGAACAAGCTGCCGCAGATCATCGGTGGACGGACCCCGCGCACGCAGGGCAATGGCGGCAGCAACAATGGCGGCAACGTGCTGTCGTTGCGGAACTTCGGCCCTTCGCGCACCCTGGTGCTGCTGAACGGTCATCGCGTCCCGGCGTCGAACCAGGACGGCACCGTCAACATCGATATCCTGCCGCAGATGCTGGTGAAGCGAGTCGATATCGTGACCGGCGGCGCCTCGGCGGTTTATGGCTCCGACGCGGTCGCCGGCGTGGTCAATTTCATTCTGGACAAGAATTTCACGGGGCTGGCCGTGAGGGCCGACGCCGGCATTTCCAAATATGGCGACGGCGAGGAAATGCAACTCGGTGCGGCATGGGGCACCGACCTGTTCGGCGGGCGCGGCCATTTCGAGACGTCCGCGCGGTACCGCAAGCAGGCGCTGATCCCGATCAGCGCGCGGCCCTATGGTGAAGACGGCCAGGCCTGGCTGCTCGCCGGAAACGGCTCGCCGGGCAACCCCTATGTGAATGTGCCTTACTCTCGAGTCTTCAACAGCGGGCAGTATGGCAATGTCCAGTGCGGCACGTCGTGCGCCTACAACAATTATACGTTCAACACCGCCGGCGTGTTGAGTCCGATGATCCACGGCATACCGAGCGGGACTGCCAATCTGGAATCGGGCGGCGACGGCTCGTACGTGAAGAACGGCACGTTCCGGTCCGAGATCGAGATGAAGGACTGGTTTGGCCGCTTCAGCTACGACCTGAGCGACGACGTCAATTTCTACGTCCAGGGCACCTGGGCGGAGGCGCAGAACAAGTCGAACTGGATCACCTGGGTGGTGAGCCCGTCGGCGAACCGGCCCAACACCCTGTTCGCCAACAATCCGTTCCTGACGGCGGCGACCCAGCAGCAGCTGGGGGCGAGCATCGTCTGCGGAACCCCGGCCGCAACGGGCTGGCGTTGCCTGCCTGCGGCGCCTGCGACGTCCCCGCAGACCAACACCACGCCGCCGCCGCCGCCGACCACGCCGTTCTTCTCGGCCCCGTCCTATATCTGGAACCGGGTTGCAGGCGAGGAGGCGACGGACACGAACCGCCTCTACCGGACCGAGGTGGTCCAGCGGAACATGAACGTGGAAGCGGGCTTCACCGGTTCGCTGGGCAGCCTTCGCTGGGATATTTTCTACAGCCATGGGGAAAGCCGGCTCAAGGTCACGAACCCGAACAACACCGACAACGCCAAATATCTCGCGTCGCTCGATGCTGTCATCGCGCCGCCGGGCACCGTGGTGAACGGCGTGAACGTGAGCGGCACGATCGTGTGCTGGGTCACGACCCAGCCGCAGTTCGCCAGCCGCTATCCGGGCTGCGTACCGACCAACATCACCGATCCCAACGGACCGTCGCTCGGCGCGTACAATTATCTCCGGCAATCGACTTCGTGGGTGCTCACGCAGAGGCTGGACAATGTCGGCGGCTCGATCGGCGGGGACATCGGCTTCGGCCTGCCCGCCGGCAATATCAGAGCCAATATTTCCGGCGACGTGCGCTGGGCCACCTACAAGATGGAAAGCGCGTTCCTGCCGACGGAATTCGTCGATTGCACGGGCCTGCGCATGTGCCTCGCGAACGGCGGCGCACCGGTTCGCTGGGTGCAGAACACCAACGCTCCCGTGGATGCGAAAAACAGTGTCTACGAGGTCGCCGGCGAAGTGAACGTCCCGCTGGTCAAGGACTTCGTGCTTGCCCAGGAATTCTCGCTGAATCTGGCCGGCCGCTACACCAAATATTCGACCTTCAGTGCCGTCCAGTCCTGGAAGGCCGGCGTCGACTGGCACGTCAACGAATCGATCGCCTTCCGCGGCACGCTTTCGCGGGATATCCGGGCGCCGAACCTCAACGATCTCTATCAGCCGGCCGGCGTTTCATCGACGGGCTTTACCGACCTTCTGACCAACGGAAACAACAGTCTCCGGCTGGTTTCGCGAGGCAATCCCAGCCTGACGCCCGAAAAGGCGCGGACGCTCACGCTGGGCGTGGTGCTGACGCCTTCGTTCATTCCGAATTTCGGGCTGTCGGTGGACTATTACCGCACCCGGATCACCGACGCGATCACCGGGATCAGCTATCAGAGCAACGCGATCCAGAACATCTGCCTGGCCAGCGCTCCGGCCTATGATTCGCCCTTCTGCTCGCTGGCAGTTCGCCCGATCACCAATCCGAGCGATCCGAACTACAAGGATCCGATCCTCAACTTCCCGAGCGAGATCCGCAATTCGCCGCTGAATGCCGCGCGGCAGGAAACCGAAGGGTGGGAAGCGCAGGTCGATTATCATTTCGACACGCAGGACGTCATCTCCTGGCTGCCCGGGCGGCTCTCGATCCGGCATTTGTGGACCTATCAGCCGGTCAACACGACGATCAACATCCCCGGGGCCGTTCCGACCTGGGCAGTCGCGCCGAAAGTCCGGCAGGCCACGTTCCTGTCCTATGCCAACGAGGCCTGGAGCCTGTCGCTGCAGAACCAGTGGCTGGGGCGCGTCAAGATGGCCAGCAGCGACAACAACGCCCTTGGCGCGAACGGCCTGCCGCTCAACAACCAGAATTTCGTGAAGCCCTATCTACCATCCTACGACGTGCTGGACGCCACCATCGCCGTTCGCTTCCATCTGCTGGGCGGAGACGGCGAGACCTTCCTGACCGTGAATAACGTGACGAACACCCGCGCGCCGCTTTTCCCGGGGACTTCGGGCATCCCTGGCCTGTTCTATCCGACCACGGCCTTCCATGACGATATGGGTCGCTTCTTCACCTTCGGCGTCCGGGCGAAGTTCTGAGCAGGCGGACTTGAAGGAGATGAAGGGAGCGCGGAGGGGCCGGTCAAACGGTCCTTCCGTCCCTCTTCGGCAGGGCCGGCTGGGCCGCGCTAACGTCACGCAATCACGAAAATGCAGACTCTCTCCCCTGTCCCGGCCTCGTGCCGGGACTTTTTGGACCGCGCTCCTCGCGGGAGAGTCCGATCGGTCGATCCGCGGAGCGATCCTGGCGGCCAAGGGCCACCGCACGAGAAGAGCGGCTTGCATCAAATGCGAAAAGAACTAGCAGTCCTGCAAACCTGAACGGGAGAGCTTTTTTGGACAAGCCTGGCCGGCGGGCGCGCCGCGCTACGATCAAGGATGTGGCGGCACAGGTCGGTGTATCTCCGATGACGGTGTCGCGGGCAATCAATGGCCGCGACGGCATCCGGTCCGAAACCAAGGCGGCCGTCATGGCGGCGATCGAAGCTCTCGCATACAAGCCCAATGCTGCCGCTCGCAGCCTGGTCACTTCGGCCGAGCTCCGGATCGGCGTCATCTATTCCAACCGCAGCGCGGCCTTCATGAGCGAGTTCCTGACGGGCGTGTTCGAGGAAGCCGCGTCGCGCGGCGCCCGGCTGATCCTCCTGCGCACGCCGAAGGGCAAGATTCCTTCGTCGAAATCCTTGAAGGAATTCATCGCTTCGGGATTGTCCGGGGTCTTGCTGACTCCGCCATTGGGCGACTCCGTCGCCCTGTTGCGGTTATTCGCCGAGGCGCATCTGCCAACGGCGACGGTTTGCGCCTATCCCGCCGCAAGCACGATTTCGGTCCGCATCGACGACAGGCAGGCAGCCTATGAAATGGCGCGCCACCTGCTGACCCTCGGGCACCGACGAATCGGCTTCATCGTCGGCAACCCGGACCAGGCAGCCTCGGCCGAGCGCATGGCGGGATTTTATGAAGCCGTTCGCGAATTCGACGACGTCGAAACCTGTATTGCCCAAGGCGATTTCAGCTTCGCTTCGGGGCTGGCTGCAGCGGAGCAATTGCTCGACCGCGACCCGCTCCCGACAGCCATCTTCGCCAGCAACGACGACATGGCGGCCGCGGTCGTTTCCGTCGCGCATCGGCGTCACCTCGAGGTCCCGCAGCAACTGAGCGTGGTAGGCTTCGACGATACGATGGCCGCCGTTACGTTATGGCCCCCGCTGACGACCGTGCACCAGCCGGTCCAGAAGCTCGGCGCGGAGGCGCTGCGTTTGCTGGCGGCGCAGGTTTCGGCGCCGGCCAGGCATGCTGAACCTGCCGGCGATCGCTTGCTGGGACACAAGATCGTCCATCGTCAATCGGTAGCGCCCCCCGGCGGCGCCGGCTCGCCGCCGGAGGCGCAATCCGGCTGACCATGTCCGAATGAACCCGCAGCCGAGCATGCGGAATCAGGCAGGAGCCTTCCGCCCGCCGCGGGCGCGGACCTCGATGGCGATGCCGAGCACGAACAGCAGCACGCCGAAACCGAAGCCGACATAGCCGGCGGCTCCCGCGGCGCCGATGCCCGAGCCGAACCAGAGATAGCCCGACGCCGCGCCGCCGAGTAGGATCGGAATGACGCCGCTCTCGCGCCCTTGATCGGTTCCGGGCTTGCGCACCAGGGTCCACAGGACGGCGGCGGCGATCAGGTCGAATACCGAAAGCGCGACGAAGAAAGGTGTGTAGCCGATCGTGGTGACCAGCGCGCCGATCAGCAGCGTAAAGATCATCACGCCGAGATTGGCCAATGTCCCTGCCATGCCCGCAACCGTGCCCATCTCGTTACGGCGGAACAAGTCGCTGCCCATCGTGATGCAAGTGACCGACAGGGTCTGGTGGGCGAATGCGCCGATACTGAGCAGGGCCACTGCTGCTACCGGGCTGGTGACGGACCCGACGAAGATCATGCTGGTCATCAGCAACGCGCCGAGGGTGAAGGTCCAACGGCGCGCATCGATCAGCGCGATCCCGCGCCGCTCGAGCCATAGCACCACCGTCGGGCCGAACAGGCAGCCGAGATCGGCGGCGACGAACGGGAGGATGACTGCGATCGCGAGATTCGTCAGGTCCAGCCCGCGCTCGTCATGAAGGTAGAGCGGCAGCCAGAAGGTGAGCGTCGCCCAGGTCGGATCCGCCAGGAAGCGCGGGATCGCGATCCCCCAGAAATTGCGGCGGCCGAGCAGCGAGAGGATCGGCGGCTTCTCGCCGGGGGGCCCCTGCAGATACGCCTCCTGCCCATTCTGGATCATCGCCAGTTCCTCGGGCGAGAGGTCCGGATGCGCCTCGGGCGCGCGATACCAGCGCAGCCACAGCAGCACCCAGACGAGCGCGAGCGCGCCCGCGACATAGAAAGCCGCGCGCCAGTTCCACCAGATGATCGAGTAAGCGACGAGCGGCGCCGCCAGCGCGATTCCGGCGGAGGCGCCGAGATTGTATATGCCGCCGGCAAGGCCGCGCTCCTTCGCCGGAAACCATTCGGAGACGACCTTGAGCCCCAGCGTATGCGAAGTCCCCTCGGCAAAGCCCAGCGGGGCACGCAGTGCCGCGAGCCCTTGCCAGCTCGTCACGAAACCATGCGCCGCGATCAGCAGCGCCCAGCCGCTCGCGAACAACGCCATACCGAGGCGAAGCCCGATCCGGTCGAGGATGTAGCCCACCACCGGCTGGAGCATGATGAATGCCTGGAACACCCCGGTGACCCAGCTATACTGCTCCCGGGTCATTGCGATATCGGCCTTGAAGGCGTCGGTTGCGACCGCGACGCCCAAGGTCTGACGGACGAGATAATTGATGATCGTGCCAAGCATCACGATCGCGATGATCCACCAGCGGAGCGACCGCGTGCGTTGCCAATAGCCCATAGTTCCTCCCCGCGCGGCGTCGGCGAGCTTCGATCACCGTTAACGTTAACGGTGCCGCCAAGTGACGGCGAGGGCAAGGGGGTTTTGCATGCTACCCGCCAAGGCGGCGGGAATACGTCGCTACGCTACCGTGGCGCCCGGGCCTTGCGCTGCTGCGCCAGCTCGGCTTCGAACGCGCGTTCCGCGGCATCGACGCGGCGGGTCAGCTCCGCGGGATCCACGAAGGCGTTGGCGCCCCCCGTTCGCGACCTGGTATATTTGGCGTCCATGTCGAACACACCGGGATGGAAGCTGAGGAAGATGTCGGCAGGCAAGCCGCGCAGCTTCGCAAAGGTCGCGCGGAAATCCGCGGCGGCGTTGGGATAGCCTCCGCCACCGGTAAGATTCTGGTTGGCGACGGTGATGCTGCACACCATCACCACGTTGAGCGAACGCCCGCCCTCGCGCACCTTGAGCGACCAGCTGGTGCACCCCTTGGTGTGGCCCGGCGTCAGGTGCGTAACGAGATCGATCGCGCCCAGCCGGATATGCTCGCCGTCGCCGATCGTGCGGTCGACCCTGACCGGCGGGAAGGCAAGCAGATCGGGGCGCCCTGCCGTCGTGCCGGCTTCGAGGTCTGGCTTGTCGCGCGCGCTGGCCAGCAGCGACGCGCCCGTCAGCCGCTTGAGCTCGGCAAGCCCGCCCGAGTGATCGAAATGCGCGTGGTTGATCAACAGGTAGCGCACATCCTCAGGCTTGAAGCCGAGCGCGCGGATGTTTGCCGCGATCACCTTCGCGCTCTGCGGAAGCGCGCCGTCGATGAGGATGTGACCCTTGGGATCGGTGATCAGATAGGCGGATATGCCCCCGGTCCCGACATAATAGACATTGCCGGCGATGGG
This sequence comes from Pseudomonadota bacterium, assembly GCA_040388355.1. Taxonomy (GTDB): domain Bacteria; phylum Pseudomonadota; class Alphaproteobacteria; order Sphingomonadales; family Sphingomonadaceae; genus Sphingomonas. The sequence goes on along the minus strand of JAZKCD010000027.1, from coordinate 26,637 downwards.
GAACGGGGCATGCGGCTTGGTCCATTCGACCATGGCCTGTGTCCAGTCGGTCGTCTGGCCTGCGGGGGTCGCCGCCAGCAGCGGAATGATCAAGGCAAGGGCGCGCATCAGAGGCTTCTCCGCAACTGGGTTTCAAGGGGTCGTCCGCACCTAGTCGGGCAACGTGGCGGCAGTCGTAATTTCGAACGCGACGCGCGCACCCGCGGTCTTCGCCAGCCCGGGGCGGGCGCCCGGCTGGCCGGCACCTACCCACAGATCGACCCTGCCCGGGACAACGCGCCGGGCGCCCGAAGCATCCACAATGCTCAACGCGCGGTCGCCCAGCGAAAACGACACGCGTCGGGTCGCGCCGGCGGCAAGATGGATGCGTGCGACGCCGCCGAGCGCGCGAATCGGTGCGCCGGCGACGCCGGGCCGACTGAGATAGAGCTGGACGACTTCGTCGCCGTCCCGGCTACCGGTGTTGGTGACATCGACCGTTACCTCGATGGTTTCATCCGCCCGCGCCCGTCGTTTCGAAACTCGGGCGCCCGCGTAGTGGAAGCTGGTGTAGGACAGGCCATATCCGAAAGGATAGAGAACCTCGCCGCTGAAATAGCGATAGGTCCGACGGGACATCGCATAGTCGGTGAAGGCGGGCAGGTCTTCGACCGAGCGGTAGAAGGTTACCGGCAACCGCCCGGCCGGGCTGAAGTCGCCCGCGATCGCCCGCGCTACCGCGTCGCCGCCCTGACCGCCGGGATACCATGCCTCGATGATCGCAGGGATATGCCGGTCCGCCCAGTTCACGCCGAGCGCGCTGCCGTTCATCAGCACCAGGACGACGGGCTTGCCGGTAGCGTGGACCCGCTCCAGCAACCGCTGCTGCGGCCGCGGCAGATCCAGGCCGGTGCGATCCCCGCCGGCGAAGCCGTCGACCTGGAAGCGCATTTCCTCGCCCTCGAGCTGGGCGGTGAGGCCGCCAACGAAGATCACGACATCCGCATCTTGCGCGGCGGCCACTGCTTCCTTCGCCGCGGGATCGCTCGGCACGCTCCAGAGCAGGCGTTCGGCGCCCTTGGGCTGGCGCTGAAACGCCTCGACGCGCAACGCATAGGTCCGGCCTGCCTTCAGCGTCACTTTTCCGCTCGCGATCGACGGCCTCCAATCGACGTCCCAGGCATCGACCACGGGCTTGCCGTCGATCCAGATCCGGTAGCCGCCATTGGCCTCGTAGCGGAGCGTATACTCGCCATCCTCCGGAGCCTTGAGAAAGCCGGTAAAGCGCGCGGCGCCGCTCTGCATTTCGCGGGACCAGTCGAGGCCGACCGCCGCCGCATTTGCCGAGCTCAGGGCCGAGCCCTTGAAGTCGCGGCCGGCGAAATGCTCCAGCTTCACGCCCGCCTGGCGGCAGCCACTGTCGGCGCAAAGCGAGCTGGCGGGAACCGCGGACAGCGAGCGGTCGATCAGTCCCGAGCCTTCGACATAGGTGACCTCGGCGTCGGGAAAGCGGCGCCTGATTCCGTCGAGGACAGTGACCGGATGAGAGGGCGAGCCATTATAGTTCCCGACCAGCGCGGCCTGGCTGTCGGCGTTCGGCCCGATCACTGCGATGCGGCGGGGAGGGTGGGGCAAAGGGAGCAGCCCGTTGTCGTTCCTGAGCAGCACCAGCGCCTTCTCGGCCGACGCAAGCGCGAGCGCGCGGTTCGCCTCGGTATCATAGTCGCCGGCGGTGATGCCCGGAAACACCTTCGCCGCATCGTCGAACTGTCCGAGCCGTATCCGCGCGGTGAACAGCCGTATCAGCGACCGGTCGATCACGCTCTCCTCGAGCACCCCGGTCTTAACCGCGCCGACGATATGCGTCGCCTCGTCAGGCCCGCCGCAGATCAAGTCCATCCCGGCGTGAAATGCGGCGGCCACGCCCGCCTCCGGGGAGTCGCGATAGCCGTGATGGTCCTTGCGGTAGATGTCCGAAACCGCCTCGCAATCGGACACGACATACCCGTCGAAATTCCACGCATTCCGCAGATAATGCGTCAGCAATCGCTCGCTGGCACAGGCGGGAACGCCGCCGACGGCGTTGTAGGCGCACATCACCGATTGTGCGCCGCCTTCGGTCACGGTCGCGCGGAAGGCCGGCAGATAGGTATCGGCGAGATCGTGCGCCGAAGGGTGGATGTCGTCGCGATGACGGCTCGCCTCGGGCCCGCTATGCACCGCGAAATGCTTCGGCGTCGCGACAGTGCGCAGATAGGTGGGATCGCTGCCCTGAAGTCCGCGAACGAAGGCGACGCCGAGGCGCGAGGTGAGGTACGGGTCCTCGCCGTAGGTTTCCTGCCCGCGCCCCCAGCGCGGATCGCGGAAAATGTTGATGTTGGGCGACCAGACGGTCAGCCCACCGAACCAGTCCGATCCCCCGAACCGGTGGCGCTCGGCGAGATGCTTCGCCCGGAATTCCACGCCGATCAGATTGGCGACCTGCCCGATGTGCGGCACGTCGAAGGTCGCCGCCAATCCGATCGCCTGGGGGAACACGGTTGCGTAGCCCGCCGCCGCCACGCCGTGCAGTCCCTCGTTCCACCAATTATATTCGCGAATTCCGAGCCGCGGGATCGCGGGTGCGTCGTTGATCAGCTGGGAGGCTTTTTCCTCGAGCGTCATTCGCGCGACCAGATCCGCGGCGCGCAAAGCGGCGGGCTGATCGCTATCGCGATATGACGGCGCGCTCGCCCCCGGCAGCTGCGCCGCCGCCGGCGCCGCGATCGACACCGCCAGAAGCAATGCGGCGAGCTCGGCTGTCGCTCTCATCATTCTTTCCCCGGCCGCCCCTGCGACTCTATTTGTCGGACTATTGACCAAGACGAAGCTCGCGGTCTAGCCAATTGCACGATGAGTTTCGCGGTCGAGATCGTCCATGCGCGCCGCTGAAAGGCCGATCGCGCGCCGGCAGTTGCTCGGCTGGCTGTCGGCCGCGGGAACGGCGATCGGATTGGGGGTCCCGCCATCGACGGCAAGAGCGTTTTCGCCGAATCCGAACCTCCTTTGGTACCGCGCCCCGGCGCGCGAATGGGTCGAGGCGCTTCCGGTGGGCAATGGCCGGATCGGCGCGATGGTGTTCGGCGGCGTCGGCACCGAGCGTCTGCAACTGAACGAGGACAGTTTCTGGTCAGGCGGACCGTACGACCCGGTCAACCCCGAAGCGCTGGAGAACCTTCCCGAGGTCCGCCGGAGGCTGTTTGCGGGCGAGTACGCCGCCGCCGAGGCGCTGGCGAACGCCAAGCTGATGGCGAAGCCTTTGCAGCAGGCAGCGTATCAAAGCATCGGCAGCCTGATGATCGAATTCACCAATGCGGGCGACGCGGTCGAGAGCTATCGCCGCTCGCTCGACATCGACCGTGCGATCGCGGAGACCGAATTCGCAGCCGGTGGCGCGAGGTGGCGGCGCGAGGTGCTCGCCTGCCCGTTGCGCCAGGTAATCGCGGTACGGCTCAGCACCGATTGCAAGGGCGGACTCGACGCCACGCTTTCCTTCCGGAGCGAAGCGCCACAGGCGACCGCGGTGGCGGGCACGAGCGAGCTGTTGCTGACCGGGCGCAACGGCACGCATGGCGGACGGCCCGGATCGCTCAGCTTCGCGGCGCGCATGGCGGTATCGACGACGGGCGGGAGCACCGCAGCCGAGGGCGATCGGCTCAGCATCCGCGGCGCGCGCGAGGTGCTGCTGCTGATCGCGATGGCGACCAGCTGCAAGGGCCCGGAGGACGTGTCGGGCGACCCGCTGGCGGCGACTGCCGCCACGCTCGCAGCGGCGCGTGGAGTGTCCTTCAGCACGATCGCCAGGGACTCGGCCGCCGCTCACCGGCGGCTGTTCCGGCGCGTGACGCTCGATCTGGGGACGACCGCAAGCGCTGAACTGCCGACCGACGAGCGCATCCGTGCGTCCGCCACTTCCGACGATCCCGCTTTGGCCGCGCTCTACTTCCAGTACGGCCGCTACCTGCTGATCGCGTCATCGCGGCCCGGGGCGCAGCCCGCCAATCTGCAGGGTCTGTGGAACGAAAGCGCCTCGCCGCCCTGGGGATCGAAATATACGATCAATATCAATACCGAGATGAACTACTGGCCCGCGCACGCCACCAACCTCGCCGAATGCGCCGAGCCGCTGATCGCGATGGTCAGGGATATTGCCGTGAGCGGGGCACGGACCGCGCGCGAAATGTACGGCGCGCGCGGCTGGGTCACGCATCACAACACCGATCTCTGGCGTGCCACCGCCCCCATCGACGGCGCGCAATGGGGCCTCTGGCCCACAGGCGGGGCGTGGCTTTGCCTGACGCTGTGGCAGCATTACGAATACGATCCCGAGCCGGCTTATCTTGCGAGCATATATCCGATTCTCGCCGGGTCGGCGCGCTTCTTCCTGGACACGTTGCAGATCGGGCCAGGCGGGCATCTCGTCACCAATCCATCGCTTTCGCCGGAGAATGTCCATCCCGGCGGCGCCTCGCTGATGTGGGGTCCGACGATGGATACGCAGATCCTCACCGATCTGTTCATCAACACCGCCGCCGCCGCGCGGACGCTGGGACGAGACGACGGCTTCGTGGCGGAGCTCGATTCCGCACGCGCGCGACTGTCCCCCATGCGGATCGGCGCGCAGGGACAGCTGATGGAATGGCCGATCGACTGGGACGCCGCGGCGCCCGAGCCGCAGCACCGCCACGTCTCGCATCTGTACGGGCTGTATCCGTCGCACCAGATCGACCTCGAGCGCACGCCTGCGCTGGCGGCCGCGGCGCGCAAGTCGCTCGAACTGCGGGGCGACCTCACCACAGGCTGGGCGATCGCCTGGCGCCTCAACCTGTGGGCCCGCCTGCGCGACGGCAATCGCGCGCACCGGATATTGAAGCTGCTGCTCGCCCCCAGCCGCACCTATCCCAACATGTTCGATGCACATCCGCCCTTCCAGATCGACGGAAATTTCGGCGGCGCCGCAGCGATCGCCGAAATGCTGGTGCAAAGCGACGGCGACATCATCCATCTGCTCCCGGCGCTGCCCGATGCCTGGTCCGAAGGAGAGGTCACCGGCCTGAGGACGCGCGGCGGGTGCACGGTGGACGTGAGCTGGCAACACGGGAGGCTCAAGCGCGCGCGGATAACCGCGAACCGCGCGGTAACCAGGTCGGTCCGATACAATGGCGGGCAGGCAAGCGTGCGGATTGGAACGATGCGGACCCGGCTCCTGCGCGCGAAGGATATCGAGCGGCCCGAATGAACACCGCTCGTCGACTCATATAGCCTGACGATTCTGGAATATCTCAATAATAGAGAAAGTAAACTATTAGTGCCGGCGAGTAGCGGTGCGAGGTTATTGTTATTGCCCATTGCAATTAATTGTATTGCGATATATCAATTCGCTTCAGGGACAGGTCCTAAGGAGCCGCGAGCGCCTAGGCCCAAAAAAGGGAGCGAGAGGATGATGAAGACGCTTTGTAGCGGCGCCGCACTGTGCGCGCTGATCTCCGCACCCGCGATCGCGCAGCAGACATCCGGAGCAAGCGATCAGCAACCCACGATCGAGAGCGGCCAGGACGCGGATCAGGGCGGCGATATCGTCGTGACCGCGCGACGCCGCTCGGAAAAGCTCCAGGATACACCGGTCGCCATTTCCGCGTTCACGCCGGAATTGCTCGAGGCCCGGCAGATCCTCCAGACGCAGGATCTCGAGCGCGTAACCCCGAGCCTTCAGTTCAAGCCGGCCGGCCAGCTATCGGGCAACAGCGCCTCCGCCGTGGTATTCATTCGCGGCGTCGGCCAGGTCGATCCCACCGCGGCGGTCGATCCCGGCGTCGGCATCTATCTCGACGAGGTCTATCTCGGCCGGGCCGTCGGCGGCGCGATCGACTTCGGCGACATCGCCGGCGTCGAGGTGCTGCGCGGACCGCAGGGAACCCTGTTCGGGCGCAACACGATCGGCGGCGCCATTCTGGTGCAAACGCGCCAACCCGAATTGGGCGTGTTCAGCGGGCGGGCGCGCGTCCGGGCGGGTAGCGACAATTTGTACGAAGGCTTTGCCGCCCTCAACATTCCGCTCGGCGATACGCTCGCCGCGCGCGTCTCCGGTGGGTTCCGCAAGCGTGACGGCTATGTGATCCGTGCCTTCGACGGGCTCGATCTCGGAAATGACAACGCCCGGTCGTTCAACGCGGCGATCAAGTGGGAGCCGTCCAGCGCTTTCGACCTGTTCATTCGCGGCGACTATTCTAGGCGCGACGAACATGGCGCGCCCTTCGTGTTCGCCGAGATCAACGAGCAGGCGCCGGTCGCAGCCATCGCCAGCGTCGCGGCCGGGTGCCCCGGGGCGACCATACCCTTCGCGCCGCTTGCACCGGGCAATCCCCGGTTCGGCGCGCCGAACGTTCCGCTGATCAACGACGCACGCTGCGCCAACGATTTCCAGGCGCGTGGCGCCTTCGTCAACGGCGGCACGGCAGCCGTGATGAGCAAATCCGAGGTCTGGGGCTTGGCGGCGACCGCCAATATCCACCTCACCGAGCACGCATCGGTCAAACTGATCAGCGCGTATCGCGAAACCGAATCGCGCGGAATCCGCGACGCCGACAACACGCCCCTGCTGCTGATCACCACCGATGTCGGATCCAAGTCGCAGCAGATCAGCCAGGAAGTCCAGCTGCAGCTCGATTACGGCTCTGTCAACGCGATCCTGGGCGGCTATTACTTCAACGAGGAAACGCACGAGCGCGCTACCGTGCCGCTGGCCTTCCCGCCGTCACCGCCGGTGATCGGCTCGCTTCTGGCAGGCGGGCCGGGGAGCCGCGATCTTCAGGTTTCGCGGCTGCGGACCGATTCGGTGGCAGGCTTCGGCGAAGTCAGCGTCAAGCCCGCAACGGGCCTCGAGCTTACCGCCGGCCTGCGCTACACCACCGATCGCAAGACCTTCCAGGGAGCGATATTCAATCTGTTCCCGGCCACACTGCCGGATCCCGATCCGTTGCCGACGCTCGCCGTCCCGCAGGGCGGGCCGCTGTTCATCTTCAACCGGCCCTTCGCGCGAAGCTTTTCCGCGCTCACCGGCTCCGCCAGCATCCAGTATCGCTGGAACGATGCCGTCAGCACCTATGCGTCCTATGCCCGCAGCTTCAAATCGGGTGGATTCAATACGCGATACAACGCGGCGCCTGCCGGCAATGTGCCGGTGCCGTTCGATCAGGAGAAGGTCACCAGCTACGAGATCGGCGCAAAGACCCAGTTCGGCCGATTCCGGTTGAACCTGGCTGCGTTTCAGGCCGAATATCAGGATATCCAGCTGATCTTCCGCCAAGGCGTGGTTCCGCTGTTGTTCAACGCCGGCGAGGCGCGGATGCGGGGCGTCGAGGCTGAATTGAGCTACCACGCGCCGTGGGGCCTGATGCTTGATGCCGGTGGCAGCATCCTGCACGACAGGATCAAGAGCATCACGCCCGTTCCTGGTGCGACGGCCACTGTCGCGCCAGGCGACGACCTGCCGTTCACGCCCGACTTCCAGGGTAATTTCAGTGTCGCTTATGCCATCGAACTCGGAAATGGGATGAAGCTGACGCCGAGAATCGACGGCAGCTACACGGCGAAGGAAACATTCATCACCGGCAGCATCCGCTCGATCGAGGAGGACGGCTATTTTCTCGGGAACGCGTCGATCACGCTCAAGCTTACGAACGGAATCGAAATCGCAGGGGGCGTCGCGAACGTCTTCGACGAGCGCTACCTTATGCAGGGCAATGCTTCGCTCGGCACACTCGGCTATGCGGAACGGATCTACGGGCGGCCTCGCAACTGGTACGTCCAGGTGTCGGGCAGTTTCTGAAGGTACCGTCCGGAATCTGTCACGGGCGGCGCGGGGCGGGGACTCGCCGACTGAACGCTGAAAAGCTTCTCAGAAGCTTTGCTCGTGACCAATTTGCTCGCGGCGGTGTGCCAGGAGCGGTCAGGCAGGAAGCGACTCGTTAGCGGACATTTTAGACTATGCTATGTCGGGCTGGCTTGGAGGTAATCAATGGAAACAGCTCTGGTTGGCGCGCTGTTCTGCTTGGCATCCTGCGGCATTGCCATTTGGGCCAATAAACGGCTCCGAAGTGAAGCGCGATTGCCCATGCAGTGGTGGCTTACCGGCGAAGTGACCTGGTCGGCTCCGCGACCGATCGCAGTCGCGTTCGTTCCTGCACTGGCGATCCTCGTGTTTGCCGGTCTAACCGTCGTATCCTTCTATACGAGGCCCCGGACCGGTCAGGAAGGGATGGTGATACCGTCGCTCCTGGCGGTCGGGTTGATTTTTCTTGCCGTCCAGCTTTTCCACCTTTGGATGGTTGAGAAAACAGTTCGTCGGGACGACCGCTAACCACCGAAGGCGGACATGAAGTTGCGCGACACAGGTTCGTGAGCGGACCGTCCGCTTAGGAGCTGGCGCCGATCGTCACGGGAATGACTGGAATTGGGGCGCCAGGCGGACCGGCGGATCGGTACCACCAGCGCCGCCGATTTGTGTCGTCGATAAATGGATACACGCCTCCATCCTCTCCGCCATTACCTTGTGATCTCGCGACCGCTCCGCTTCATCCTTGCCGCGGCGGGTGGCGCTTTCTAGCAAGGCGCATGATCAAGGCTTTTTTCGCCGGGCTGATGGCGCTCGCACTTGCCGGCGCGGCGGAGCCCGAGACGGTGCTGTACACGGGCGCGACGGTGATCGACGGGACCGGTGCGCCGCCGCGGGCGGGGCAGGACATCCTCGTCAAGGGCGAGCGGATCGTCGCGGTCGGGCCGCATGGCAGGCTGGCCGGGGCCGAGGGGGCGCGACAAGTCGACCTGAGCGGGCGCTTCGTGATCCCGGGGCTGATCGACAGCCATGTCCATCTCGCGACGCCGCCGAACCGCGCGCGCGCCGAGGCGATCCTGCGGCGCGACCTTTATGGCGGGGTGACCGCGGTGCGCGACATGGCCGACGACCTGCGCTCGGTGGGCGAACTGGCGCGCGCGTCGCGCGTGGGCGAGATTCCCGCGCCCGACATCTATTATGCCGCAGTGATGGCAGGGACGCCGTTCTTCGCCGATCCGCGCGTCGGGGCGGTGAGCCAGGGGTTCGTGCCGGGCACGGCGCCCTGGGTGCAGGCGATCGACGAGACGACCGACCTGCGCACCGCGGTGACGCTGGCGCGCGGGACTTCGGCGACCGCGATCAAGATCTACGCCGACCTGCCGCCGGGCCTCGTCAAGGCGATCACCGCCGAGGCGCATCGCCAGGGCATGCTGGTCTGGGCGCACAGCGCGGTATTCCCGACCCGGCCGGCCGACGTGATCGCGGCGGGGCCCGACGCGATCAGCCATGTCTGCTATCTGGCGTACCAGCTCGCGCCGGTGATGCTCGCGGCGTATGAGGATCGCACGCCGGTCGACGAGACGCTGCTGGCGCCGGGCGAGGATCCGGTGATCGCGGGGCTCTATCGCGCGATGGTGAAGCAGGGGATCGTGCTTGACGCGACCGGGAGCCTGTTCGTGCGCTACGACAATGCGCGCAAGGCGCATCCCGAGCGGCGGGCGCTGCGCTGTACCGGGCCGGCGGTGGTGCGGCTGACGCGGCAGGCGTGGAAGGCCGGGGTGGCGATCTCGACGGGGACCGACTTCAACACCGGCGCGGGCGAGGCCTGGCCCGAGGTGCATGACGAGCTGCTCTTCCTCGCGCGCGAAGTGGGAATGCCGCCGCTCGCGGTGATCCGGTCGGCGACTTTGACGGGCGCCGAGGCCGCGGGGCAGGCGCGCGACATGGGCTCGATCGAACCGGGCAAGCTCGCCAATTTCGTGGTGCTGGCGGCGGATCCGAGCGCCGACATCGCCAATATCCGCACCGTGACGATGACGGTGAAGCGCGGGCGGGCCTATGCGCGGGCGGATTACCGGCCCGCGACCAAGGCGGAGATTGGGGACGGGGATGACGATTGACCGGCGCGGATTCCTGATCGCGGGGGCGGCGATGGCCGCGACCGCCGCGCACGCTTCGCCGGGGAGCGACCCGTTCGACCAGTGGATCATCGTCAATGCGCTGGGCGGGCTCGACGATCCCAATCCGCTGGCCAGGCGCGATCCCTCCGACCTGGGCCCGCGCGTGCTCGCCGAGGCGCGCGCTTCGGGGCTGACGATGGTCAATGTCACGCTCGGCTATGTTGCCGGGCCGAAGGAGCCGTTCGAGGCGAGCGTGCGCGAGATCGCCGCGACCGACATGCTGATCCGCAAGAGCCCGCGCGACTTGGTCAAGATACTGAGCGTCGCCGATATCCGCCGCGCCAAGGCCGAGGGCAGGATCGGGCTGCTCTACGGTTTCCAGAACGGCGCGATGATGGGGAACGACGCCAGCCGCGTCGACATTTTCGCCGAGCTGGGGGTGCGCGTCTTCCAGCTGACCTACAATCCCGCCAACCAGCTGGGCGACGGATCGATGGCGCCCGACAATCGCGGGCTGACGCCGTTCGGGCGCGAAGTGGTGGCGCGGCTCAATGCGCGGCGGGTGATGGTCGACCTGTCGCACAGCGGCGAGCAGACCTGCCTCGAGGCGGCGCGGGTGTCGCGCGATCCGATCTCGATCAACCATACCGGCTGCCGCGCGGTCACCGATTTGCCGCGCAACAAGACCGACGCCGAGCTGCGGCTGGTCGCCGAGCGCGGCGGGTTCGTCGGCATCTATTTCATGCCCTTCCTCAACATCTCGGGCCATGCCCGCGCCGAGGATGTCGTCGCGCATATCGACCATGCCGTGAATGTCTGCGGCGAGGACCATGTCGGGATCGGCACCGACGGCAGCGTCACTCAGATCGACGACCTCCACGCCTTCGAGAGCGTGCTGGCGAAGGAGATCGCCGACCGCCGCGCCGCCGGGATCAGCGCGGTGGGCGAGCGGCCCGACACCTATCCTTTCGTCGTCGACCTGCGCGGGCCGGATCAATTCCGCAAGCTGGCGCGGCTGCTCGAGGCCAAGGGCTACAAGAGTGGCCGGATCGAGAAGATCCTCGGGCGCAACTTCCTGGGCTTTGCCGAACGGGTCTGGGGCGAATGATCGTCATCGGCGCCGGCGAGGTTGCCGGGCGGCTCGATTATCTCACCTGCATCGGCCTGATGCGCGAGGCGATGGTGGCGCTGGCGGAGGGGCGGACGAAGCAATTGCTGCGCGGCATCATCGATCTCGGCGACGGCGACCTGTTCGGAGTCATGCCGGGGGCGATGGAGGGGCGCGGCTTCGGCGCGAAGATCATCAGCGTGTTTCCCGGGGCGGCGGCGGGGCGGTCGCACCAGGGTGTGATCATCCTGTTCGACCGCGAGACGGGCGCGCCGCTGTGCGTGGTCGATGCGGGCGAAGTGACGGCGATCCGCACTGCCTGCGCTTCGGCGGCGGCGACCGATGCGCTGGCCCGTCGGGACGCGCATCGGCTGGCGATCCTCGGGACGGGCGAGCAGGCGTGGCAGCACGCCGCGGCGATCCGGCATGTCCGGGCGCTGTCCGAGGTGGTGGTGTGGGGCCGCGCGGCGGACAAGGCCGAGGCGCTGGCGGAGCGGGTTTCGCTGGAGCTTGGCTTGCCGGCTCGCGTCGTGGCGGAGGTCCGCGCGGCAGTGGCGGAGGCCGACATCGTCTGCGCGACGACCGGCGCGGCCGAGCCGATCCTGTTCTCCGCGGACGTGGCCGACGGGGCGCATATCAACGCGGTGGGGTCGAGCCGCGCGGGTCCGGCCGAGATCGACGCGGCGCTGGTCGCGCGGGCGCGCTTCTTTCCCGATCATCGCGAGGGCGTGCTGGCGCAGGGCGGAGAGTATCTGCGCGCGCTGGAGCAGGGGCTTGTCACCGAGGCGCATGTCCTGCCCGAGATCGGCCATGTGCTGGCGGGCACCGCGGCGGGGCGGCTGAGCGAGCGCGACGTGACCGTCTACAAGTCGCTGGGCTCGATCGTGCAGGACCTGGTCTGCGCCGATTTCCTCTATCGCGAGCGCCCGGTCAGGTGACGCGGAAGATGCGCAGCTCGACAGTGTCGGGATGGCGCGCACCCTGGCAGACGAAGACGCTGCGGCGCAGCCAGTCGTGCGGCCCCGGTGCGACCGCGAAGACCGGGGTGGTGCGGAAATAATAGAGGCTGGGGTCGAGATCCTCGCCCGCGGTGAGCCGCGCGATGATCGCGGGCGTGGCGACGCGAACGCCGGGATTGTCGACCGAGATCGCCGTGCCGTCCGCCGCCTGGAGCAGGTAGCGCGCGTGGATCAGCGTGACGCCGTCCTCGCCGATCTCCTGCCAGTCGCCACCGCCGGGCAGGACCACGCCGTCGAGCCGCGGCCCCGAGACCTTGCCGCCGGTGATCGGCACGAACCGGCTGCGGCTGCCGCCGCGCGTACCCAGCTCCTGCGGCTTGCCGAGGGTCACGGTCGCGCCGAACGCGAATTCGAGGGTGGGCGGCGGGAAATCGGCGGCGTGGGCGCCGGCAGCGGGGAGCATGCCGGCGGCGAGCGCCAGCGCGGCGAACTCGCGGCGGCGAAGGCCTGCGGGCCGGGTGTCGTCGGGCATGGGCGGGTCTCCTCGAGGTCCTTACCGGGCGAATGCCGGGAAAGCGGGCAGCTTGGCAATATCGGCGGGCTCGTGGCCGATGACGATGCGGGCGTGGAGCGTTGCCGCCACCCTGGTGATGCGGTCCATCGAGGCGAGGGTGTCGGCGCGGCTGGTGTTGATCTTCGGGACGCCGTTGATCGGCATTTGCCCGGTGAAATGCCAGAGGTCGCCGGTGAGGATCACCGGGCCGCTCGCGAGGCGGACGAGCAGCGAATGGTGGCCCGGCGTGTGGCCGGGCGTCGCGAGCATGACGGCGCGGCCATCGCCGAACAGGTCGCGGTCGCCGGTGACTTCGTCGACCTTGCCGCCGCCGGTCAGCCAGGGGGAGAACTCGGCGCGCTGGAGGTTGAAGGCGGGGGCAGTGCCGCGGATCACGGCCATGTCCGGCGCGCCGATCAGCAGCGTGGCGTTGGGGAAGCTGGCGGCCTGGCCGCTATGGTCGGAATGGTAATGGCTGAGCGCCACGCGCGTGACCTGTTCCGGCGCGACGCCGATGTCCTTGAGCTGGTCGACGATCGAGCGGGCGAGGCGGGCGCGGCCGCCGCCGACGCTGGTCTGGCCCTCGCCGAGCCGCGACAGCGGAAGGCCGGCGTCCCACAGCAGGTATTCGTCGCCGTCGCGAATCAGATAGCAGCTGACGGTGACGGTCTTCGACACGCCCGAAAAGGCGAAGCTGTCCGACAGGAAATCGAGATCGGGGACGAAGACGGTGCCGCAGTCGAGGCGCCAAAGCGTCAAGGTGTCGGCTTCGAGCGAACAAGGGGCAGCGTCTTCCTTCGCTGCTCCCCTGCGAAGGCAGGGGCCCAGGGCCCCGCAGGACATCGCCTGCGACTCTGGACCCCTGCTTTCGCAGGGGAGCAAGCGGGTATTCGGGGGGGAGGGAGCGGCACTTCGGGTAGGTGGACTTTGGATGGCGGCCAGCGCGAGCGCAAGCGTGGCCGATCGCTCTCTTCATGCCAATCCCCTCCAAGCGCGCGGCGTGACAATCGCCTTGCCTAAGCGTACATAACCAGTTCGTACACAACCGGAAAGGCCGCAGCTTGCGCACCTCGATCGCCACGGTCTCGATCAGCGGCACCCTCGAATCCAAGCTGCGCGCGGTCGCGGAGGCGGGGTTCGACGGCGTCGAGATCTTCGAGAACGACTTGCTCTCCTATCCGGGCAGCCCAGCCGATATCGGCCGGCTGATCCGCGACCTCGGCATGACCTGCACGGTGTTCCAGCCGTTCCGTGATTTCGAGGGGATGCCCGACGACCTGCGCGCGCGGACCTTCGACCGGGCGGAGCGCAAGTTCGACGTGATGCAGGAACTGGACACCGGACTGGTGCTGGTCTGCTCGAACTGCTCGCCGCTGGCGCTGGGCGACCGCAACCGGCTGGTCGAGGATTTCGCCGAGCTGGCGGCGCGCGCGGGGAAGCGGGGGCTGCGGATCGGCTATGAGGCGCTCGCCTGGGGGCGGCACGTCCACGACCATCGCGACGCGTGGAGCATCGTCCGCGACGTCGATCATCCCGCGCTGGGGCTGATCCTCGACAGCTTCCATTCGCTGGTGCGCAAGGTGCCGTCGTCGAGCATCGGCGATATCGACCCCGCCAAGCTGTTCCTCGTCCAGATCGCCGACGCGCCGTGGCTCGACATGGATTTCCTGTCGTGGAGCCGGCACTTCCGCAACATGCCGGGGCAGGGCGACCTGCCCGTCGCCGATTTCGCGGCGGAGATCTTCCGGATCGGGTTCGAGGGCTATTGGTCGCTCGAGATCTTCAACGACCGGTTCCGCGCGGGTTCGGCATCCGGGGTGGCGCTCGACGGGTTGCGCTCGCTGCTGGCGATGCAGGACCAGGTCGCGCGGCGCCCGCGCGCGCCGGTGGCGCCGGTGATGCCGCCGCGTGTCTCGGCCGAGCGCGTGGCGTTCGTCGAGTTCGCCGCGAACGACGAGGAAGCCGCGGCGCTGGGGACGATGCTGACCACGCTCGGCTTCCGCGCGATCGGGCGGCACCGCAGCAAGGCAGTCGAAAGGTGGAACCAGGGCGGAGTCAATCTGGTGGTGAACCGTGAGCCCGAGGGGTTCGCGCACAGCTTCGACATGATGCACGGCGCCTCGGTCTGCGCGATCGGGCTGTCGGTCCGCGACGTGCCGTCGGCGATGGCGCGCGCCGCGGCGCTGTCGATCCCGCAGTTCAGCCAGTCGGTCGGGCCCGGCGAGATGCAGATTCCGTCGGTGCGCGGGGTGGGCGGGAGCCTGATCTATTTCATCGAGGCGGGCAGCGAGGAGGCGGTGTGGGCCGCCGAGTTCGAGGCGGTGGGCGAGGCGGGCGCGGGGATCGGGCTGGCGGCGGTCGACCATGTCGCGCAGACGATGTTCTACGAGGAGTTCCTCAGCTGGCTGCTCTATTATCTCGCGCTGTTCGACGTCGCCAAGACGCCCCAGGTCGAGATCGCCGATCCGCTCGGGCTGGTGCAGAGCCAGGCAGTCGAATCGCCGGGACGGCAGCTGCGCATCACTCTCAACGGATCGATGGCGCGCGAGACGCTGTCGACGCGGTTCGTGACCAATTACATGGGCGCCGGGGTGCAGCACCTGGCGTTCGCGACCGACGACGTGTTCGCCGCGGCCGAGCGCGCGAAGGCCAACGGGCTCGAGATGCTGGAGATCTCGCGCAACTATTATGACGACCTCGAAGCACGCTTCGGGCTGGACGCGGCGCTGGTCGACCGGATGGCGGCGCTCAACATCCTCTACGACCGCGACGGCGAGGCCGAATATTTCCAGTTCTACAGCCGCGCCTTCGCCAAGCGCATCTTCTTTGAGATTGTCGAGCGCCGCGGCTATGGAGGCTATGGGGCGGCGAACGCCGCAATCCGTTTGGCGGCGCAATCGCGCTTCAAGGCGGATATGGTGGCGTAGCTACAGGGACTGCGGGGACTGCGCGAATGAACGACATGTCGAAGGCCGGCCTCCGCGCGGCGCTCGCCGAAAGCACCCGCGCCAACATCCTCGAGGTCGCGACCCGAGAATTCGCCGACAAGGGACTGGCGGGCGCGCGGATCGACGAGATCGCCGAGAAGACCAATTCGTCGAAGCGGATGATCTATTATTATTTCGGCGGGAAGGACGAACTGTACCGCGCGGTGCTCGAGCAGGCCTATGCCGGGATCCGCGAGCGCGAGCAGGCGCTCGATTTCGAGGCGATGCCCGCCGAGGCGGCGCTGCGCGCGATGGTGGTCCACACCTTCGACTATCATTTCGACCACCCCGAATTCGTCCGGCTGGTGATGAACGAGAACATCCTTCAGGGCGCGCATATCGGCAGCGTCAACGGCATCAAGGACCGCAACCGCAGCGTCGTCGCGGCGCTGACCGAGATCCTCGACAAGGGCCGCGCCGAGGGGGTGTTCCGCGAAGGGATCAGCCCGCTCGACCTGCACCTGACGATGAGCGCCTTGTGCTTCTACAACGTCTCCAACCGCTACACGCTCAAGGCGATCTTCGGGATCGACCTGACCTCGCCCGAGGACCGCGAGCGGCGGCGCGAGCATGTCGTGGACACCGTGCTCCATTATGTGATGCGGTGATTGTCGATCGACCCAGCTGAGTTGAAGCAAGCCCTTTCCCCGGCGAAGGCCGGGGCCCAGTATCGACGCAGCTGCGGCGGCATCCCGCCCTCTGAAACGGCTCGCAACTGGGCCCCGGCCTTCGCCGGGGAAAGATTCAAGCAGAGAAAGATCGGCTCACCATTCGTTTGAAGTGCTTGCCCGCAGCCTGTTGCCCGGTTATGTACGAACCGGTTAGCTAATGGAGAGGCGAGTGGGCTGGAACGAGATGCGCGCGGCGGGCGCGCTGGTGCTGGGGTGCCTGATCGGGCTGCCGGCCGCGCAGGCGCAGACCGGAAGTCGGGTGTTCGCGACCGGGGAGAAGCCCGCGCTCGAGGATGTCTATCCCGATCGAGTGACGCGGTTTCCGGGCGGAGTCACCGGCCTTGCCGACGTGGTCTATTCGGTGATCCCGGGATACCGGCCGCTGATCCTCGATCTCTACCTGCCCGCCAAGGCGAAGAGGCGCGGGCCGCGGCCGCTGGTAATGTACATCCATGGCGGCGGCTGGACCGGCGGGCATACCCGCCAGGCGGGCGCGACCGCCGATTTCCCCAAGGTGCTGGCATCGCTGGCGGCCGAGGGATTCGTCGTCGCGTCGCTCGAATACCGGCTGTCGGGCGAGGCGCAGTTCCCCGCGCAGCTGCAGGACGTGCGCGCGGCGATCCGCTTTCTCAAGGGCGGTGCCGACAGATACGGGATCGACTCGGCGCGGGTGGGTATCTGGGGTGGATCCGCCGGCGGGCATCTTGCCGCGCTGGCGGCCTTGTCGTGCGGCGCGCCGGGGTTCGACGCGAAGCCGCAGCCTGCGGGGTCGGAATGCGTCCAGGCGGCGGTGACCTGGTATGGGGTGTTCGACTTCAAGCCGATCCTGCTCCAGGTCCGGGGCGGGCCGAACGCGCTGCTCGGCTGCGACAAGGCGGCGGACTGCCCGGCGGACAAGGTCGCGGCGGTGAGCCCGCTGACCTGGCTCGACCGCAGCGATCCGCCCTTCCTGCTGATCCACGGCACCGAGGACAAGGTCGTGCCGATCGCGCAGTCCGAGGCCGCTTATGCGGCGATGCAGGCGGCAGGGGTGCCGGTCGAGCGGATCTTCATCCCCGGGGTCGACCATAGCTTCATCGGCAGGACCCCGGCGGAGACGCGCGCTGCGACGCTGCAGGCGCTCAACGCCACGTTCGACTTCTTCCACCGGCGGCTCGACCGGTGATGCGGGCGACGTTCGCCGCTGCGGCGGCGCTCGTCGCCACCGTTGCCGTGGCGGCGCCCCAGGCCGCCGGACTGCCGGCGGGACCGGGGCAGCAGCAGGTCCAGGCGGGTTGCGGCGGGTGTCATGCGATGACGGTGATCACCGGCAAGCATTACAGCGCGGCGAAGTGGGAGACGGTGGTCGACGGGATGATCGATCGCGGGGCCAAGGTCAGCGATGCGGATTACGAACTGGTGGTAGCGTATCTCGCGAAGCATTTCGGGGCGGGGAAGTAGCCCAAATCTGCCTCCCTCCCATAGGGAGAGGATACCGAAGCTTGGCAGCTTGCTGCCTAGCGCAGGTTGGTGAGGGGTTGCGACAGCTGAGAAGTTTCCAACCCCTCACCCAGCTCCGACTAGGGCCTTGCAAGTGCAAGACCCAAGTCTGCGCAACCCTCTCCCTATGGGAGAGGGGATCACCGCTTCGGAGGAATCGGATGCGGCCGCGGCACCGCGTTGCCGTACCCCAGCGCCCAGCGGATTCCCTCGAGGTACATGGCCCGCACGCGCGGATCGTCCCAGCTGGCGTCGGTGTGGCCGAGCCCCGAATAGAAGACGCGCCCGCGGCCCCAGGATTTGATCCACGCGACCGGGAAATCCTGGTCGGTGCGGTGCACGCCGGGATTGCGCAAGTCGACGCTCGCCGGATCGAGCCGCGCGAGCACGTCGACCCGGTCGCGCGAATAGGGATCGGCGCGCATCTGGTAATGCTCGTCGCGGATGGTCATGCCGGTGCGGAAGCGGCGCATCGCCGGGAAGTCGGGGCGCTCGACGATGATCCTGGCGCTGGCGATCATCCACGGGTGGTTGTCGAAAGTGCCGCCGATCATCCTGCCATATTCGGGCCAGCCATAACCGGTCGCAGTGGCGGTATGGACGCCGATAAAGCCCTTGCCGTCCTTCGCGACGAAATCGAGCAGGTCCTGCTTCTGCTGCGGCGACATCGTCGTCTCGCCATTGGTGTAGAACAGCACCGCGTCGTAATAATCGAGGTTGCGCCCGCGCGAGGCCTTGGCGCCGCCCTTGGCATAGTCGCCCTTGCCCCACACTTCGCTTTTGGTGACGAGGTCGGTGTCGGTACGGATGAAAGTGACATAGGCGCCCGATTCGCGGCCCAACTGCTCGATCACCGAGGCGGCGTGCGACAGCGCGGCGTGCGCGGTCTGGTTGCCGGTCGAGATGTCGGCGATCACCAGCAGGCGCTTCTTGCCGGCATAGGCGTCCTCATAGCCCGGCGGCGGGGTGCGCGGCGGCGCGTCCTGCGGCGTCGCGGCGCCGACGCAGCCGAGCGCGGCGAGCAGGGTGAGGGCGAGGCGGTGCTTCATCTTGCGTCTCCGAGGGCGAAGGCAGTGACGGTATCACTCGCGAGCGGGCTGTCGAGGAAGCTGCCCCCGGTCGCAGTGACCGCGACATATTGGCGGCCGTCGCCGCCGAGATAAGTGATCGGGGTGGCGTGCGCGGCGGCGTCGAGCTTCCAGGTCCACAGCTCGGCGCCGGTCGCCGCGTCGAAGGCACGGAAGCGGGCATCGTCGCTCGCGCCGATGAAGACGAGCCCCGAGGCAGTGACGATCGCGCCGCCGATATTGGGGCGGCCGGTGCGTTGCTTGCCCTTGGGCAGGCTGTCGGTGATGCCGAGCGGGACCTGCCAGGCGATCCTGCCGGTGCGGGTGTCGACCGCGCTCAGCCTGCCCCAGGGCGGCTGCTGGCACATCAGCTTGGGCTCCTCCATCTGGAAGCGCCCACTGACGGGTCCGCGTTCGTAGGGAAGGGGCCCGTCGGACGGCTCGAGCGACGTGACTTGCCCCAGATCGCTGGTGTTGGTGAAGAGCAGCCCCGATCGCGGATCATAGGCGCTGCCGCCCCAATTCGCGCCGCCCTGGAGCCCGGGGAAGCTGATCGTCGGCTCGCTGAGCCCGACGGGGACGTAGAGCCCGCCGGGCTTCATCCTGTTGTCGCGGATCCACGCCTCGCACCAGCTTTTGAGCTCGGGGGTGACATCGGCGATGTCGGCCGGGGCGAAGCTGGTGCGCGCGAGCGGCGGGGTGCGGACCGGGACCGGCTGGGTGGGGGAGGCGGCCTCGCCGGGGACGTTGCTGGCGGGGAAAGGGCGTTCCTCGACCGGGTGGATCGGCTTGCCGGTGACGCGGTTCAGGATGAAGACGAGGCCGTTCTTGGAGACGATCGAGACCGCGGGGATCGTCCTGCCGCCGACCTTCGCGTCGAACAGCAGGGGCGGGGCCTGGGTGTCGTTGTCCCAGATGTCGTGGTGGACGACCTGGAAATGCCAGAGATACTTGCCCGTCTTCGCGTCGGCGGCGACGAGCGAGGTGCCGTAGAGATTGTCGCCCTTGCGGTCGCCACCATAGCGATCGAAGGCGGGGGCGCCGAACGGCATGTAGACGATGCCGCGCTTCTCATCGACGGTGAGGAAGCCCCAGGCGTTGACGCCCGAGCGGCCCTCGGCGCTGCCCGGGGCCCAGCTCTCGTAGCCGCGCTCGCCCTTGCGGGGGACCGAGTGGAAGGTCCAGACCAGCCTGCCGGTGCGCGCATCCCATGCGCGGACGTCGCCGGCGGCGCCCCGGGCGGGGAATTCCTGCACCGCCGATCCGGTGATGACGAGATCGCGCCAGACGATCGGCGGCGAGGTCATCCCGTAGAAGCGCGCGCCGCTCGTCCCGACGATCTCGGGGGTCTTCATCTCGACCACGCCGTCGATGCCGAAGCCGGTGGCGGGCTTGCCGGTAGCGGCGTCGAGCGCGATCAGCCGGCCGTCGCGGGTGCCGAAGAACAGGCGCGCGGACGTGGCGGCGTCGCCCGGCCAATATTCGACGCCGCGCAGCGAAGGCTGGCCGGGGCCGGGGATCGGGGCCACCCACAGCTCCTTGCCGGTCGCCGGATCGAGCGCGACGACGCGGCCATAGGGGGTGGTCAGGAACATCCGGCCGCCGACCACCAAAGGCGTCGCCTGCGAGCCCGCGAAGCGCGAGCGCTGGCGGCGCGGCGGGCCTGCGGCTTCGGCGGCGCGCTGGGCGGCTTCGGCGGCCGCCGGGGTCTGGCTGGGGTCGGCGGCGGGCTTCATGTGATAGATCCAGGCGGGCCGGAGCCGCTCGACATTGGCGCGCGTGATCTGGGTCAGCGGCGAGAAGCGCTGGCCGCCCTTGTCATGGCCATAGGTCGGCCAGTCGCCGTCGGGACCCGCCAGCGCGGGGCTCGCGAACAGGGCCGCCGCAAGCACCAGCCCGACGCTTTTCATGCCCATCGCTCGCCGCTTTCGCTTATGAATGTACTGGTTCGTACATTTTGCTTTTCACTGCAAGTCGGATTCGCTATCCGGGTCGAAACCGGTGCCGCACAAGGCGCCGCGACGATCGCTGGGGAGGAGCCGATGGCTGGGGCCATCCATGTCTTGAACGGACCCAATCTCAACCTGCTCGGCGAGCGCGAGCCCGAAATCTACGGGCGAGACACGCTCGCCGATGTCGAGGCGATGTGCCGCGCCGAGGCCGAGGCGGGGGGCTGCGCGCTGGTGTTCCGCCAGACCAATGCCGAGCACGAGATGGTCGAGTGGATCCAGGCCGCACGGCGCGGATCGACCGGCATCGTCCTCAATCCCGCCGCCTTCACCTATGCCGCTTATCCGGTGCTCGACGCGCTCAAATTGTGCGACTGCCCGATCGTCGAGGTGCATATCAGCAACATCCATCGCCGCGAGGCCGAATGGCGGTCGCGCTCGATCATGACCCAGGTAGTGGCGGGGATCGTCTCTGGCCTCGGCGTCAACGGCTATCCGCTCGCGGTGCGCCATCTCCTCTGGCTGGCGAGGCGCGCGGCATGAGCATCACCCGATCCCGCGTGCGCATCGGCGTGCTGGTGCTGATCACGCTGGCGACGATGCTCAACTATCTCGACCGTTCGGTGATGGGGGTGGCCAAGCCGGCTTTGGTATCCGAGATGCACATCTCGCCCGAGATGATGGGGCTGATCTTCTCGGCCTTTTCCTGGACCTATGCCTTCGCCCAGATCCCCGGCGGGATATTGCTCGACAAGCTCGGGACGCGGCTGACTTATGCGCTGTCGCTCGGGCTGTGGTCGCTGGCGACCCTGCTCCACGGGGCGATGAGCAGCATCGCGGGGCTGGTCGGCGCGCGGATGGCGCTGGGGCTGGCCGAGGCGCCGTGCTTCCCCGCCAACAGCCGCATCCTCAGCACCTGGTTCCCGCAGTCCGAGCGGGCGCGGGCGACCGGCGTCTATACCGTCGGCGAATATATCGGGCTGGGGCTGCTGATCCCGGTGCTCGGCTGGATCGTCGCGATGTGGGGATGGCGCTCGCTCTTCTACATCGTCGGGGCGCTGGGGATCGTCTTCGCGTTCGTCTGGCACCGGCTGTACCGCGACCCCGAGCACAGCAGCACGGTCAACCAGGCCGAGCTCGACTATATCGCCGCGGGCGACGGGCTGCTGACCGGCAGCGCGCCGATCCGCTTCACCTGGACCAATGTCGGCAAGCTGATGCGTACCCGCCAGATCCTCGGCGCGTCGATCGGCCAGTTCTGCAGCAATTCGACGCTGGTGTTCTTCCTCACCTGGTTCCCGAGCTACCTCGCCGACGAGCGGGGGATGGACTTCCTCAAGACCGGCTATGTCGTGTCGTTGCCCTATATCGCGGCGTCGATCGGCGTGATGGTCGGCGGGATCGGGTCGGACTGGCTGGTGCGCAGCACCGGCTCGGCGAGCATCGGGCGCAAGCTGCCGATCGTCGCCGGGCTGCTGCTGACCTCGACGATGGTCGCGGCGAACTTCGTCGACAGCAATGTGGCGGTGATCGCGATCATGTCGGTCGCGTTCTTCGGCCAGGGGCTGGCGGGGCTGGGCTGGACCCTGCTGTCCGATGTCGCGCCCAAGCCGATGATCGGGCTGACCGGCGGGCTGTTCAACTTCTGCACCAACCTCGCCGGAATCGTCACCCCGCTGGTGATCGGATTCGTCGTCGGGGCGACCGGCAGCTTCTATGGCGCGCTGGCCTATATCGGCGCGCTCGGGGTGATCGGCGCGGCGGCCTACATCTTCATTCTCGGGCCGGTGGAGCGGGTCTCGATCGAGTGAAATTCCCGTTTCTGGATCGCTGCGGGTTTGACATGTACCAACTCGTTCACTAAGGAACGAAATAGTTAGTTGCGAAAAGCAGACAACTTCGGGAGAGGGCAAAATGGCTATTATCAGGCGGCTCGGCGCGAGTGCTTCACTCATTCCTTTCATGATGATCGCGGTGGCGGCACCGGCGATGGCGCAGGACGCGCCGGCGGCGGAAACCGACGCGAGCGTCAAGGGCGAGGAGGAGATCGTCGTCACCGGATCGAGCCTCAAGGGCGTCGCCCCGGTCGGCTCAAACCTCGTCACCGTCGGCCGCGAGGAGCTCGAGGACATCGCGCCGCAGACCGTGCAGCAGGTCCTCAAGACCGTACCGTCGATCGTCGGCGGGCAGACCGCAGGGCAGGGCGCCTATGGCAGCTTCGACGGCGCCGGCACCAACGCCCCGACGATCCACGGGCTCGGCGCCTCGGCCTCCAACTCGACGCTGGTGCTGCTCAACGGCCACCGGCTGCCGGTCTCGGGCGTCAACCACGTCCTTGCCGATCCCAACATCATCGCGCCGATGGCGCTCGAGCGGGTCGAGGTCCTCGCCGACGGCGCGTCCTCGGTCTATGGCTCGGACGCGGTCGCGGGGGTGATCAACTTCATCACCAGGCGCCGCGCCGACGGGCTCGAAGCCTCGGTGCAGAAGGGCTTTGCCGACCATTACGGGACGTTCAACGCCGGGGTGCTGGGTGGAAAGACCTGGGATTCGGGCGCGTTCCTGGTCTCGTACAATTTCTCGCAGCGCGACAATCTTGCGGCGATCGACCGCGATTATGCGCGCGCCGACCAGACGTCCCGCGGCGGCCGCAACTTCACCACCAACCGCTGCTCGCCCGCCAGCGTCACCGTCGGCGCGACCACTTATTTCTCGGGCTCGGGAATGGTCGCGAGCGAATGCGATCCCTCGCTCTATGGCGACCTGATCCCGTCCGAGAAGCGCCACAGCGTGCTGGTCTCGGCGACCCAGGAAGTGGGCGAGAAGCTGACCCTTACCGCGGACGTCATCTATTCCCACCGCGTCACGCGGCTGAACACCCCGCGCGGCAATGCGTCGGGGACGATCTACGGTCCCGGCTCGGCCCCGCCCGCCGGGCGCTCGATCAACCCCTATTTCACGCTGCCCGCGGGGGTACCGGTCGGAACCACCTCGGCGACGGTGAACTATAATGCCGACCAGCTGCTCGGGCGCGGCGCCTATGTCGAGGGCACCGCCGAGACCTATTATGGCCGAGTCGATGCCGATTACCGGTTCAGCGACGACTGGGGCCTCAACCTCGGCGCGCTGGTCGGGCGCGACCGTTCGAAGCTCGACACCGTCGGCCAGCTCAGCGCCAGCAGCTTCAACCTCGCGCTCAACGGCTTCACTTCGACCACGCTCAATGGCGCCCCGGCGAGCAATACCCAAGTGCTGACCACCGCCAACGCGATCAACGTGTTCGGCAACGGCGCGGGGACCTCGGCGGCGACGATCGCGGCGCTGACCGATTCGCGCTCGATCGCGGTCGGCGACCAGACGATCTACAATTTCTACGGCAAAGTCGAAGGCGGGCTGTTCGAGCTGCCCGGCGGCACCGCCAAGGTGGCGATCGGTGGCGAATATACCGGCTACGAGCTCGAGCAGAATGTCGTGCGACCGAGCGCGCTCGGCCCGGCCTCGATCTACTCCTCGACGCTCAACATCGACTACAAGCGCACGGTCAAGTCGGCCTATATCGAGCTGTATCTGCCGCTGATCCGCGACTCGTTCGTCTACAGCTTCGACGTCAACCTGTCGGGGCGGATCGACGACTACAGCGACTTCGGATCGACCAAGAACCCCAAGATCGCCGCGACCCTCGAGATCGTCGAAGGCTTCAAGCTGCGCGGCAACTGGGCCGAGTCGTTCGTGGCGCCGGCGCTGACCAGCAGCGGATCGAATGCGTTCGGGCTCACCGCCGAATCGCTGTTCACCGGGGTGACCGGCGCGCAGCTGCCCGGCGGTGCGCCCAACATCGTGCTGGCCAACTTCCCGGGCGCGTCGGGCATTCCCGCCTGCTCGACTCCGGGGGCGACGACCTGCTCGCTGGCGACCGTCACCGGCATCCAGCTCGCCGGCGGCAACGGTGCGCTCAGGCCGCAGACCGGCAAGGCGTGGAGCGTCGGCGTCGATATCGCCCCGCGCGCGCTGCCCGGCGCCCGGCTCAGCGTGACCTATTGGAACAACCAGCTGCGCGGCGGCATCACCGCGCCGCAGCCGGCGCTCGCGCTGGGCGCCGCCGATTTGAGCTACCTGCTGCAGATCTACCCGACCGGGGCGACCGCGGCGCAGATCGCCATGGCGACCCAGGGCCTGCCGCAGACCGGTCCGGTCACCCAGCCGGTCTATTTCATCTATAATTATCAGCAGGCGAATGTCCTCAACCTCGACGTCGCGGGCATCGACGTTGCGGCCTCGTACCGGATGGACACCAGCTTCGGCGGCGTCCATTTCGGGGCCAACTTCACCCGCAAGTTCAAGTTCGACCAGTTCTTCGGCGCGGGCGGGCAGAAGTTCAGCGTGCTCGGCACCGCGGGCTTCAACACCACCTTCCCGTCGATCAAGTTCGAGGGCCGCTTCAACGCCGGCGTCGACGTGGGCGGGTTCAGCGCCGACCTCTATTACAATTATCTCGGCAGCTATCAGAACTGGGGCGGATCGACCGCGGCCCCGGTGACGCGCACCAACGGCGTGCCGACCGGCGGCGGCGATCCGGTCAAGTCGTTCCAGACCATCGACATCAACGCGTCGTACAAGCTTGAAAACCTAGGCTTTGCCAAGGGCGCGCAACTGTTCGTCGATGTCACCAACCTGTTCGACAAGGACCCGCCGCAGTACAACACGTTCCAGATCGGCGCGAACAACGGAAACAGCACGGCAGGCTATGACTCGATCAACGCAAGCCCGCTCGGCCGCGTCGTGACGGTCGGCCTTCGCCTCAACTTCTGACCATGACGGGCTCGCCTTCATCGCGCGCGGGCGAGCCCATTTCCCTGGATCCCACCGGAGTTCGCACGTGACGGCGGAAGCCTCCCCCTTCGAGATGCAAAGCCGACGCTTCCTGACCGGCCTGATCGGGCGCGACATCCTCGCGTCGCGCTCGCCCTGGCTGCACGAGCGCGAGGCCGATGCGCAGGGCATCCGGCTGGTCTATTCGCTCTACGATTTCGCCGCGCGCGGCTGGGACGAGCCCGATCTCCCGCGCCTGCTCGACGCCGCCGAGACGATCGGCGTCGCCGGGCTCAACGTCACCTATCCCTACAAGCAGGCAGTGATCCCGCTGCTCGACGACTTGTCCGAAGGCGCGCGACGGGTGGGGGCGGTCAACACGATCCGCTTCGCCGACGGCAAGCGCATCGGCCACAACACCGACGTGCTCGGCTTCGGCGAGAGCATGCGGCACGGGCTGCCCGGCGCACGGCTCGAATCGGTGGTGCAGGTCGGCGCGGGCGGAGCGGGTTTCGCCACCGCGCATGCCTTGCTCGACATGGGAGTCGAGCGGCTGACCCTGTTCGACACCGATCCCGCGCGGCGCGACGCGCTGGTCGCCAAGCTCGCCCGCGATTTCGGGGCGGGACGCGCGGCGACGGGGGCGGATCTGGCCGAGGAGCTCGCCGGGGCGGCGGGGCTGGTCAACGCGACGCCGATGGGGATGGCGAAATATCCGGGCACGCCGGTGCCGGTGGAGCTGCTCCATCCGGCGCTGTGGGTCGCCGACATCGTCTATTTCCCGCTCGAGACCGCGCTGCTGCGCGAGGCGCGGCGGCGGGGCTGCGCGACGCTCGATGGCAGCGGGATGGTGGTCTATCAGGCTGCCGCGGCGTTCGAGATCTTCACCGGCGCCACCGCCGACCGCGAGCGGATGCTGAAGAGCTTCGTCGACTTCGTCAGCAGCTCGAAGGCGCGCGCCGCCTGAGGGGATGGGATTCGGGTCGAGCTGACCTGGGGCATGAGAAGTGCGGAGGGTTTAGCCGGTATCAGCAATCTTAGCCCCTCCCCCCAGAGAAGCCTCTCCCATAAATCCGACAATGT
>JAZKCD010000026.1:0-82977 GCA_040388355.1 Pseudomonadota bacterium | reverse complement strand
GCTGATGTGGCCCTATGCGGCGATCGTGTGGCGCGTGACCGGCGACTCGCGGGCCGAATGGCTCGAGGGCGACTCGCGGCTGGTGTCGGTGATCGACCTTGGGGACCGGCTGCCGCCGCTCGACCGGCTCGCCGGGATGCTGCGCGCGCTGCACGCGGCGCGCGGCGAGCCGCTCGACCAGTCGGTGCGCGGCGGCACCCAGACCGACGGGGTGCTGTTCACGCGCCTCGACCCCGAGATCCGCGCGTTGCGCGCGGCGGTGGTCGAGGCGATCGAGGCGCATATCGCGCAGCTGCCACCGCCCGACCCGGCGCACCCGACGCTCGCCCCGCGGCGCGACCGACAAGTGCGCTTCGCGGGCGCCTGGTCGGTGCGGCTGGCGGGGGAGGGGCGGCACGCCAACCATGTCCACCCGCTCGGCTGGTTCAGCTCGGCGCTCTACGTCGCGCTGCCCGCGCCGGGCGCAGGGCACGAGGGCTGGCTCAAGCTCGGCGAGCCGCAGCACGAGCTGGGGCTCGACTTGCCGCCGACGCGCTGGATCGAGCCGCGGCCCGGGCGGCTGGTGCTGTTCCCCTCGACGATGTGGCACGGCACCGCGCCCTTCGCCGAGGGCGAGCGGCTGACGGTGGCGTTCGACGTGGCGCCGCCGGGGTAGCGGGTTCCTGTTCCCCTGCGAAAGCAGGGGTCCAGAGCCAAGCAGTTCGTCGCCTGTGACCCTGGGCCCCTGCTTTCGCAGGGGAACAGAGCGGAAGATCAGGTGACCCCCAGCTCCAGTTTCCCGTCGCCTTCGTCGACCTTGACCGTCGACCCGTCCCTGACGTCGCCGCGCAGGATCAGGTCGGCGAGCGGGTCCTGCAGGTAGCGCTGGACCGCGCGCTTGAGCGGGCGGGCGCCGTACACCGGATCGTAGCCGACGCGGCCGAGCCAGGCGCGGGCGGCGTCGGTCAGGTCGATGCGGATCTTGCGGTCGGCGAGCAGCTTGCCCACCCGCGCGACCTGGATGTCGACGATCGGCGCCATATGCTCCTGGCTCAGGCGGTGGAACAGGATGATCTCGTCGAGCCGGTTGAGGAATTCGGGGCGGAAATGCGCGCGGACCACTTCCATTACCTGCGGCTCGACATCCTCGACCTTCTGCCCTTCGGTCATGTTCGAGAGATACTGGCTGCCGAGGTTCGAGGTGAGGATGATGATCGTGTTGGAGAAATCCACGGTCCGGCCCTGGCCATCGGTGAGGCGGCCGTCGTCGAGCACCTGGAGCAGGACGTTGAACACGTCGCCATGCGCCTTCTCGACTTCGTCGAACAGCACGACCTGATAGGGGCGGCGGCGGACCGCCTCGGTGAGCACCCCGCCTTCCTCGTATCCGACATAGCCCGGCGGCGCGCCGATCAGCCGGGCGACGCTGTGCTTCTCCATGAACTCGCTCATGTCGATGCGGACCATCGCGTTGCTGTCGTCGAACAGGAATTCTGCAAGCGTCTTGGTCAGCTCGGTCTTGCCGACCCCGGTGGGGCCGAGGAACAGGAACGAGCCGAGCGGGCGGTTGGGGTCCTGGAGACCCGCGCGGCTGCGGCGGACCGCAGTGGCGACGGCCTTCACGGCGTCGGCCTGGCCGATCACGCGCTTGCCGAGCGCTTCCTCCATGTTGAGCAGCTTCTCGCGCTCGCCTTCCATCATCCGGTCGACCGGAATCCCCGTCCAGCGGCTGACCACCCCGGCGATGTCGTCCGACGTGACTTCCTCGCGCAGCATCGCGCCCTTGGTCGCGCGTGCGGCGGCCTCGAGCTGCTTGGTCAGCGCGGGGATGGTGCCGTAGTTGAGCTCGGCCATCTTGCCGAGATCGCCCGCGCGCTGCGCCTGCTCGAGCTCGAGCCGCGCCGCGTCGAGCTGCTCCTTCAATTTGCCCTCGGCGTTGATCTTGTCCTTCTCGGCCTGCCAGCGCGCAGTCAGCTCGGAGGAGTGCTGCTCGAGGTTCGCCAGCTCGGATTCGAGCGTCGCCAGCCGGTCCTTCGACGCGGCGTCGGTTTCCTTGCGCAGCGCCTCGCGCTCGATCTTGAGCTGGATGATGCGCCGGTCGAGATTCTCGATCTCCTCGGGCTTGGACTCGACTTCCATGCGGATGCGGCTGGCGGCCTCGTCCATCAGGTCGATCGCCTTGTCGGGGAGGAAACGGTCGGTGATGTAGCGGTTCGACAGCGTCGCCGCCGAGACGATCGCGCCGTCGGTGATCCGAACGCCGTGGTGGAGCTCGTACTTTTCCTTGAGGCCGCGCAGGATCGAGATCGTGTCCTCGACCGTCGGCTCGCCGACGAACACCGGCTGGAAGCGGCGCTGGAGTGCTGCGTCCTTCTCGACATATTTGCGGTACTCGTCGAGCGTGGTCGCGCCGATGCAGTGGAGCTCGCCGCGGGCGAGCGCGGGCTTGAGGAGGTTGCCCGCGTCCATCGCGCCCTCGGTCTTGCCCGCCCCGATCAGCTGGTGCATCTCGTCGATGAACAGGATGATGTCGCCTTCGCCGGCCTTGACCTCGTCGAGCACGCCCTTCAGCCGCTCCTCGAATTCGCCGCGATACTTGGCGCCGGCGATCAGGCTGCCCAGGTCGAGCGACATCAAGGTGCGGTCCTTGATCCCGTCGGGGACGTCGCCATTGACGATGCGCAGCGCGAGGCCCTCGGCGATCGCGGTCTTGCCGACCCCGGGCTCGCCGATCAGCACCGGATTGTTCTTGGTGCGCCGCGCGAGGATCTGGATGGTGCGGCGGATCTCCTCGTCGCGGCCGATGACGGGATCGAGCTTGCCCGCGCGGGCATCGGCGGTGAGGTCGCGCGCGAACTTCTTGAGCGCGTCGTAGCGGTCCTCGGCGCTCTGGGTGTCGGCGGTGCGGCCGCCGCGCAGGCTGTTGATCGCGGCGTTGACGGCCTCGGGCTTGACCCCGGCGGCGGCGAGCGCCTTGCCCGCGGCGGTGGCGGGGGACAGCGCCAGCGCGAGCAGCAGCCGCTCGACCGTGACGAAGCTGTCGCCGGCCTTCTGCGCGACCTGCTCGGCCTGGTCGAGGACGCGGACCGCGTCATTGTCGAGCCCGGGGGTCTGCTGCGCGCCGCCGCCCGAGACCGCGGGGACCTTCGCCAGCGCGGCGTCGGTCTCGGCCAGCGCCTTTTTCGCGTCGCCGCCCGCCGCGGCGATCAGCCCCGAGGCCATGCCCTGCTCGTCCTCGAGCAGCGCCTTGAGGATATGCTCGGGGGCGATCCGCTGGTGGCTCATCCGGATCGCGACGGTCTGCGCCGACTGGAGGAAGCCCTTGGCGCGGTCGGTGAATTTCTCGAGGTTCATGCCTGATCCCTGTTGGATTTCCCCCGCATGTAGTGTTGCCATTGTGCAACACAAGCCCGCCGCGTGCGGTTCCTCAATGTCCTCTCAGATGGGGCGGCTCCCAGGTCGCGGTGGCGTGCGCGTCGGCATGGACGATCAGGCCGGGAAAGGCCGCCATCATCCGCTGCGCCGGCGCGGCGGACGACAGCTGCCCGGCCAGCCTGCGCTGCGCCGCCAGCGCCGGGCGGGCGTTGAGCGTTCGCCTGGTCGAGGCCAGCACCGGGACGGGGAGGCCGACGGACGGCGCCGGTGCCCTGTCGGCGCGCGCCGGCTTGCGGATCGGGCCGGCATGGTCGGTCATCGCTGTCGCCTTCCTTCCCGCCGCCGGCGCGTCACTCTTCGTCGCTCATATGCTCTTCGGATTTCCCTTCGGATTCCTCTTCGATGCCGCCGCGCAATTTCTTGCCGTAGCGGATGATCAGCGCCCGCCCGTCCTTGTAGCCCTGGCCCCCGAACGCCCAGGTCGCCCAGTTATGGCCGCTCGCCGATTCGCCGCCGACTTCGATGACCTCGACGCAGCGCACGACTTCGCCCGCCTGCGCGGCGGTGACTTCGCCCATCAGGCTCTGGACGGCCTGGTGAAGCGCGGTCTTCGCGCCGCCCTTGGTGATCTTGCCCTTCTTGCTGAGGTTGGTGAGCGCCTCCTCGACCACCACCGACACTTCCTCGAGCCCCGACGTATAATCCTCTTCGGTCTGGGCGGCGGCGGTGTTGATCTGGGTCAGCGCTTCCTTCTGCGACTTGGTGAGCTTCTTGCCCTTGAAGTCGGTGATCTTGGGCGGCGCATAGACCACTTCGGCGACGTACGGCCGCGTCGACCAGCCGCTGTGCTGCTTGCGCAGGATGTGGCCGGTCGATGCCGAGCTGGTGATGTCGAGCCAGGCGATGTCGTTGTGCTTGTCCCAGATCACGAAGTCGGGGCGCGTCGCGCCGGTCGCATATTGCGTCGTGACCGTGAGCGAGCCCTTCGAACTCGGCATGTGCGCGGCGGCGATCGTCTCCACGGCATAGCCGTAGCGGGCGTAGAAGAATTCGGGGATCGCCTTGGTCGAGATCATCAAGTCGAAGCTGGTGACCCAGGCGTCGAGATAGCCCGAGCTCAGGCCGAGGCCCTTGAGCTGCGGATTGGCCTTGAGGAAGGTGGTGGCGAACTTGACCGCGGTTTCGAGGTCGTTGGCGAGCTCGATCACTTGCGCCCGCGCGGTCTTGCCCAGCGTCGAGCCGTTCCGGTACACGACCGGCGCGCGCTGGACCGGGCGGTTGCCGGGCGCGGCGGCGGGAAGGGCGAGCGTCGCGGCGCGCTGGGCAGGTGCGGCGTTCATCGCCTTGGCGCCCATCACGTCGGCCTCGTGCTCGAGCCCGGCATCGTCGTTGACGGCGGTGCCCTTCATCTGGAGCGTCGCCTTCACCCGCCCCTGCTTCTGCTGGACGACGTGCCACGCCTCGTGCGGCAAGTGATGATCCTGCCCGGGCGCCAAGTGGATATCGGTCCCCTGGGCATAGGCATGCGCCTGGAGCTGCGACGGCGCGCTCGAATTGCGGTGCACCCGGACATCGTCCATCGCCATCCCCGACAGCGACTCGATCCCCGCCTTGAGCCCGTCGGGCAGCCCCGTCCGGTTGGGCGCGGGCGCCCGCTGGGCCGGCGCGGAAAGCTGCGCGGCGAGCGCGCGCTGCGCGACCAGCGCGGGGCGCGCGTTGAGCCGTTGCGCGGTCTCGCCGAGCGTCTGCACCGGCGGCGCGCCGTCCAGCGCGGTGCGCGTGCGCGCCGGGCGCTCGGCACGCGCCTCGGCCGGCTTGCGGGCGAGGTCGGCGGTGCCGCTCAGTGCTTTTCCTCCTCGTGCGGCGGGCCGCCCTTGAGCTGGATCGCGGCGTGGCCGCCGCCTTGCCCTGCCTTGTTCTCGGCGCCGAGCAAGTCGCTGTCGCGCAGGTTCTGCGTGGTCAGATTGCCCAGCGTCGCGTCGATGTCGCCGATCAGCTGGCCGAGCCGGACATTGCGCATCGCATGATGCTGGCCGGCGTGCTGCGCGCTGTCGTGGACTGCGATCTCCTGCGCGGTGGCCATGCGGTTGCCGCCCTGGTCCTGCGCCGCCTCGAGGGTCTTGCGCGCCTTTTTGAGATTGCCCTTCTGCGTCACCCGCGCCTTCATCGCCGCCTTGCGCTGGATCGGCGCGGCCTTGCCCGCCAGCCGGGTCGCGAGCTTGCGCTGCGCCGCGACGGCGGGGCCGGCGTTGAGCATGCCCCCGGCCTCGGCCAGCGCGTGCACGGGCGCCGCGCCGCGCAGGCCGGGGGCGGCGGTATCGGCGCGTTCGGCGCGGTCGGGCTTGGGTGCGTGGTCATGGGCCATCGGCTGCTCCTTGTCCGCGGCGACGAGTCTAGAGCTCCTCCATCGCCTTCTTGATGTCTCTGATCTTCTTGCTGTCGAAATCCTTGAGCGGCATCCCGTCCGACTGGTTGGCGACGCGCTTGGCGGGAAGCCAGGCGGGCTTGGTGCCAAGCCACTTGTAGGTCAGCGGATAGGAGCCGCCCATCTGCTCTTCATGCTCGACCAGCTTCTTGGCGATGACGTCGGCGCTGCGATTCTTGATCGGATTGATGTCGAGCAGGCGCCACATGCTCAGCGCCGAATCGAGCGCGACGCGGGCATCGCCGCCCCACGCCCCCGGAAACGCCTGCTTCTTGCGCAGCGCGGTCTCCACCGCGCGCAGCTTGCCTGCCGAATCGCCCTCGCCATGCCCGCCGGTGTTGGTGGTCACGGTCGCGGTGCCGGGGATCTGGTTGCGCACCGTCAACAGGTCGCCGATCGCGATCTCCATCTCGCTCAGCGCGAACTTCTCGTCCTTGGCCTTGATCGCCTTGGCGGCATTGTCGAGCAGCGCTTCGACCGTGGTCAGCGAGAGGAACAGATACCGCTTGCTCGTCTTCGGATTGATCAGGTTGCGAATCCGCGGGACCAGCTTGCGCAGCGCCTTGATGGCTTCGGCGGGAGTCTTGTCGACGATGGTGTTGGAGAGCTCGTCCTGGAACGCGACATAGGCAGTGCCGTGCTGGCCCTGCTTGCTGCTGTTCGACGCGGGCCGCTTGAAATTCTTGAACGAGACGCTCGAGAAGGTGCGGGCGACCGCGCCCGCCTTTCCGCGCAGGTTGAGCTTGGGCTTGCCGAGCTGGGCGACGCGCTGGGCGGGCGCGGCGACCACCCGCGCGGGCTTGGCCACGCGCTGGGCGGGGCCGGCGCGCATCGCCTTGGCGCCCATCACGTCGGCCTCGTGCTCGAGCCCGGCATCGTCGTTGACGGCGGTGCCCTTCATCTGGAGCGTCGCCTTCACCCGCCCCTGCTTCTGCTGGACGACGTGCCACGCCTCGTGCGGCAAGTGATGATCCTGCCCGGGCGCCAAGTGGATATCGGTCCCCTGGGCATAGGCATGCGCCTGGAGCTGCGACGGCGCGCTCGAATTGCGGTGCACCCGGACATCGTCCATCGCCATCCCCGACAGCGACTCGATCCCCGCCTTGAGCCCGTCGGGCAGCCCCGTCCGGTTGGGCGCGGGCGCCCGCTGGGCCGGCGCGGAAAGCTGCGCGGCGAGCGCGCGCTGCGCGACCAGCGCGGCATCGGGGTTCAGCGTGCGGGCGGTCCGGTGCAGCGCCTGGACGCGGGGCGCGTGGTCCAGCGGTGCGCCATGCGCGGCGGCCGCGCTGTCCTGAAGGGCGGGGGCCTTGCGTTCGGATTGGGCATGATCGGCCAAGGCTGTCCCTCCGCGGACTCGGCAGGCAAGGCC
Source organism: Pseudomonadota bacterium (assembly GCA_040388355.1). GTDB lineage: Bacteria > Pseudomonadota > Alphaproteobacteria > Sphingomonadales > Sphingomonadaceae > Sphingomonas. The sequence goes on along the minus strand of JAZKCD010000026.1, from coordinate 75,829 downwards.
GCGTCGCCGGAACGAACGTAACGGCACCGCCAGACTGCGGCAAGTTACGCACGCGGTGCGATCAAACAAAATTCCGGGGTATGGCGATCGGCGAAGCAACCCTTCAGTCGGGATTCTTCTTCAGCTTCTTGCTGGGCTTGTCGTCGAGCTTGCTCACTGTCGGCACGATCTTGGGGGCGACGATCCTGGGCTTGCGCCGATTCCGCCGCTGCTCCTTGGTGCGCGGCGTGATGAGGGTGTATTTGTACGGCTCGAAATCCTCGCGGTCGGTCTCTTCGTCGGTGCTGTGGAAGATGTCCTCGCGCATGTCGTAATATTCTTCGAGATGCTTGCGCTTTTCCTTGGGGAAGCCCTTCTTCGCCTTGTCGTCGAGCGAATGCGTGCCGAACCGCGACTTGGCCCGCTCGCCATTGCCCTTCGACTTGACGTTCTTGCCGTAGGTCGTCGCCGGATGCATCTGCATCAGCTTGCGCGTGACGAGGTGGAAGCGGCTGCCGCTGGTCTTGGCCTGCTTGTCGTTGCCGAGCAGCGACGAATATTCGTCATGCAGGCTCTGATAGTCGAGCTTCATCCGCTCGGCCTTCTTGCCCTCGATGCCGATATGCGAGCCGAGCAGGCCCAGCGTCAGCTCGAATTCGTACGGCGAAAGCACCTGGTTCTTGACCTCGTCGAGGTCGCCCTTTTCGAGCCGCTGCTGCAGCCGGTTCTCGGTCGCCGCGAAGCCGACCGTGTGCGGGCCCTGGTTGCGGCTGCTGGGCGCCGCCGAGAGGCTGCCGGCATAGGAATAGGGCGTGGGCACGCGCCGTTCGCGGCCGCGCGAGTTGCGGAGCGCGTTCTTGATGACTTCGGGTTTCTCCGAAAGCTCCTTGTCGACCTTCTCGGCCTCGGACTTGTCGTCATAGTGCCGCTTGCCGCGCTCGAGGTCCGAATAATAGACGGTCTTGCCGTCGACGATCTTGTGCAGCACCGAACGCTGGACGACGCCCTTGCCCGCGATCTGGCCGGCGACGCGCTGGACCGCCTGCGCCGCGGGGCCCGCGTTGAGCCGCCGGCCGGTCTCGGCGAGCGCGTGGGTCCGGCCATCGGCGGCGCGGGTCCTGGCGCGTTGCGCCGGCGGCGCGTCGACGGTCTTGCGCTTGCCCTGGGCATGATTGGCCATTGCGCTGTCCCCCAGCAGATCGGTCGCCTTTCTATGCATCGGCGGAGATGGACACAAGGTTACGCCGGCTCGCCTTGGCGGCGCGGCGGCGCTACACTCGCTTCGCCGGGCGCATGCGACAAGCCGCCGCGGGGAGGGGAGTGCGCGATGATCCTGATGGTTCCGGCGATGCTGCTGCTTGCCGCGCAGGCGGGGCCGCCGCCGGTCGATCTCGAGGTCGCCATGCCGAAGCAAGGCTGCGAAGTGCGCGTCGCCGGTGTCGCGATCCCCACCGCCGACCTGCCCCGCCGCGCGAAGCACTGGGCGGCCGAGGGGCGGGAAGTGCGCATCACCACGATCGGCGAGGTCGCCTATCGCTGCATCGGTGGTACGATCTTCTCGCTCCAGCGGGGCGGGGTAAAGACCATCGTCATGATGGTGGACGGCAGCGAAAGCCGGGTCCCCCCGTCGAACCCGAGGCCGCAGGAATGAGATGGCTCCGCCGCATCGGCCTGACGCTGGCCGTCCTGCTCGCCGCGACTGCGCTCGGGCTCGCGACGTGGGAGCCGCTGCTGGCGAAGCGCGCGGCGCCGCCGCCCGAGCGGACCTACGACGTCACCATCGTCCGCGACGATTTCGGAGTGCCGCACATCTTCGGCAAGACCGATCCCGACGTCGCCTACGGCATCGCCTATGCCCATGCCGAGGACGATTTCTCGACGCTGCAGGAAGTGCTGGCGATGACGCGCGGGCGGCTCGGCGCGATGACCGGGCAGGACGGCGCCAAGACCGACTTCGTCGTCGACCTGCTCGGCGCGCGCGCGACGGTGGCGCGCGACTATATGAAGCAGCCCGCCGATGTCCGCGCGCTGCTCGACGGCTATGCGGCGGGGCTCAACCGCTATGCCGACAAGCACCCGGGCGAGATCCGGCTGGCCAAGCTGTTCCCGGTCAATGGCGAGGATGTCGCGACCGGCTTCGTCGTGCGCTCGCCCTTCTTCTTCGGGCTCGACGCGGTGATGGGGGCGATCGCGGGCGAGAAGCCGTTCCCGATCGAGAATGCAGGTCCGGCGCCCGATGCGCCCAACGTCACCCCGATCGGGCCCAACGGCGACCAGAACGGCTCGAACGCCTTCCTCGTCGCGCCGAAGCGTTCGGCGGACGGCTTCACCCGGATGGTCTCGAACTCGCACCAGCCGTATCGCGGCGGCGCGGCATGGTACGAGCTGGTGGTGCATTCGAAGACCGGCTGGAACTTCGCCGGCGCGACCTTCCCCGGCGCGCCCTATCCGCTGATGGGGCACAACGAGCATCTGGGGTGGACCAACACCGTCAACCGCCCCGATTTGATCGACGTCTACAAGCTCGTGCTCAACCCGGCGGGCGACCAGTACCGCTTCGACGGCCAGTGGAAGCCGCTCGAGGCGCACACCGTCTGGCTGCCGGTGAAGCTGTGGGGGCCGTTCGTGCTGCCGGTGCCGAAGACAGTGTACCGCGCGGTGCAGGGGCCGGTGCTGGTCAACAAGTCGGGCGCCTATGCGCTGCGCTATGGCGGTGCCGACCAGCTGCGGATGGTCGAGGAATATTACCGGCTCAACCGCGCGCAGAATTTCGCCCAGTGGCAGGCGGCGCTGGCGATCCAGGGGGTGCCGGGGACCAATTTCCTCTATGGCGACGGCGCGGGCAACATCGCCTATTTCTACAATGCCAGCTTCCCCAACCGGAAGCCGGGGTTCGACTATTCGAAGATACTGGCGGGCGACACCTCGGCCAATTACGCGCCGGGCACGGTCCCCTGGGCCATGGTTCCGCGCAACATCAACCCGGCCTCGGGCTTCCTGATCAACGCCAACAATTCGCCCTATCAGGCGGCGGGCGAGGGTTCGGAAATCCCGCTGCAGCCGGCGTTGCTGGGCGTCGAGACCGACACCACCAACCGCGGCTCGCGCGCGCTCGAGCTGATGGGGGCGGATGCCTCGATCAGCGACGCCGACATCCATGCGATCAAGTTCGACACCGGCGTTGCCCGCACCGGCTATCTCGGGCGCTGGTACGCGACCTTGCTTGCGGTCGATCCCAAGGGCGACGCGCTGCTCACCCGCGCGCACGCCATCCTCGCCCAGTGGGACTGGAATTACGACGGCAAGGGCCCCGCCGATTCGCTCGCCTTCTCGATCCTGCGCGTCCCCAACCGCTGGCATTACGATCGCCATCCCGCGCCCGATCCGCGCACGGTGCTGACCGAGGCGGCGTCGTATCTGGAGAAGCATTTCGGCAAAGTGGACGTGCCGCTCGGCACGCTGATCCGGCTGCGGCAGGGGACCATAGACTTGCCGCTCGACGGCGGCCCCGACGCGCTGCGCGCCGCGACCAGCTATGACGCGCTTCCCGACGGCCGGCTCGCGATCAAGCATGGCGACAGCTTCATCATGTTCGTCGCCTGGGACAAGGCCGGGCATGTCCGCTCCGAATCGGTCCAGCCATTCGGCGCGGCGACCACCCGGCCGGGGTCGAAACATTATACCGACCAGATGCAGCTGTTCGTCCAGCACCGCTTCAAGCCGGTCTGGTTCAACCCGCCCGAGCTGCGCGCGCATACGGAGCGGCAGTACCGGCCTTGAGGCTATCAAGCCCCTCCCCTTCAGGGGAGGGGTTGGGGGTGGGGCCTGTCCGTCTCACCGAGACCATGGCCCAGAGGATAGGCCCCACCCCAACCCCGTGCCGGGTGAACAGCGCCCCGCGCTGTTCAGGCCATGCCGGGGGCATGGCCGACCCGGCACGCCTGAAGGGGAGGGGCTTAGGAAGCCCTCTAGTCCCGGCGCTTCACCCTGTCGTATAGAACCACCCGATGCGCCTCACCCAGCCTCTCCTCCGTCTCCCGATCCGCTTCGACGCCGCCGCGCTCGCCGCCGAGATCGATGCCTTTCCGGCACGCGCCTGGGTGCCGCACCCGAACAAGATCCCCGGCAACGAGGCAGCGATGCTGGTCACCACCGAGGGGCGGCTGATCGAGGACCTGATCGGCCCGATGGCGCCGACCGAGTTCCTCCGCAGCGCGCCGTACATGATGGAGGCAATGGCGGCGATCGGCGCGGTGTGGGGCCGCTGCCGGCTGATGCGGCTCTCGCCCGGCGCGGTGGTGCCGCCGCATGTCGATACCCATTATTACTGGCGCACGCATGTCCGCATCCATGTGCCGATCGTGACGGCCCCCGAGGTCAGCTTCACGTGCCGCGGCGAGACCGTCCACATGGCCGCGGGCGAATGCTGGATCTTCGACACCTTCGCGCGCCACCATGTCGAGAACGGCGCTTCGTTTTCGCGCACCCACCTCGTGCTCGACACGGTCGGCGGCGAGTGGCTGTGGGACCTGATCGACGCGGCGGGGGGCGAGAGCCGGCTGATCGCGCCGGGAATGGGCGAGGGCAGGCCGCTCAAGTTCGAGGGGCTGAACGTCACCGGGATCATGTCGCCCTGGGAGCTGCGCTATCACATCGCCTTCCTGCGCGAGGAGGCCGAGCCCGATCCGCTGCTCGGCGCGATCTTCGGCCAGCTCGAACGGCTGGCCGAGGGCTGGTCGGGGGTCTGGGCGCAGCATGGCGCGTCGCCGGATGGGATTCCGGCCTATCGCCAGCTGCTCGGCGGGGTCGAGCGCGCGCTGCTGGCGATCGGCGGCCAGCAGGTGCGGCTGCGCAACGACCTGCCGCTCTACCGGGTGATCGACGAATTGCTGTTCACCGTGAACGCGACGCTGACCACCCCAGGCGGCGCGGCGCGCCTCAGGAGCGTCGGCAATTGAGCAGCGCGAGGGCGTTGTTCGACTGCCCGATCTTCATCGTCAGCAGCCCGCGTTCGGGCTCGTCCTTGCTGTTCCTGACGCTGGCGCAGGCGGCGGAGGTCCACACGATCGGCGGCGAGAGCCACAGCCTGATCGAGCAGATTCCCGGGCTCCACCCGCGCGACCGCGGCTGGCCTTCGAACTGTCTCGGCACGGCGGACGCGACCCCCGCGCTGGCCGAGACGATCGCTGCGAGCTTCTATCGCACGCTGCGCGACCGCGACGGGCGCCCGCCCGCCGGCCCCGCGGTGATGATCGAGAAGACTCCGAAGAACAGCCTGCGCGTGCCGTTCTTCGCCGAGGTCTGGCCCGATGCGCGCTTCGTCTATCTCTACCGCGACTCGCGCGAGACGCTGTCGAGCATGATCGAGGCGTGGAATTCGGGGCGCTTCCGCACCTATCCGCTGCTGCCCGGCTGGACCGGCACGCCCTGGTCGCTGCTGCTGGTCCCCGGCTGGCGCGACCTGGTCGGCCGGCCGCTGCCCGAGATCGTCGCGCACCAATGGGCGGCGACGACCGGGTTGCTGCTCGACAGCCTCGACGCGCTGCCGACGGGGCGGGTGATCGGGGTCTCCTATGCCGACTTCCTCGCCGATCCGCAGGAAACGATGGCGGGGCTTTGCGGCAGGCTCGGGCTCGGCTGGGACCGGACGCTGTCCGACGCGCTGCCGCTGTCGCCGACCGTGGTCACCGCGCCCAGCGCGGACAAATGGCGCCGTGACGAGGCCGCGATCGAAGCGGTGTGGCCGATCGTGGAAGCCGCCGACCAGCGGGCGCGCGAGGCGCTGGCGCGCTACCGCTAGGGCTTTGCCGGCGCTGGCGGCGGCGGTGCCGGCGCGCGCGGCTGGCCCGGCGCGTAGCGGTCGCCGAAGCTGTTGCCTTCGTACCAGCGCGGCGCCTCGGCCCCGTCGGCGATCTCGCGGGCGATGAGGTAATTGATCTGCGCGAACTTGGCCCCCGCCTGCCAGTTGATCGGCTGGTCGCTCTGGTCGCTGACCTTGTGGTAATTGTGCGCCAGGAAGTCGCGGAACGCCTTTTCGCCGCCATTGGCGAAGCCGGTGACGAGGAACACCGAGGGCACGCCCGCCTTGACGAAGCTGTAATGGTCCGAGCGGACGAACAGCTGCTCCTCGGGCACCGGATCGGGCGACAGCGTCACTCCCATGCGCGCCGCAGCGCGGGAAACGATCGGTCCCAGCGTCGAATGCTCGGCGCCGAACGCGACCACGTCCTTGAAGTCGTAGAGCAGGATCGGCATGTCGAGATTGACGTCGGCGACCACCCTGCCGCTGCCCACCACCGGATAATGCGCGAGATAGTCCGAGCCGAGCAGCCCGTCCTCCTCGGCGGTGAGCGCGACGAACAGGATCGAGCGCTTGGGCCTTTTGCCGCTCTCGGCAAAGGCGCGCGCGGCCTCGAGCATCGTCGCGACGCCCGCGGCATTGTCCATCGCGCCGTTGTAGATCTTGTCGGGGCCGGGGAGGTTGGGGTCGGTGCCTTCATGGTCGAGATGCGCCGACAGCACGACATATTCGCTCGCCAGCCGCGGATCGGCGCCGGGGAGAATGCCGATCACGTTCGGGGTCTCGACGATCCTGACGCGGTTGGTGCGCGTGACCGTCACCCTGGGCTTGAGCGCGAAGCCCTTGGGCCGGGCGCCGTCGGGCGCGGCGGCGGCGGCGAAGACCTGCTCGGCGGTCATCGGGCTGCCGGCGAACAGCGCCGCGGCGGCGGTCGCCTTGACGTAACCGCCGATCTTCACCCCCGGATCGATTCCGTTCGGCGCGCCGTTGGGGCCGAGCCAGTTGGTCTGCTCGCGGGTGAAATAGGCCCCCGCGGCGGCCCAGTTCATCTTCCTGGCATCGAGGTCGCTCAGTACGTAGAGGATGCCCGCCGCGCCGTGGTCGCGCGCGACGATGCCGCGATCCTCCTTGGCGGCGTCCTGGCCCTTGGGGGTGCCGACCAGCATCACCGCGAACTTGCCCTTGACGTCGAGCCCGGCATAATCGGCCTCCTCGCCATAGCCGACGAACACCGCGGCGGCAGTGACGGTCTGGAGCCCGTCGCCGCTGCGCGGGCTCGCGGCGATCAGGACGTCGGCGCGGTTCTCGAACTTCTTGTCGCCGACCATGACCGAGGCGGGCGCATCGGCGTCGAGCGAATAGACCGCGAGCGGCATCTGCTGGTACCAGCCGCCGTTGGTGCCGCCGGGCTTGAGCCCCAGCGCCTCGAACCGGGTGGCGACGTAGCGCGCCGCGATCTCGTGCCCGCGGGTTCCCGCGTCGCGGCCCTCGAGCAGGTCGTCGGCGAGGAAATCGACATGCGCCTTGATGCCTTCGGCGGTGAACACCGGCTCGGCGGGCGCGCGCGGCGGCGCCGCCTGGGCAAGCGCTGCCGCCGGGGCGAGGCCGAGCGCAATCGCGGCCAGAATCAAGCGGATACGCATTCGATCATCCCCCGGGAAAGCACGGCAACCCGTTCAGGCTAGTGGAAAAACCTGCGCGCCGGAAGTGCCCTGTCCGGGCAACACGGTTTCGGTTGCGGCGGCTTGCCCGGACGCTATGGTTGGCCCCAACCACCATGATTTTCCGGGGATTCCCAGCATGAAGCCGTTCCTCCTGCTCTGCAGCGCCGCCGCCTGCGCGCTTGCCGCTCCTGCCTTCGCCCAGACGGCTGCGCCTGCGCCAGCCGCTGCCAAACCCGCCGCCAAGCCGGTGCCGGTCGCCGAGCTCGTCAAGCGCGTCGACCTGCCCTACGAGCGCTTCACGCTCGCCAACGGCCTGCGCGTCATCGTCCATACCGACCGCAAGGCGCCGATCGTCGCGGTCTCGACCTGGTACGATGTCGGATCGAAGCACGAGCCCAGCGGCAAGACCGGCTTCGCGCACCTGTTCGAGCATCTGATGTTCAACGGATCCGAGAATGCCCCGGGCGACTTTTTCGAGCCGCTCAAGCAAGTCGGCGCGACCGACTTCAACGGCACCACCAGCTTCGACCGCACCAATTATTTCGAGACCGTGCCGCGCCCGGCGCTCGACCGCGCGCTGTTCCTCGAGAGCGACCGGATGGGCCATCTGACCGGCGCGATCACTCAGGCGGTGCTCGACGAGCAGCGCGGCGTCGTCCAGAACGAGAAGCGCCAGAACGACAACCAGCCCTATGGCCTGGTCTATTACAAGGTGCTCGACGAGCTGCTCGCGGGCAACGCCTATGGCCATACCCCGATCGGGTCGATGGCCGATCTCGACGCCGCCAGCCTCGACGACGTCAAGCACTGGTTCCAGTCGCATTACGGCCCGAACAACGCCGTGCTCGTCCTCGCCGGCGACATCGATGCGAAGGAAGCGCGCCCGCTGGTCGAGAAATATTTCGGCGCCATCCCCGCGGGCCCGAAGAGCGTGCTCCCCACGGTCGAGATCCCGACCCTCGCCGCACCCAAGAGCGTGACGATCAAGGACCGCGTCGCCGCGACGCTGATTCTTCGTACCTGGACCGTCCCCGGGCTCAACGACAAGGACGCGACTGCGCTCGACGTGTTCGGCGAAGTGCTCGGCGGGCTCGCCAGCTCGCGGCTCGACAACACGCTGGTCCGCAAGGAAGGCGTCGCGGTGCAGGTCTCCGCGGGAGTCCAGTCGATGGCGCAGCTGGGCATCTTCACCGTGCAGGTCGTGGTCAAGCCCGGCACCGATGTCGCCGCGGTCAACAAGCGGCTCGACGAGATCATCGCCGACCTGATCAAGAACGGCCCGAGCGCCGACGAAGTCACCCGCGTCGCGACCACCAATGTCGCCGACCGGATCGAGGGCCTCGAGGCGGTCGGCGGCTTTGGCGGGCAGGCAGTCGCGCTGGCGTCGGGCGAGCTCTATTCGGGCGATCCGCTGCACTTCCGCAAGGAGCTCCAGGCGATGGCCGCGGTCACTCCGGCGCAGGTCCGGGCCGCCGCTCAGAAATGGCTGACGCGCCCCGCGCTCACCGTGATGGTCGAGCCCGGCGACCGCGAAGCCTATCAGGAAGCCGCGCCGGTCGCCGTCGCCAAGGCCGACGGCCCCAAGGCCGAGCCGGTCAAGGGCACGCGCGGGCCGCTGCCCGGCGTCGCCGAGATCGCCGATATCGACTTCCCGACGGTCGAGCGCAGCCGGCTCTCGAACGGCATCGAGATCATCTACGCCAGTCGCACTGCGATGCCGCTCACCCAGGTGGTGATGAGCTTCGATGCCGGGGTCGCCGCCGATCCCGACGGCAAGCTCGGCACCCAGAGCCTGACGCTGTCGCTGCTCGACGAAGGCACGCCGAGCCTCGATTCGGCGGGGCTGGCCGCAGCGCGCGAGCGGCTCGGCGCGGATGTCGGCACCGGCAGCGGCCCCGACCGCACCTATCTGACGCTCCAGACGCCGAGCCCCAACCTCGCCGCCTCGCTCGACCTGTTCGCCGACATGGTCCAGCATCCGGCGTTCGCGCCGGCCGAGGTCGAGCGCGTGCGCAGCCAGCTGCTCACCGGCATCGCGCAGGAGCTGACCAGCCCGCAGGGCCTTGCCGGCCGGGTGGCGCCGACGCTCGTCTACGGCGCCGGCAGCCCCTATGCGAAGCTCGCGGCGGGCAGCGGCGATCCCGCCGTGGTCGCCAAGCTGACGCGCGACGACCTCGTCGCCTTCCACCGCGCCTGGATCCGTCCGGACAAGGCCAAGCTGTTCGTGGTCAGCGACCGTCCGCTCGCCGAGGTTCGCGCCGCGCTCGAGGCGCGCTTCGGCGGCTGGCGGGGCGAGGGTCCGGCCGGGGTCAAGGCGTTCGGCGCCGCGCCGCAAATGGCCCAGCCCAAAATCGTGCTGATCGACCGGCCCAATTCGCCCCAGTCGCAGATCGTCGCGGTGCAGATGACCAGCCTCGATCCGCAGCGCGAACTGCTTGCCGAACTCACTGCCAACCAGGTGCTCGGCTCGGGCTTCCTGTCGCGGATCAACATGGAGCTGCGCGAGAACAAGCATTGGTCGTACGGCGCGGGCGGCGGCTTCCAGTGGCTAGAGCATGCGGTGCCCTATTCGATCAGCGCGCCGGTCCAGGCCGACCGCACCGGCGACTCGATCAAGGCGATCCAGCAGCAGATCAGCGAGTTCCTGACGAGCAAGGGCGTCACCGCGGTCGAGCTCACCCGCGAAGTCAACGGCTCGACGCGCGAGCTGGCCGGGCGATTCGAGACGGCGGGGGCGGTGCTGACGGCGATGCAGCAGAACGACCTGCGGCACCGGCCCGACGATTTCTACGACACGCTCGCGCAAAAATATCGCAGCATGACCGTGCAGCAGCTTGACGCTGCGGCACGCGGGGCTCTCGACCCGAACCGCTTCGTGTTCGTGGTCGTGGGCGACGCCGCCAAGGTCAAGCCGCAGCTTGACAGCATCGGCCTGCCTGTCGAGGTGATCCCCGCGGCCAGCGTGGCGACACCCAAGCCGGCGAAATAGGCCAAGGATTTTAGGAGAGACAAGATGGCGAATGTAGACGGCAACTGGGATACGTTGGTCAAATCGCCGATGGGCGACCAGAAGGCGACGCTCACCATTGCCAGCGACGGCGACAGCTTCACCGGCACCTATTCGGGCGCGATGGGCACCACCGAGATCAAGGACGGCAAGGTCGACGGCGACCGCCTGACCTGGAAGCTCGACATCACCGTGCCGATGCCGATGACGCTCGACGGCGACGCGACGGTCGACGGCGACACCATCACCGGCACCGTGACCGCGGGCGCGTTCGGCGCGTTCCCGCTGACGGGCACGCGCGTGAGCTGAGGCGTTCCGCGACGGATCGAGAAAGGCCCGCGTCCGACGAGGAGGCGGGCCTTTTTCTTGGGTGGCGGGGAAGGGGATCGATGATCGAGATTCTGAAGACCGTGCTGGCGCTCGCGCTGGGCTATCTTCTGGGGAGCCTGAACACGGCGGTGATCGTCGGGCGGCTCTACGGCAAGGATATCACCGCCCATGGCAGCAACAGCGCCGGGCTTACCAATACGCTCAGGGTGCTCGGGAAAGGTGCGGCGGCGCTGGTCCTGGCGGGCGATATCGCAAAGGGCGCGCTCGCCTGCCTGATCGGTCTCGGCCTCGGCGTCCATGTCCGTTCGGGAGAAGCGGTCGACTGCGTCAGCCTGCTGGCCGCGGGGGCGGGCGTGGTCGCCGGGCATAACTGGCCGGTCTTCTTCGGTTTCAGGGGCGGCAAGGGCGCGCTGATCGCAGCGACCGTGATGTTCATGATCGACTGGCCGATGGCGCTGATCTGCCTCGGCGTCTTTGCGGCGGTCATCGCGCTGACGCGCTATGTTTCGCTGGGAACGGTGAGCGCGACGATGCTCTTCGTGGCGATCTCGTTCCTGCCGGTGTTCGGCAACACCCTCTGGTTCAACCTGTTCGCGCTGCTGATCGGGCTGGTCGTCATTTCCAGCCACCGCGCGAATATCCGCAGGCTGGTCTCCGGAACCGAGAACAGGCTCGGCTTCCGCGCCTAGCCGGGGGTCAGCGCACTACGCGCGTGACATGCCCCATCTTCCGCCCGGCGCGGATCTCGTGCTTGCCGTAGAGGTGGAGGTGCGCGCCCGGTTCGGCGGTCAGCGCGGGCCAGGTTTCGGCTTCGTCGCCGATCAAATTGACCATCTCCGCCCGCGCGCCGGTCAGCGCGGTCGAGCCCAAAGGCAGGCCGCAGATCGCGCGGATATGGTTCTCGAACTGCGAGGTCTCGGCGCCCTCGATCGTCCAGTGGCCGCTATTGTGCACCCGCGGCGCCATCTCGTTGAACACCGGCCCCGCCGCGGTCGCGAAGAATTCGAGCGCGAGCACCCCGACATAGTCGAGCGCCTCGGCGACCTTCGCCGCCAGCGCCGTGGCTTCGGCGGCCTGCGCGGCGATCGCGGGCGGCGCGGGGACGCTCGAGCGATGCAAGATGCCGGCGCGATGCTCGTTCCACGGCGGCGGATAGCTCACCGCTTCGCCACCGGGGCCGCGCGCGATCAGGATCGAGAATTCGTGGCTGAAGGTGACGAACCCCTCGACGATCGACGGCTGGCGCCTGACCGCGTGCCACGCCGCGCGCGCCGTCGCGATATCGTCGACCCGCGCCTGGCCCTTGCCGTCATAGCCCATCCGGATCGTCTTGATGATCGCCGGCAGCCCGATCCTTTCGAGCGCCGGGATCAGCTCGCCGACATCGTTGGCGACTGCGAACGGCGCGGTTCGGCCGCCGAGGTCGCGGACGAACGCCTTCTCCAGATGCCGCGTCTGCGCGATCTCGAGCGCCTTGAGACCCGGACGGATCGGCACCTTGTCCGCGATCAGCCCCAGCGGGCTGAGCGGCACATTCTCGAACTCGTAGGTGACGACGTCGCACGCCTCGGCAAAGGCGATCAGCAAATCCGACTGGTGATATTCCGCCTTGGTGAAGGCCGAGGCGATGTCGCACGCCGGGCCGCTCTCGGGCGCGAAGACGTGGATGCGGTAGCCGAGCTGCGCCGCCGCCACCCCGAGCATCCGGCCGAGCTGGCCGCTGCCCAATATGCCGATCGTCGATCCCGGCGGAATCAGCGTCATTCGGGATCGGTCGCGACGCTGTCGGTCTGCGCCGCGCGCCACGCCTGGAGCCGCTGCGACAGCGCCTCGTCGCCGGTCGCGAGGATCGCCGCCGCCAGCAGCCCGGCATTGGCCGCGCCCGCCGGCCCGATCGCCAGCGTCCCCACCGGGATCCCCGCGGGCATCTGGACGATCGAGAGCAGGCTATCCATGCCCTTCAACGCCCTGGATTCGACCGGCACGCCGAGCACCGGCAAATGCGTCATCGACGCCGCCATGCCCGGCAGATGCGCCGCGCCGCCCGCGCCGGCGATCAGCACCTTGAGCCCGCGCCCCGCCGCGCCCGCGGCATAGTCGAACAGCCGCTGCGGGGTGCGGTGCGCCGAGACGACCTTGGTCTCATGCGCGATGCCGAGCTCGCCCAGGCGATCGGCGGCATGGCGCATCGTCTCCCAATCGGAGGTGCTGCCCATGATGATGCCGACCAGAGGCGCTTCCGCCATTCCCGTGCTCCCGCGAGGTGGCCGCTGCCTAGCGACGCGTTGCGCGAAGGGCAACGCGGTTGTGCGGCGGTGCGGATCGGATAGAGTCGCGCGATGCGCCGGGCCCTCCTCATCATCGCCGCTGTCGCGTTCGCCGCGATCGGCGTCGTGGTGCATCCCTATGAGGCCGAGAGCGTCACCGCGCGCGTCATCGCCAACCCGACCGGCTGCACCGTCGACGTCCAGAATTACAGCGGGTGGAAGCCGGCGCACGCCGCGCTGGGCCTTCCCGCCGAGCGCGTCGCCGATCCCCTCGACGCCTATGCCTTTGTCTATGGCTGCCCGGGCGTGCCCGACGGCCGGCCCGCTTCGCTCGCGCTGACCAGCGAGGGCAAGGCCTATCCAAGCGAATCCTGCGGAGTCGGGCTCAAGACCGACTATGGCTGCCGCGTCCGCATCCCGGCCGCGCCGCGCGCCTATCGGCTGCGGGTCCAGCCGGGCGCGCAAGACAAGCCGCAATGGATCGAGATCGAGGTCCGCCGCACCCGCGAATGGCGCAGCGGCGGCTTCGATGCGCTGATGTCGGTCTAGCGTTCGCTCAGATAATAGCGATCGACAGCGCCCAGCGCATCGTCGAGCTCGTAGACAATCGGCTGGCCGGTCGGGATCTCGAGGCTGGCGATCGCGTCGTCCGAAATCCCCGAGAGATGCTTGACCAGCGCGCGCAGCGAATTGCCGTGCGCCGAGATCAGCACGCGCTTGCCTGCGCGAAGCTCGGGCGCGATCCGTTCCTCCCAATAGGGCAGCACCCGCGCGATCGTGTCCTTCAGGCTCTCGGTCTGGGGGATCGGCACGCCGTGATAGCGCGGGTCCTTCGCCAGATCCCAGGGCGATCCCTCCTCGGGCAGCGGCGGTGGAATGTCGAAGCTGCGGCGCCAGATCTTGACCTGGTCCTCGCCGTGGAGCGCCGCGGTCTCGGCCTTGTCGAGCCCGGTCAGACCGCCATAATGCCGCTCGTTCAATTTCCAGCTCTTCTCGGTCGGCAGCCACAGCCGCCCCATCGCTTCGAGCGCGAGGTTGAGCGTCTTGATCGCGCGGGTCTGGAAGCTGGTGAAGGTCATGTCGAAATCGAGACCCTTGTCGCGCAGCAGCTCCCCCGCGGCCCAGGCCTCGCCCCGGCCCTGCTCGGTCAAGTCGACGTCCCACCAGCCGGTGAAGCGGTTCTCGAGGTTCCAGGCCGACTGGCCGTGGCGGATCAGGACGAGGCTGGGCATGCGGGGCTCCTTGGGTTGCCGCGTTCTTTAGCGGCAACGTGGCAAGGGGCAACGGGGTCGCTATCGCGCCCTGGGCGGGGTCAGCCGCATCCGCACCGGTGCCTCGCGATCGACGGTGATGATGCCGCCCTGCTCTTTCAGTTCGGCGACCTGGAGCACGGTGCGCCGCTGCCACAGCGAGTCGCGCTCGGCCTCGGGCTCGCCGCCCTGGTGGACGAAGTAGATCAGATAGGCGCGATTCCCCGAGACGATCACGTCGGGATGCTGGCCCTTGGCGCGATCGGTGCGCCGGCGCCCCGGCGCGGCGGGCAGATAGTCGGGTTGCCGTATCCACTGCGCCCCGTCGCCGGACCGCATCACCAGCAGCCCGCGCCACGCGTCGCTGATCAGCCACCAGCTGCCTTTCCAGCGAAACGCCTTGGGGCCCTCGCCCGGCGTGTCGACCACGGTGGTCTTGACCTGCCAGTGCACGAGGTCGGTGCTGTCGGCGTAGCGGATCGCCTTGCCCAGCCGCTCGTCATTGTACCACAGCCGGTAGCCGCCGCCGGGCAGCGCCGCGACGCTGGCGTCGATCACCCGGTCCGATCCGAGGTCGAGCCGCTCGCCGCAGGTCCAGCTTTCGAGATCGCGGCTGGTGAGGTGGACGATGAAGCGCGGCGCGTTCCAGCTGGAGAAGACCCCCGGCACCACCGTCAGCCACATGTGCCAGGTGTCGCCGAAGCGCTGGATCTCGGGCGCCCACAAAGTCGCGCCGGTGCAGGCTTCGGGGATCGCGGCGACGCCCTTGTAGGTCCAATGATTGCCGTCCCTCGAGCGGGCGATGCCGATCCGGGTGCCGTGGACCCAGGCGACGTCCTTGGAGTCGGCGAAGGCGACATTGGCGCGGCGGTTGGTGTAGAAGATCAGCCATTCGCGTCGCGCCGGATCATAGACCGTCGAGGCATCGGCGCCGCCGTCATGCACCGGATCGCGGAACAGCGGCTTGTCCGCGACTCCGGGGTCCGCCGCCAGCAGCGCCAGCGCCAGCATCACGTCACAGCACTCGCGTCATGAAGCGGCTGAACGGATCGTCCGCGGGATAGTCGCCGAACGCCGGGCAGTCGGAGAAGCCGAACTTGCGGTAGAGCGCGTGCGCCGCGTCGAACGCGGGTGCCGAGCCAGTCTCGAGGCTCAGCCGCCGATAGTTGCGCGCGCGCGCGGTCGCCATGATCTGCTGGAGGACATGCGCGCCGACGCCCTTGCCGAGATGCTCAGGGCTCGTGCGCATCGACTTGATCTCGCCATGCGCCGCATCGAGCTGCTTGAGCGCCCCGCAGCCGAGCAGCGCGTCGCCGTCCCACGCGGTCCAGAAGGTGACGTCGGGGGTCTTGAGGCCGGACAGGTCGAGGAAATGGCAGCTCCCCTCGGGCGAATTGGCCAGCATCCCGGCGAAATGCAGGCGGAGCAGGTCGATGACTTGCGGCTCGTCGAGCCCGCCTTCGCGGATTTGCATGAACGCGGTCCCCCAACCGATCTTCAGATCTCGTCGATCATCCCCGCCAGCGTGCCGAGGCACGCCTCCGCCAGCACCTTGCACCGCGCCGGGCTCCACGCGAACTCGGCATCCGCATTGGCCTCGTGATCCTTGAACGGCATCTCGAGTGTCATCGACACCGCGCCGAACCGCTCGGCGAGCTGGTTGGTCGACATCGACAGATTGGCCTGCCCCGGCGCCGATTTCTCGTAACCGAGGTCGAGCTGGAACTCGGGCGTGGCCTCGGCCAACGCCCTCGCGAAGGTATAGAATTTCTCGCCCAGTTCGTCGGTCCAGCTCGGGATGCCCTCGAAGCCCGCGATGAAATTGGCGGGGATCGCTTCGTCGCCATGCACGTCCATCGCGAAATCGACGCCGGTCTCGTCCATCCGGTTGCGGACGACGAGGACCTCGGGGCTCTTCTCGGGCGTCGGCGAATGCCATTCGCGGTTGAGGTTGATCCCCGCGGCGTTGGTGCGCAGATGCCCGCGGCGCGACCCGTCGGGGTTCATGTTGGGGACGATGTGAAAGGTGGCTTTCTGCCGCAGCGCCGCCGCGGTGGCGTTGCCCGCGTCGGTCAGCATCTCGAGCGCGCCTTCCATCCACCATTCGGCCATCGTCTCGCCGGGGTGCTGGCGGGCATAGAGCCAGACCTGCCTGGGGCCCTCGCCGAGCGTGAGGCAGTCGATCGGCTGCCCGTCGAGCGTCTGGCCGAGCTCGCGGTGGCTCACCCCCGGCATCAGCGCGATGCGGCTGACCAGATCGTGGTGCCGCTCCATCGAGTAAGGCGCGAAATAGGCGAACCAGACGATATCGGTGTCGACCGCCTTGGTGAAGCTCAGCACCCCGTCGGCGTAGGACGAGTCGGTCGTGCGCCACGCCTGGCGGTCGGCGCTCCACCGCGCCTTGTACCCCGGCCAGCCGAACGCATAGGCCGCGCCGCCCGCGTTGACGATGCGGAAGGTCAGCGTGCGCCCCTTCGCGCCGCTCAGGCGGAAGTGAAACCACTGGTAGAAGTCGGACAAGTGATCCTTGACGATCTCGAGGTCGACGCGGTCGCCTTCGATGCCGACGACACGGATGTTGCCGCTGTCGAAGGCGGCGTTGATCTGGATGCTCATTTCACCGTGATAGTGATGCCGGACTCGCCGGGAAAGCCCTTGAACAGCGCTTTTGCGAGGCGATCGGCGGTTATCGCGGCCGACGTGCCGGCGCCGCTCAGCCCCTCGGTCACCGCGCGGCCCTCCCAGACGATGCTCCGGTCGCTGCGCAGCTTGATCTGCACGCTCATCTCGGTGCCGATCACCTCCGCGGTGCCGCCGCCGATCCCGAAGCTGCCCCCCACGCCGACGCCCGCGCCGCCGCGCCGCCCGCCGCCGAAGCTGCCGCCGCCGATCCCGATCGTCACCGGCGGGGGCTTGCGCACCATCCCGCGCGAGACATGCTTGTACGAGACCGCGGCGATGTAGCGCGAGGCCTCGCCGGCCTGCGGGCTGAAGCCCAGCCGCGCCAGCTCGGTCGAGACCGCGCCGATATAGACCTGGTCCTCGGGGCTGACCCCGGCAAAGCCGGTGAGCGACTCGACGCTGACCGAATCGCCTGCGATCGGCGTGCCGAGATGGAAGCGCGTGACGTCGATCGGCCCCGGCCGGCTGGTGGTGGCGCAGCCCGAGAGCAACGCAGCCGCACCGATCATAGCGATTCCCAAAACTCTCTGCATCGGCCTGCCTCCTGTCGCGCGGGACCCGCGTTCATCGCCTCAAACAAGAGTCCTGCCGAGTCGGTTCCGTAACGTCCTGCCAAGGGCTCGGGTGCCTTGACTTGGCTGCGCTCGGCCCTTAGGGCGGCGCCTCTTTTCCAGCATTCAAATTCGAGAAGCGAATCGATCATGAAGATCGTGAATTCATTGAAGTCGCTCAAGGGCCGGCACCGCGACAACCGCGTGATCCGCCGCCGTGGGCGCATCTACGTGATCAACAAGGTCAATCGCCGCTTCAAAGCCCGCCAGGGCTGAGCCGCGTGACTCAGCCCAGGGCCGTCATCTTCGATGTCGGCCAGGTGCTGTACCAATGGGACCCCAGGTTCCTCTACGAGCGCCTGATCGAGGACGATCGGGCGCTCGACGCGTTTCTGGACACGGTCGTCACGCGCGACTGGCATTTCCAGCACGACGAGGGCCGCCCCTTCGCCGAGACCTCGGCCGAGCTGATCGCGCAGTTTCCCGAGCATGAAGCGCTGATCGCCGCGTGGCAGCCGCGCTTCAACGAGACGATCCCCGCGGCGATTCCCGGCATGGTGGAAATCGTCGAGGAACTCGATGCGGCGGGCGTGCCCTTGTTCGGCATCACCAATTTCTCGGGCGAGTTCTGGCCGCCCTTCAAGGCGCGGGAGCACGCCGTGTTCGGCCGCTTCCGCGACATCGTCGTCTCGGGCGACGAGAAGATATTCAAGCCCGATCCGGCGATCTACGCGCTGGCGCTGAAGCGATTCGGACTGGCGCCGGGCGAGGCGGTGTTCGTCGACGACAATGCCGCGAATGTGGACGCGGCGCGCGACGCGGGCATCCACGCCGTGCTGTTCACCGACGCGGCGGCGTTCCGGGCGGAGCTGGTGGAATTCGGGCTGCTTGATTGATCGGGGTACGTTGTGTACATGGTGTACACGATCAGGAGCCGGCCGATGAAAATGTCCGTCCGCGAAGCCCGCGCCAATTTCGCCACCGCGCTCGATGCGGCCGAGCGCGGCGAGCACGTCACCATCACCAAGAACGGCAAGCCCGTCGCCGAGATGGGCCCGCCGACGGGCGGGAAAGGCCTGGATTGGGATGCGCTTGAGCAGTTTCGCAAGGAACGCGGCTGGGACAAGCTGAAACCCGAAGACGT
This sequence comes from Pseudomonadota bacterium, assembly GCA_040388355.1. Lineage (GTDB taxonomy): Bacteria > Pseudomonadota > Alphaproteobacteria > Sphingomonadales > Sphingomonadaceae > Sphingomonas. The sequence goes on along the minus strand of JAZKCD010000026.1, from coordinate 57,155 downwards.
CTGGCCGCCCGAGTTCGACGATCCCGCTTTTAGCCGCGAAGCGCTGGGCATCGGCGACGATTGGGATTCGACGCGCGCGTGAAGCTGCTGCTCGACACGCACTATGTCCTGTGGGTCACAGTCTTCGCGGACCGGCTGACGATCGCCGAGCAGCGGCTGATCGAATCGAACGAAGCGGCCGCGTCGGCAATGTCGCTTTGGGAGCTGCGCATCAAATGGCGAACCCTCGGGAGCGACGGCAGGCGCAAGGGCCCTGCCGATCCCGCGGACGTGCTCGCGGGCCTCGGGCGGCTTGGCATCGAGACGCTGCCGCTGACCGCCGATCAAGCCTGTGCGGTGCTAGAGCACCCGACTCCGCACAAGGATCCGTTTGACGAGCAATTGCTGATTCACGCGCAGGAGCTCGGCGCGAAACTGCTCACGCGAGACAGCAGGCTATTGGCGCATCCGCTCGCCTATCGCCTCCCATGATCAAGCCGGCGTATCGCTCCCCCGATACGTCTTGAGCTCGTCGCCCATGATCCGCACGACATGGAGCACATTGGTCGATCCCGGGGTCCCGAACGGCACGCCTGCGCACACGATCACCCGGTCGCCCGCCGCGGCGATGTGGTGGCGCAGCGCCATCCGCTTGGCCTTGGCGACCATCTCCTCGAACGAGCCGACGTCGCGGGTGTGGACCGCGTGGACGCCCCATAGCAGCCCCAGCCGCCGCGCGGTCTCGAGCTTGGGAGTCAGCACCATGATCGGCACCGCGGGCCGCTCGCGGGCGATCCGCCGCGCAGTCGATCCCGACACGGTGAAGCAGACGATCGCCGAGGCCGACACCGTCGCGGCGATGCCCTTGGCCGCCTCGGCCAGCGCGTCGGCGGTGGTCGGATCGGGGCGCAGCACGGTGAAGTGGACGCGGTCGCCATGCGTCGGGTCGCGCTCGACCGCGTCGGCGATCGAATGCATCATCGCCACCGATTCGACCGGCCAGTCGCCCGCGGCGCTCTCGGCCGAGAGCATGATCGCATCGGCGCCGTCATAGACCGCGGTCGCGACGTCGGAGACCTCGGCGCGCGTCGGCGAAGGCGAAGTGATCATCGATTCGAGCATCTGCGTCGCGACGATCACCGGACGGCCGAGACGGCGCGCGGTCTCGACGATGCGCTTCTGCAGCGGCGGCACGGTCTCGGGCGGCAGCTCGACGCCGAGATCGCCGCGCGCGACCATCACCCCGTCGCACTGCTCGACGATCTCCTCGAGCCGCGCGATCGCCGAGGGCTTCTCGATCTTGGCGAGCAAAGCCGCCTTGCCGCCGATCAGCCGCCGCGCCTCCATCAGGTCCTCGGGCCGCTGGACGAAGCTCAGCGCGATCCAGTCGGCACCCATCTCGACCGCGAAGGCGAGGTCGCTGCGGTCCTTGTCGGTCAGCGCCGCCATCGGCAGCACCATGTCGGGGACGTTGAGCCCCTTCGAATTGGACAGCGCGCCGCCGACCTCGATCAGCGTCGTCATCCGGTCGGGCGAATGGCTCAGCACGCGCAGCACCAGCTTGCCGTCGTCGAGCAGCAGCCGCGCGCCGACCTCGGCCGCCTCGAAAATCTCGCGGTGGGGCAGCTCGACGCGAGTCGCGTCGCCGGGGGTGGGGTCGCGGTCGAGGATGAACTCGTGGCCGGTCACCAGCATCACCCGCCCTTCCGCGAACTTGCCGACGCGCAATTTGGGACCCTGCAGGTCGGCGAGGATCGTCGTCGGCCGCCCGAGCTTCTTCTCGAGCCCGCGGATCGCCTCGAACACCGGGATCTTCGACGCCTGGTCGCCATGGCTCATGTTGACGCGGAAGGCGTCGGCGCCGGCGTCGAACAGCCGCTCGATCATCTCGGCCGTGTTGCTGACGGGGCCCAGGGTCGCAAGGATGCGGACTTTCCGGGATCGCGGACTGATGGCGCGTGTCATCGTTGTCATATCCCTCGAACTGTACGCGCCTGCCTCTAGCCGTTAATGCGCTGCGATCAAGTTTGGAGGCATAGGTGAAAACGCTCGACACGCTCGACGACCATGTCGCGGCCGCCGCATTCCGCCGGCTGGTGCGCCATCTGCAGCACCGCACCGACGCGCAGAATGTCGATTTGATGGGGCTGGGCGGCTTTTGCCGCAACTGCCTGTCGGACTGGATCCAGGAAGCCGATCCGGCGCTCGGCAAGGAGGAGGCGCGCGCGATCGTCTACGGCATGCCCCAGGCGGAATGGAAGGTGCGGCACCAGAGCGAGGCCACCGAGGAGCAACTCGCCCGCATGGAAGCGAGCGTCGCGAAGAACCACCGCCAGGACCTGCTCGACGAAGCGCTCGACGAGAGCTTCCCGGCAAGCGACCCGCCGTCGATGACCGAGCCGGGCCGGTAACGGCTCAGTCGTCATCTTCTTTCGTCATCCCCGCGAAAGCGGGGACCCATCTCGTGCAGAAGCGGTTGGGCGAAACAGCTGTGGTATCTGTTGAAGCTTCGGGAGCTGGGCCCCCGCTTTCGCGGGGGTGACGGAGTTGGGAATGCGCTGGAAGTCGATCACTGCCGCCTTTGCGCTCATTGTCGCGGGTCCCGCGCTCGCGCAGACCCCGCCCGACCCCTATGCGCCGGGCAAGGAGATCGTCGCCGATATCGGCCGGATCGTCACCCCGAACGGCGTGCAGGAGACCTTCACCGCCGAGCTTGGCGGCGCCCGCCAGGTCGTCAATGTCCGCGGCGCCGATCGCGCCAATCCGATCCTGGTCTTCATCCATGGCGGCCCCGGCGCAGTCGAGATGCCGGTCGCCTGGGCGTTCCAGCGGCCGTGGGAGGATTATTTCACTGTCGTCCAGTGGGACCAGCGCGGCGCCGGCCGCTCCTTCCCGCTCAACGACCCCAAGGCGCTCGCCCCGACGCTGACCCCCGAGCGCTACCGCGACGATGCGATCGAGCTGATCGACCTGCTCCGCAAGCGCTACGGCAAGCGCAAGGTCTTCGTCGTCGGGCATAGCTGGGGCTCGGCGGTCGGGCTGATGGTTGCAGTGAAGCGCCCCGACCTGCTCTACGCCTATATCGGCATGGGCCAGCTGATCGACGTGCGCGGCAACGAGGCGCTCGGCTTCGAATGGACGCTCGACCAGGCGCGCAAGCATGAGAATGCCGAGGCGGTGGCCGCGCTCGAGGCGCTGCGCCCCTATCCGGGCCCCGGCGAGCTCGATCCGGCGAGGATGGAAGTCGAGCGCAGGTGGTCGATCCGCTACGGCGCGCTCGCCGCCGGCCGCGACAATGCCGATTTCTATTTCCACGCGCCTCGGCTTTCGCCCGAATACACCCCCGCGGACCGCCAGGCGTGGGACGAAGGCAGCGGCTTCACGATCCGGACGATGTGGCCCCAGCTGGCGAAGCTCGACTTCAAGCCGGTGACGCGGGTCAAGGTGCCCGTCATCCTCTTCCTCGGCCGCCACGACTATACCACCCCTTGGCCGATCGCCGAGACGTGGATGAAGCGGCTGAAGGCGCCCCGGAAGCGCATCGTCTGGCTCGAGCATTCGGCGCACCTGATGATGCTTGAGGAGCCCGGCCGCGTCTTCGCCGGGCTGCTCCGCGAGGCATTGCCGCTCGCCCGGTGAGCCACTACCCCTGCACCTACACAGGGGAGAGACCATGATCCGCAATATCCTCGCGGCGTTCGCGCTGTTGTTCGCCGCACCCGCGCTGGCCCAGACCGCGCCCGCGCCCAGGGTGACTTATATCCAGGCCGGCACCTTGCTCGACCAGCCCGGCAAGCCGCCGCGCGGCAACAGCACGATCATCGTCCGCGACGGCAAGGTCGCCGAGGTCCGCGACGGCTTCGTTGCCCCCGAGGCAGGCGCCACCCTGGTCGACTTGCGCAGCTCGTTCGTCCTCCCCGGGCTGATCGACATGCACGTCCACCTCTTCTTCGAGGGCAACCCGATGAAGGCGCGGCTCGAGGCGCTCAGCCGCGACGACGCCGACGAGTTCGTCATCGGCGAGGAGGATGCGCTGCTCGATCTCGAGGCGGGCTTCACCACGGTCCGCGACCTCAGCAGCAACCCCCGCTCGATCCGCGCGCTGCGCGATGCGATCGAGCGCGGCGCGGTCGCGGGCCCGACCGTGGTCAATGCCGGCCAGATGATCTCGATCTCGGGCGGGCATGGCGACGGCACCAACGGCGTCGCCGCCGAGTTTGCCGAGGCGATCGCGATGCATCAGATCAACACCTGCAACGGCGCCGACGATTGCCGCCGCGCGGTCCGCCAGCAGATCGGGATGGGCGCGCTGGTCATCAAGTTCGCCGCGACCGGGGGCGTGCTCTCCAATGTCGCCGGCGGGCTCGGCCAGCAGATGACCGCCGCGGAGATGAAGGCCGTCGTCGAGACCGCGCACAGCTTCGGCCGCCGCGTCGCGGTCCATGCCCATGCGATGGAGGGCGTCCGCGCCGCGGTCGAGGCCGGGGCCGACACGATCGAGCACGGCACCTTCCTCGACGATGCGACGATCGCGCTGATGAAGGCGCGCGGCACCTGGCTGGTCCCGACCATGCTCGCGCCCCAGACCGCGCTCGCCGCCGCGCGCGCCGGGCTGCTCCCGCCCGCGACTCGCCCCAAGGCCGAGGCTGCCGCCGCCGCTGCGATCGACAGCCACCGCCGCGCGATCCGTGCAGGGGTGCGCATCGCCTTCGGCACCGACACCGGAGTGTCGCGCCACGGCATCAACGCGCAGGAATTCGCGCTGATGGTGGGGGCGGGGATGACGCCGATGGCGGCGATCCGCGCGGCGACGATCGACGCCGCCGATGCGCTCGACCGCAAGGGCCAGCTCGGCGCGATCGTCCCGGGCCTGCCGGCGGACATCATTGCCGTCACCGGCGATCCGCTGAGCGACATCCGCGTGCTCGAGCATGTCGATTTCGTGATGCGCCGCGGGGTTGTCCACAAGCTTGGCGGTCGCCGCCAGCCTTTCCCGCCGCAGTAAGGTTGAGCCTCCGGGTGTGATCGCCTAGACGGCCCCCCTTCCCAACGAATCCGAGAGTGAAATTCCATGTCCGACAGCATTTCCGCCGAGCAGCTGCGCCTCTTCATCGAGCGCATCGAGCGGCTTGAGGAAGAGAAGAAGGGCATCGCCGACGACATCAAGGACGTCTATGCCGAAGCCAAGTCGACTGGCTTCGACGTCAAGACGATGCGCTCGATCGTCAAGCTCAGGAAGATGGAGAAGCACCACCGCGACGAGGCGGAGGCGCTGCTCGACACCTACAAGGCCGCGCTCGGGCTGGCCTGACACCCCTCGACTAACCAGGGTCCGACCATGGCAGGCCATAGCAAGTTCAAGAACATCATGTACCGCAAGGGTGCGCAGGACAAGAAGCGCTCGGGCGCCTTTTCCAAGCTCAGCCGCGAGATCACCGTCGCGGCCAAGATGGGGCTGCCCGATCCGGACATGAACCCGCGGCTGCGCGCGGCGGTCAACGCTGCCAAGGCCGCGTCGATGCCCAAGGACAATATCCAGCGCTCGATCGACAAGGCGAGCCGCGGCGATGCCGAGAATTACGAGGAGGTCCGCTACGAGGCGTTCGGCCCCGGCGGCGTGTCGCTCATCGTCGAGGCGCTGACCGACAACCGCAACCGCACCGCCACCAATGTCCGCGTCGCGATCACCAAGAATGGCGGCAACATGGGCGCCTCGGGCTCGGTCAGCCACGCCTTCGACCGGATGGGGCTGATCACTTATCCGGCGGGCGCGGGCGACGACGAGACGGTGTTCGAGGCGGCGCTCGAGGCAGGTGCAGAAGACGTGTCGTCGACCGAGGACGGCCACGAGGTCTGGGCCGCGCAAGGCGATCTCCACGAAGTCGCCAAGGCGCTGGTGCCGGTGCTCGGCGAGCCCGAAGGCGCCAAGCTCGCCTGGCGCCCGCAGACGATGGTCACGGTCGGCGAGGGCGATGCCGGGCTGCTGCTCAAGCTGATCGACACGCTCGACGACGACGACGACGTCCAGACGGTGTGGGGCAATTACGAGGTTCCCGACGACGTGATGGAGAAGCTGGGATAATTTGGTTCACGCAAAGACGCGAAGGCGCGAAGGGGTTCACGCGGAGGCGCGGAGGCGCGGAGGAATTCATCCGCCGCGCAAGCAGCTCGAAAAAAATCGACGGTGCCACCCATAATGCCGCTAACGCGGCGCCAATGCTCTCGGCGAATCCTACCGCCTCCGCGCCTCCGCGCCTCCGCGCGAACCCCTCTTCCTTCTTCTTCGCGTCTTCGCGTCTTTGCGCGAACCTCTTTTCTTCTTTCCACCAATGCTGATCCTCGGCCTCGATCCCGGCCTCGGCACCACCGGCTGGGGGCTGATCCGCGCCGAGGGCAATCGCCTCAGCCACGTCGCCAATGGCCGCCTCAAAACCGACAGCGCCGCGCCGCTCCCGCGCCGCCTCGCGCATCTCGACGCGATGCTGACCGCCTTGGTCGCCGATCACGCCCCCGAAGCCGCCGCGGTCGAGGAAGTGTTCGTCAACGCCAACCCGCAATCGACGCTCAAGCTCGGCCAGGCGCGCGGCGTGGTGATCTGCGCCGCGGCGCGCTCGGGAATCGAGGTCGGCGAATATGCTCCCAGCCTGGTCAAGAAAGCCGTGGTCGGCACCGGCGCGGCGGAGAAGGCGCAGATCCATGCGATGGTCGCGCGGCTGCTCCCCGGCGTGAAGATCGACGGCCCCGACGCCGCCGACGCGCTCGCGGTGGCGATCTGCCACGCGCATCACCTGGCAAGCGCGCGGCGCAGGCCCTAGCCGAACACATCCGCGACTTCGTCGGCGTCGAACCTGCCCGACCGGAGCGCGCGGGCACCGCGAACGCCGTTGATGGTGACGACCAGCAACAGCAGGTTCACGAACATGGCGATCGACACGGCAAGCGCCGCGATCTTGAAGGCGAGCCCAAGCGCGAGCAGCACGGCGGCGGCAATCCCCCAATAGAAACCCTTCCCCGCGTGCAGGCGGAAGCCCGCGACGACATAGACGAGTATCTCGGCCAGCGCGGCCAGGCCGACCAGCGGCATCACATTGCCAAGCCGGATCATGCCGAACATGAATGCCAGCGCGATCGCACCGAGTACGGCCGCGACGAAACAGGCATAGCCGCCCATCTGTGCAGCGCCCAGCGCGCCATCCTCCGTCGTCAGATCGGCATTCCAGATCGACATGGTTTTCATCCCCCAATTCCCCGCGCACAGGCTATCCGCACTTTGCACGCGGGGCAAATGCCCGGCCGGCTTGGGTAGGCCGTTGCGCGCTCGCCGCAGTGAAGTCCGATTTCGCTTTCCTACACGGACTTGTTCCGTTTATGTACCGCGCGGTGAGCATCGGCGGCATCTTGCGGGTGACGGTCCCTATTCCATTGCGGACGCCCTTCGGTTCATCGACGTTCCGCGCGAACGCCCCGTTACCTTCGTTACCTTTGCGGGCGCGCGACTCGTGATCGCGCATCTCAGCGGTCGCCTTGCCGCGACCGGCGCGGATCATGCGGTGATCGATGTCGGCGGAGTCGGCTATCTGGTCGGTGCCTCGGCCAGGACGCTCGCGGCGCTCGGCATCACCGGCGACCAGGTGACCGTGCATACCGAGATGCTGGTCAGCGAGGATTCGATCCGCCTGATGGGCTTCGCCTCGGCCGACGAGCGTGACTGGTTCCGCCTGCTCACCAGCGTCCAGGGCGTCGGCGCCAAGGTCGCGCTGGCGATCCTCTCGATCCTCGCGCCCGACGAGCTCCACACCGCCGTCGCCCGCGCCGACACCGCGATGATCGGCCGCGCCAGCGGAGTGGGCCCCAAGCTCGCCCAGCGCATCGCCAACGAGCTGAAGGACAAGGCCGGCGGCATCGCGCTCGGCGGCGGCGCGCCGGTCGCCGCAGGGGGCGCCGCGGCGGACGCGGTTTCGGCGCTGCTCAACCTCGGCTTCAAGCCCGCCGAGGCGAGCAGCGCGGTCGCCGCGGCGGGCGACGAGCTGGGCGTGGGCGCAACGCTCGACGCGCTGGTCCGGCTGGCGCTCCGGAAGGCGGCGAAGTAGAATGGCGACCGAAAGGATTTTACCATGCAGGTGACCGCGGTGCTCAACCCGGCGGAAGAAGGCGGCTATGTCGCCTTCAATCCGGAAACTGGAACCACGACCCAAGGTGAAACGGTCGAAGAGGCACTGGCTGCGTTGCGGGAGGCGATCGAGCTCTACCTCGAGGATGAGCCGAACACCTTTTTCGGCGCGCCGATTGTCACCACCATGACCATAGGGGAGCATGCCTAAGCTGCCGCCCGTCTCCGGGCGAGATTTGGTACGCGCACTCGAACAGCTTGGTTTTCGGGAGGCGGGCCAGCGCGGCAGCGTGAAGCTTCGCCGCGGCGACGCGGTATGCATCGTACCGCTCCATGGCGAAGTGAAGAAGGGCACGCTCGCCGGCATATTGCGACAGGCCAAGCCGACCTCCGATGATCTTCTGAAGGCGTTGCTGCAATGACCGACGCCGACCGCATCCCGACCCCCGCCACCCGCACCGCAAGCTGCCGCTGCGGCCAGCTCACCGCCGAATGCGCCGGCGAGCCGATCCGGGTCTCCGCCTGCCACTGCCTCGCCTGCAAGGCGCGCAGCGGATCGGCGTTCGCGGTGCAGGTGCGCTTTCCGGCGGACCAGGTGACGACCAGCGGCCGCTCGACCGAATATGTCCACATCGCCGACAGCGGCAACGCGGCGAGCTTCCACTTCTGCCCGGTCTGCGGCGCGACACTCTGGTACCAGTCGCGTCCGATCTTCGACGCGATCGCCATCCCGCTCGGCAATTTCGAGGATCCGCGTTTCGTGTCGCCGCGGTTTTCGGTGTGGGAAGCGCGCAAGCTCGATTGGGTCGATATCCTCGGGGACGAGGTCGAGCACAGTGACTGACGCCCGCATCCTCGCACGACGCGCATTGGCCGCCGACTCCGATTGGCTTATATTCACTCGATGACCCAGCTTTCCATCTTGATGCCCCCGGCGCTCCAGGACTGGGTTGATACCCGGCTCGCCGAAGGGGCTTATGCCGATGCCGCCGAGTATCTGCGCGATCTCGTTCGCCGCGATCAGGAGGCCGTGGAGGACGACAGGCGATGGGTGCGCGCAATGATCGAGGAAGGCCTTGCCTCTGGCGTCATCGATGCCGATCCCAGAGATATCCTGAAGGAGATAATGGCCGAATTACCCGATGAATAGGCTGCGACTGAGCGTCGCGGCTCGCCGCGATCTCGAAGCCATTCAGGCCAAAGGCCTCCAGGATTGGGGTGTAAGGACAGTTCGCGCGCACATGGAAGGATTCGATCGGATTTTCGTGCTGCCGAGCGAGCATCCCTCAGCCGGGCAGTCGCAGCCCGAATATGGCGAGGACATCCGCGTCTTTTCCCATAAGCCGCACCGGATTCTCTATCGTGCCGGCGAGCGTGAACTCTTGATCGTGCGCGTGCTTCACGCGGCGATGGACGTGCGTGGCGCGCTCGGCGCGAAACGATGACCGACGACCGCATCCTCGCCCCCGCGCGCAAGCCCGAGGATATCGACGCCGCGCTGCGGCCGAAGTCGCTCGACGAGTTCGTCGGGCAGAAGGCCGCGCGCGAGAATCTCCGCGTCTTCATCCAGGCCGCCAAGGCGCGCGGCGAGGCGCTCGACCATGTCCTGTTCTTCGGCCCGCCGGGCTTAGGCAAGACCACGCTGGCGCAGATCGTCGCGCGCGAAATGGGCGTGGGGTTCCGCGCCACTTCGGGCCCGGTCATCGCCAAGTCGGGCGATCTCGCCGCGCTGCTGACCAATCTCGAGGATGGCGACGTGCTGTTCATCGACGAGATCCACCGGCTCGCGCCCGCGGTCGAGGAGATTCTCTATCCGGCGATGGAGGACCGCGCGCTCGACCTGATGATCGGCGAGGGCCCCTCGGCGCGCTCGGTGCGGATCGACTTGCCGCGCTTCACTTTGGTCGGCGCGACCACCCGCCAAGGCCTGCTCACCACCCCGCTGCGCGACCGCTTCGGCATCCCGATCCGGCTGCAATTCTATTCGGTCGAGGAGCTCGAAAAGGTCGTCACTCGCGCCGCCGGCCTGCTCGACCTGCATGTCGCCCCCGACGGCGCGCACGAGATCGCGCGGCGCTCGCGCGGCACTCCGCGGATCGCCGGGCGGCTGCTGCGCCGCGTCCGCGACTTCGCCAATGTGCTGGGCGAGGCGACCGTCCACGCCAAGGCGGCCGACGCTGCGCTGACTCGGCTCGAAGTCGATTCGCTCGGGCTCGACGCGATGGACCGGCGCTATCTGATGATGGTCGCCGATATCTACAAAGGCGGCCCGGTCGGAGTCGAGACGCTCGCCGCCGGGCTGTCCGAGCCGCGCGACACGATCGAGGAAGTGATCGAGCCCTATCTCATCCAGATCGGGCTGATCGCGCGCACCGCGCGCGGGCGCTGCCTCAATAGCGCGGGGTGGAAGCATTTGGGACTGAACCCGCCCGCGACCAGTCAGGAAGGGTTGTTCGACTGACCGGATCGAGGAACCAGACCAAGACCGCCGCGCCGCCGCCGACGACGAGGGTGATGGCGAAGCCGAGCAGCCCGCGCAGGATCGATCCGCCGCCGCGCCGGTTGCGGAAGGTCGATCGCGGCGCGGGCTTGGCGAACATCACTTCGATGAGGCCGGTCATCCACCCGGCGAGCGCCGTGAACGCCAGCGTGACGATCGCTCCGGGAATCGTCGACATGGCGATCCCGATCGGCAGCAGCACCCCCAGCGGCGCGGCCATCGCCATCGCCGCGGTCAGCTTGGCGCGGTTGACTTCGTGCTTGGTGACGGGGGCGACCATGAGCAGGTCGGGGCTGTCCTCGGCCGAGACCGCGAGCCAGACGAAGCTGCTGACCACTTGCCCCGCGATCAGCACGCTCGAAAAGGCCATCGCCGACGCGATCGGGAAATGCATCCCCGGCCTGAGCGCGATCAGCAGCAGCGGCGCGAGATAGACCAGCCGCAGCACGATCTGGAACGCCAGCGCCGGATCGCGCAGCAGCAGCCGCCACTCCTTGGCGTAGATCGCGCCGAACAGCCCCTTGTGGAAATAGCGGCCGATCGATCCCTTCGCCCGCCGGGTCCGCGACAGCTTCATGCCCCCGGCGCGGTAGCTGTTCAGGAACAGCGCCTGCATCGCCCCGGTGGTGACGAGGAACAGCGTCACGCTCCCCGCTAACACCGCGGTCACTGCCCAGGGGTCGCCGAATGCCGCCATGCCGGGGATCGCGCCGATGCCGTGGCTGCCGAAGCCGCTCGCCATCATCTTCTCGAACATCACCGCCATCCCGCCGCGGCTGCCATGCTCGCCATTGTTCCACAGCTGCGAGACGAGGAAGATCGCGCCGCCGGCGACCGCCGCGACGATCTGCCCCACCGTCCGCGCCGCGCGGGGGCCGGCGATCTTGGCGAGCACCAGCGTCAGCGCGAGGCCGAGGCACGCCGCGGTCAGCGCCAGCGCGATCAGCAGCGCGGGGATGCCGAGCAGCTCGGGATGCCCCCAGATCGCCAGCGGCAGCGTCAGCGGCAGCACCAGCATCGCGAACCACAGGATGATCGTCGCGGTGATCCCGGCGAGCTTGGCGCGCATCACGCTCCGCGGCGGGATCGGCGCCGTGAACAGCAAGTCGAGGTCGCCCGCCTCGTAGAGCGTGCGCTGGCCGCCGAGCATCGCCCGGGCGGTCATGAAGGTGAACAGCAGGATCGACACCGCGGCGACGGCGGTCAGCCGGATCGGCCCGGCGGGGATCGGGGTGTCGCGCAGCAGCCAGGCGATGCCGATCCCGCCGGCGATCCAGGCGAGCAGCAGCAGCCCGCCGATGATCGCGCCGAGCTTGCGCTTCGACCGCGACGCCCAGCTCAGCCGCAGCTCGTGCAGCGTCAGCCAGGCAAAGCTGCCGGGCGGCAGCAGCCGCATGATCAGGCCGATCATGGGGTTGAGGTCAGCCGGATGAACGTATCCTCGAGCGTGCGGTCGTTCGCGCCGGCCTCGCCGCGCAGCTCGTCGAGCGTGCCCTCGGCGAGCAATTTGCCCCCGGCGATGATCCCGATCCGGTCGGCCATCCGCTCGGCGACATCGAGGATATGGGTGGTGACGATCACCGTCTTGCCCTGGTCGACCGCGGCGCGCAGCGCGTCCTTGACGCTCCGCGCCATCGCCGCGTCGAGCCCGGTCAGCGGCTCGTCGAGGATCAGCAGCCGCGGATCGTGGATCATCGCGCCGGCCAGCGCGACCTTCTGCTTCATGCCGCGCGAGAAACCCTCGCAGCGGGTGCTGCGCACGTCCCACAGCTCGAGCCATTTGAGCAGCCTCTCGGCCTCGGGCGCGGCCACGTCGCGCGGGATCCGCCACAGCCCGGCGACGAAGCCGAGATATTCGGACGGGGTGAGCTTGTCGTAGAGCATCGGCTCGTCGGGCAGCCAGGCAGTGATCGCCTTGGCGGCGAGCGGCTTCTTGTAGGTGTCGATGCCGTAGATCTCGATGCTGCCGCTGTCGGGCTCGGTCAGCCCCACCGCCATCCTGAGCGTCGTCGTCTTGCCCGCGCCGTTGGGGCCGAGCAACGCATAGAGCTGACCCGCCTCGACGGTGAGGTCGAGCCCGGCGATCACCGGCTTGTCGAACGACTTGTGGAGCTTGGTGAGGCGAAGCGCGGGCTCGGTCATTCCGCCAACCTAGAGCCACTGCCGGGCGCGTCCAGAGGCCTTGCGGATTATCCCGCCGGAACAGCGGCGTCCGCATTTTCTTCCTGTTCCCCTGCGAAAGCAGGGGCCCAGAGCCAAACAGTTCATCGCCCATGACCCTGGACCCCTGCTTTCGCAGGGGAACATGGCGGTATTTGGCTCAGCGGGAAAACAGCTCGGCCTTGCGGGGTTTCGCATGCGGATTCGCTCGGCTAGGGCCACCGCATGGACGCGCTCCCAGCCCTCGGCCGCTTCGTCGGTCTCGAGCATCATTTTGTCCTGCGTGTCTATTTCGAGGACACCGATCTGACCGGCGTGGTCTATCACGCCAATTATCTCCGGTTCATGGAGCGCGCCCGCTCGGATATGCTGCTCGCCGCCGGGATCGACCAGCGCGCGGCGCAGGAAGGCGGGGAAGGGGCGTATGCGATCGCCGGCCTCGCCATCAAATACCGCACGCCGGCCCGGCTCGGCGACGAATTGACGGTGATCAGCCGGCTCGTCCGCTTGCGGGCGGCATCGGTGGATATTCATCAACGAGTCATAAACAGGGAGACCATAGTGACCGAAGCGGAGGTGGAGGCGGCGTTCGTCCTGCCCTCGGGGCGTCCGCGCCGGCAGCCGCCCGCCTGGGTGGCCGCATTCGAGCCACTGGTCTGGAAGGGGAACTGAGCCCGACATGGATTTCTTGAGCACGGACGCCGCGACCATGTCTCCGGTCGGGCTATTTCTCCAGGCCGATTGGGTCGTGCGCGCGGTAATGGCCGGGCTGCTGCTCGCGAGCGTCTGGACCTGGGCGATCATCTTCACCTTCGGCTTCAAGCTGGCGGGGGCGAAGAAGGCGATCGAGCGCTTCGACACCGAATATCGCGAGGCCGACGATATCGACGAGTTCCACCGGCGCACCGCCGGGCGCGACCAGGCGATCGCGCGGGTCTTCTCGGCGGGCGTCACCGAATGGCGGCGCTCGACCGCGGGCAAGACGATCGACCGCGACGGCACCCGCGAGCGGCTGGCGACGACGATGGGCGCGACGATCGCACAGGAGATCGACCGGCTCGCGGATCGTTTGAACTTCCTCGCCACGGTCGGCTCCGTTGCGCCGTTCGTCGGGCTGTTCGGTACGGTCTGGGGGATCATGCGCACCTTCTCGAACATCGGCCGTGAGGGCAGCGCCTCGCTCGCGGTGGTCGCGCCGGGCATGTCCGAGGCGCTGTTCGCGACGGCGATCGGGCTGTTCGCAGCGATCCCCGCCGTGATCGCGTACAATCGCTACAGCCACGGCATCAACCGCATCGAGGCAAGGCTCAACCGCTTCGCCGACGGCTTCCACGCGACGCTCAGCCGTCGCCTGGAGAATGAGGCCTAGCGATGGCGATGCACCTCCCCTCGAACAAGAGCCGCGGCCGCCGCACGCCGATGGCGGAGATCAACGTCACGCCGATGGTCGACGTGATGCTGGTGCTGCTGATCATCTTCATGGTGACCACGCCCTTGCTCGTCGCCGGCGTACCGGTGAACCTGCCCGAAAGCCGCGCCAAGGCGCTCGAGCAGGAACAGAAGCCGGTGCAGGTCGCTGTCGACGAAACGGGTCAGGTGTTCATCGACAACGTCGCGGTGAGCGACGCACAGCTGGCTCCGCAGCTCGCCGCTATCGCCGGGCGACGCGACGCCGAGGGCAAGCCGCCGCAGATATTCCTGCGCGCCGATCAGGGGCTGGGCTACGGCAAGGTCATGAAAGTGATGGGGGAGCTCAATCAGGCAGGGCTGAACCGCGTCTCGCTGCTCACCAACGCGAACGGCAAGCGATGAGGAGGGTGCGCTGATCGATCGCTCCGAAGCCTCGGGCATCGCCGTGGCAGTGATCGCCCATGTCGCGCTGTTCGGCTTGTTGTCGGTCGGCTTTCTCGCGACGCCCAATCCGGAAAGCCTGAAGAGCACGCCGATCGAAGTGTCGCTGACCGACGAGGTCGCGCTGGAAAGCAGCGCGCCGGACGCGAGCACCGAGGCCCCGGCCGCCAAGCTGTCACCCCTCGAGGCGCCGGTAGAGCCCGACAGCGCGCCGCCCGAGCCCGATCCCCAGCCCGTTACCAAGCCGCAGCCCACGCCGCCCCGCCCGGTGCCGGCGCCCGATGCCAAGCCGGATCGCCGGCGGCCGGATCGATCGACGCCCAACGCGCGCACGCCGGACCGCAGCCGGGCGGCGGGCGGGGGCCTTCCAGACTATGCAAAGGAATTCGGCACGAGCAACCAGCGATCCGAGAGCGAATCGACTCGGCCCCAGGCCAGCGCGATGTCCGCGGAAGCGCGGGCCAATATCGGCTCTGCCATCGCCCGCCAGATCCAGCCGTGCGCCAACCGGCAGGTCGATCCGGGTCCGGGAGCGAACCGGATCAAGGTCACGGTACAGCTGCACCTCAATCGAGATGGTTCGCTGATTGACCGGCCAACTGTGGTAGGGGCGCCGCAGGGCGTCGATCCCGGCAACGAGCGCTATCTGGCGCGCGTCAAGGATCTGGCGATTGCAACCTTCATGGGTTGCGCGCCGCTGCGCGGCCTGCCGCTTGACCTGTGGGACGTTCCGCGCGGCTGGCGTAACTTCAAGATGACCTACAAACTTCCGGGTTGAGGACAGAATATGATTGGCAAGTTGAACGCGTGCGCACTTGCGCTCCTCATGGCCGCCGCTTCGGCCGGCACTGCCCGTGCGCAGGTGACCCCGCCGCCGGCAACCGCCACCGCGCCGCAAGAGGATGACGAGCTTGTCGTCGATATCGTCGGCGGCATTTCGGCACCGATGCCGATCATCATCCCGGCGATGCCGACCAGCCAGGTGACCTCGACCGCGGCGGGGTCGACCGACGATCTCGGGCGCCAGCTGGCGAAGATCGTCGACGACGATTTGCGCAACACCGGCCTGTTCAAGACCGTCGGCCCCACGGCCGCGCGGCCGATCGCCTATGGCGAAGTCACCGCGCCCGATTATGCCTCGTGGGACAGCTATGCCTCGCAGGCGCTGGTCCAGGGCTATGTCCGCGCCAATGGCAACGGCACGCTGACCGTCGGCTGCTATCTCTACGACGTCGCCGCCAAGACCGAGCTGATCCGCCAGGGCTTTGTCGTCGCGCCCGGCGACTGGCGCCGCGCCGCGCACAAATGCGCCGACGCGATCTACACCCGGCTCACCGGCGAGGGCCCCTATTTCGACAGCCAGGTCGTCTACATCTCCGAGACCGGCCCCAAGAACCGCCGCATCAAGCGGCTGGCGATCATGGACCAGGACGGCGCCAACCATCAGTTCCTGACCAACGGCCAGACGATCGTGCTGACCCCGCGCCTGTCGCCCGACCAGCGCTCGATCGTCTATATGAGCTACGAGAACCGCAAGCCCGCCATCTATATCTACGATCGCGCGGCGCGGCGGCAGCATCTGGTGGCGTCGAACGTCAACCTCAACTTCGCGCCGCGCTTCTCGCCCGACGGCAAGTCGGTGCTGTTCTCGATGTCGGTGGCGGGCAATATCGACTTGTACCGCGTCGCCGCCGCGGGCGGCGGCACCCCCCAGCGGCTGACCAACGCGCCGGGGATCGACACCGGCGGCAGCTTCTCGCCCGACGGCGGCAAGATCGCCTTCGAAAGCGACCGCAGCGGCACCCAGCAGCTCTATGTGATGGACGCCGACGGCGGCAACCAGCACCGCATCAGCTTCGGCGGCGGGCGCTACGCCACGCCGAACTGGAGCCCGCGCGGCGACCTGATCGCCTTCACCCGCACCGGCGGCGGCGCGTTCCGCGTCGGTGTGATGGGCCCGGGCGGCGGCGACGAGAAGCTGCTCACCACCAGCTGGGGCGACGAGGGGCCGAGCTGGTCGCCCAACGGCCGCGTGCTGATGTTCTTCCGCGCCGCGCAAGGGTCGGGGCGGCCCGATCTCTGGTCGGTCGACCTGACCGGAGTCAATGCGCGCAGAATCCCGACTCCGCTCGACGGATCCGATCCCAGTTGGGGACCGATTCGGCCCTGAAACGTTTAGCCGACCTATGCTATGCTGCCCCCTGACGGGCCAGCCCCATGAAGCCAAAGAGGAGAACATCATGGCCAAGATCCTGACCAGCATGGTGCTGGGCGTGGCGCTGATCGCCACCACCGCCTGCACCAAGAAGGTGCCGCCGAGCGCGATTCCGCCGGGCGAGCAGCCGCAGGGCGGCGATTACGGCAATGGCGGCGGCGATGCCGACACCAGCCCGCTCAACGAGCAGTTCCGCCGCGAAGTCACCAGCGACACGATCCACTTCGCCTTCGACCAGTACGACATCGATCCCGAGGCGCGCGCGATCCTCGACAGCCAGGCCAACTGGCTGATGGCGCACCCGAACACGCGCGTGACGATCGAGGGCCATTGCGACGAGCGCGGCACCCGCGAGTACAACCTCGCGCTCGGCGACCGCCGCTCGAACGCCGCCAAGAACTATCTCGCGGCGCGCGGCGTCTCGCCGGCGCGGATCACCACGATCAGCTACGGCAAGGAACGCCCGATCGCGCTCGGCTCGGACGAAGCGAGCTGGGGCCAGAACCGCCGCGCGGTGACCATCGTCATCAACTGATCGTGGCGATCATCGCCCAGACCGACAGGGGCGGGCCGCGAGGCCCGCCCCTTTTCGATTCCCCTTGCACCGCCTCCCGAATCGATATAAATACGATATCATAATTATGGGAGGACATGATGACGGATATTCGGGCGGACGCATCGGCGCTGCGGCAGAGCCATGAGCGGCCGGCAAGCACGATGAGCGGCTATGCGATGCTGCTGGTGGCCTTGCTCTCGCTGGTGGCGATCATCGCTGCGGCGCCGCAGATCGGCGAACTCGCCTGGGCGCCGCTCGTCGTGATCGCCGGCGCGCTGACGCTGCTCTTCGTAACGGTCGGCTTCTACCTGCTCCAGCCCAACCAGGCGGTGGTGATCACCCTGTTCGGCGATTATCGCGGAACCGACCGGTCCGCCGGGCTGCGCTGGACCTGGCCGTGGATGGGCAAGAAGAAGCTCGCGGTCCGCGCCCACAACATCATTTCGGAGCGGATCAAGGTCAACGACCTGCGCGGCAATCCGATCGAGATGGCGGCGCAGGTGGTGTGGCGCGTGACCGACACCGCGCAGGCGCTGTTCGACGTCGACGATTACAAGGCGTTCGTGATGGTCCAGATCGAGGCCGCGGTGCGGACGATCGGGTCGCGCTACCCCTATGACGATTTCGAGCATCTCGAAGTCACGCTGCGCGGCAACCACGACCAGGTCGGGGGCGAGCTGCGGCTCGAGCTGATCGCGCGGCTGACCGTCGCGGGGATCACCGTCGACGAATGCGGCTTCACCCACCTCGCCTATGCCCAGGAGATCGCCGGGGCGATGCTGCGGCGCCAGCAGGCGCAGGCAGTGGTCGCGGCGCGCAAGACCCTGGTAGAAGGCGCGGTCGGGATGGTCGAGATGGCGCTGGCGCTGCTCAGCGAGAAGAATGTCGTCGAGCTCGACGACGAGCGGCGCGCGGCGATGGTCTCGAACCTGATGGTGGTGCTGTGCGGCGAGCGCGACACCCAGCCGATCGTCAATGCGGGCTCGCTCTACCAATAAGGCCAGGAAGCCTGAGGAATTTTGGCGTGTCGGCACCCCCAAAAAAGGCGTTTCCGCTGCGGCTCGATCCGGCGCTCTACGCCGCGATCGAACGCGCGGCGGCGAGCGACCTGAGAAGCGTCAACGCCCAGGTCGAATGCCTGCTGCGCGAGGCGCTGGGCAAGCGCGGCGTCAAGCTGGCGGACCCGGTCCGCGCCAGGCGGGGACGGCCGCCCAAGAAGGAGGATTGAGATGCGATCGAACAGCTGCCCCAGATGCCAGGGCTCGATGACCGAAGGCTTCATCCTGGACACGACCGACGGCGCGCGCAAAGTCGCGAGCTGGGTCGAGGGGGCGCCGGACCGCAGCATGTGGCTCGGGGTGAAGCTGGGCAAGAGAGTGAACCTCGAAATCCAGACCTGGCGATGCGGCCGGTGCGGCTTTCTCGAAAGCTATGCCAAGGGAGAACCCAAATGACGCCGCAACCCTGGTTCATCCGTACCGGCTCGGGCCTGACGACCAGCATCCGCCCGGGCGCGCCGCAGGGCTGGCTGCTCTCGCTGGCCTATGCCGCGACGGTGGCCCTGCTCGCCAATCTCGCGTCGCACGCCCAGGCCAGCTGGCTGCCCTGGGCAGTGATGATCGCCGCGCTGACCGCCGTCTATCTGGTGGCGATCTGGCGCCTGTCCGAACACCGGACCAGAGAGGAGAATGCGATGTTCATGGCCTTTCACGCCAACCGCAGGCACTTGCCGTGGCTGCTCGCGATCGCCGGTGCCGGCCTCACGATCGGCCTCGCGGTGGCGCTGTCATGACCGGCCGGCCGATCCGCGACTGGTATCGCGCGCGCCCGGGCTACTGGTTCCGGCCCAAGCTGTTCGGCTGGGGCGCGGTGCCGGTGACCTGGCAGGGCTGGTCGCTGACCCTGGCGGTGATCGCGGCCGCCTGGCCGATCACGAGGCTCGCGGCGCGCTACGGGTTCGCGCCGCTCGCGCTGATGATCCCGCTGCTGATCGGCTTCGTGTGGCTGTGCCATGCGAAGACCGACGGCGCGTGGCGCTGGCGCTGGGGCGACCGGGATTGATTATCTGGACTGTTCCCCTGCGAAAGCAGGGGTCCAGAGCCAAGCAGTTCAGCCGTTTTGACCCTGGGCCCCTGCTTTCGCAGGGGAACAGAAGGGCGCTGGCGCTGGGGCGACCGGGATTGATTATCTGGACTGTTCCCCTGCGCAAGCAGGGGTCCAGGGCCAAGCAGTTCATCCTTTGTGATCCTGGGCCCCTGCTTTCGCAGGGGAACAGAAGGGAATGGTTGGAGGCCTAGCCCAAAGTCTCGTTGAGCAGCCGCGCCAGCCGCAGCCCGCCGCGCAGCACTTCGAGCCGGGCGGGCTCGACCAGCCGGTCGATCGTCGCTTCGTCGAGCTTCGCGCGCGCCGGCACCGGGCCGCACGGATCGCCGCCCATCGCCGAGGCGTAGGCGAAGTCGTGCGCGACCTGCCAGCTCTCCTTGCTCCAGTCCTCGGTGGTGCCGCCCCAGATCGGCGCGCGCTCGTCATCCGAATAGGCGCGCACCAGCGATGGCGGCGTCGAGATCGCGCGTTCCGCCAGCAGGCCGTCCCACACGCTGTGGAGGTTCAGCCGGTCGGGCGCATAGTCGCCATACGCCGCCTTGACCTGGTTGCCGCCCAGGTCGCCGCGGTCGCCGGCATGGAGCGGCTGGTGCAGGTCGCCGACGAAATGGACGAGGAAGGCCAGCGCCTCGATCCGCTCGCGCAGGGGCACCCCGGCATCCTTGAGCAATTTCACGTCGCGGTCGATCTGCGCCGACACGCAATTGCCGTCCCTGCACGCACCCTTGAGGTCGAACGGCTTGCAGATGTTGACGTTCTGATAGTGCCACGAAAAGGCGTAGCTGAAGCGCGGCCCGAGCTGCTTGATGCAGTCGGCCCAGACGCTCGCTTCCTCGATCGTCCGCGCCGGGCATTGCGGCGTCTCCATCAGCGCCGATCGCGCCAGCATCCGGTCGATCGCGCCGCGCACTTGCGGCGTGACGTTCTGGTAGGCGATCGCGGCGACGGTCTGGTGGCCGTACTCCCAATAGGCGGAGGCGGGCGAGGCGGCGGTGACGCCGATCATCGCGGCGAGGATCAGGAGGATGCGACTCATCGCCTTCGACTAGGCTGCGTGCGCGCCAGGTTCAACCGGGCTTGTCGGGCGGGCAGGGGCCGAACGTCGTGTTCAGACGCGCGCTATAGTCCGCGACCGGATCGAGCCCGACCTCGGCGCGTTCGGCATCCACTTGAACCTCGGGCTCGATTGGCCCGCGCCTCAGGCGAAACCGCGGGTGCCGCACCGGCTTCGCCCTGGCCCCAGCTGGCTGCGTTGCGCAGCATCTGCTCGCCGAGCGGCCGCGCCTGAATCCGGGCAGCGAGCGTATCGTCATACGGCTGCGCCGCCTTCTCGGCCATCGCCACCGCGAAGAGATAGGTATCGGCAAGCGGCCTCGCTTCGGCGACGGCACGCTGGAACTCAGGGAAGCTGTGCGCCGATCCGGCGAAGGCGATGCTCGCGACCTGGGCACAGACCGGATCGCGCATCGAGGGATGCTCGATCTTCGATTCATGCACGCCCATCGCCGCAAGCTCGGATTGCGCCTGTTTGACCCCGCTTTCGGTGCAGGCGCGCAGCCATGTGGCGACGGTCTCGAACTCGGCCTTTTCGGCCGGACCTGCGTCGTCGAAACGGCCGCGGGCCCAGCGATAGTCGCCGGGATCGAAAGTGCCATCGTGCAGGTAGGGCGCCAGCACCGGGGGCGGTGCCGGCGGATCGGCTGCGGCGAGCAGGAACAGAGCCGCGGTCAGCATGGCCGCCAGACTTGCTACGGATTGCGGCGCTTTAGCGGCGCTCGACGCTCTACTCGTCGCCGTAGAAGGCCACCACCCGCTCGCCGCTCGCCGATGCCCTGGCGCGGTACATGCCGGGCGTGTTGAAGCTCCACGCCATCTCGCCGGTCGGGCCGGTGACGATCACGCCGCCGCTGCCGCCGAGCGCGTGGGTCTCGGCCATCACCGTGTCGGCGGCCTGCTTGAGCGTCTCGCCCTTGAAGCGGATCCGCGCGCAGATCTCGTGCGCGACGCCTTCGCGGATGAAATACTCGCCCGCGCCGGTCGCCGAGACCGCGCAGCCGCGATCGTCGGCATAGGTGCCGGCGCCGATGATCGGCGAATCGCCGATCCGGCCCCAGCGCTTGCCGGTGAGGCCGCCGGTCGAGGTCGCGGCGGCGACATGGCCCTCGCTGTCCATCGCGACTGCGCCGACCGTGCCGTATTTCAAGTCGACATCGAACCAGCTGAGCTTGTCGTTGCCCTTCATCATCTCGAGCTGGTGGCGGCGCTCGGGGGTGCCGAACCAGCTGTTCTCGACCTGCTCGAGCCCCTGCTCGCGCGCGAACTCGTCGGCGCCGGCGCCCGACAGCATGACGTGCGGGCTATGCTCCATCACCGCGCGGGCGAGCGCGATCGGATGGCGGGTGGTGGTCGATCCCGCGACCGATCCGGCGGCGCGGGTGCGGCCGTCCATGATCGCCGAGTCGAGTTCGTTGCGCCCGTCCCAGGTGAACACCGCGCCGCGCCCGGCATTGAAATGGGGATCGTCCTCGAGCACCTGGATCGCCGCCTGGACCGCGTCGAGCGACGTGCCGCCCTCGGCCAGCACCTTCGACCCCGCGTCGAGCGCAGCGTTGAGCCCGGCACGGACCCCGGCTTCCTGCTCGGGCGTGACCTTGTCCTTCAGGATGATCCCGGCGCCGCCATGGATCACCAGGGTCCATTCGGGCCGTTGCTGGGCTTGGGCGGACAGAGGCATCAGCAAGGCTCCGAGCAGCAGAAGGGCGAGGCGCATCACGGCACTCCCAGGGGTTGCGCCGCCGCTCTAGCAGATCGTTTGGGCGTTGCCAGCCGCAGCCCGATCAGCGGACGGAGCGGCGTCACTTCGCGACCCAGCAGATAGAACAGCCAGCAGCCCGCGACGGTTGCCGCGACGAGGATGACGAACTCGAACGCCGCGGGCAGGCCGATCCGGCGCAGGGCATATTCGGCGAGGACGATCACCGTCTGGTGGATGATGTAGAAGGGGAACACCGCCTCGGTGAGCGTCGCGCGCCACGGGTGGTCGCGATTGAGGCAAGTCTCGGCCAGGCCGATCAACGCGGCGATGCTCGCCCAGGTCTGGACTTCGCGGGCGATGCGGAAGGCGATGCCGACGGCCCAGGGCGCCACCGAGCGGCCGGGCCACAGCGCCTCGACCGATCCGACCACCGCATAGCCCGCCAGCGCGAGGATCGCGGCGGGCTTCCACAGCCTCGCGAAAGCCGCCATCGCCGGCCGCGAGCCGCCAAGGCCGAAGCCGAACAGGAAGGCGGGGACATAGGCGAGGTGCGCGATGCCGTCGTTGAGGAAGTCGTGGGTCTCGACGCCGCGGCGGAACAGGAGGAGCTGGAAGATCAGCAGCCAGGCGATCGGCAGCCACAGCGCCCCCGCGCCGCCGAACGCCCGGTCGAACCAGCCCTGCAGCCGCGCCGGGCGGGGGAGCAGGAGGAGCAAGGCCAGCAGCTGGGTATAGGCCCAGAGATAGACGACGAACCAGAGATGGTTCCAGGTCGGCAGGATGATCCCGTCGAGCGCGCCGAAGCGGAAATAGTCGTGCGCCAGGAACCCGGCGAAGCCGCCCGCATAGCCGTGCTGCGTGACCAGCTCGACCCAGGGCTGGGGCGGGACGATCACGACGATGCCGAACGCCAGCGGCACCAGCAGCCGCAAATTGCGGTTGCGCACGAAGGCCCGGACACCCGCCGACCGGGCATAGAGCGCGCGGCTGGCGAAGCCCGACACGACGAACAGCAGCATCAGCCGCCAGGCGTTGGTGAACAGCATCGGGATCGCGACCCACTCGGCGGGGGCGGCGGTCTTCACGGCGAACGGCCAGGGCACGAACACCATGCCGACATGATAGAGGATCAGCAGCGCGAACGCGCCGATCCTGAGCCAGTCCATTCCGTAATGCCGTTCCATCGCGCTGCCTCCATCGGGAAGTGGCGACGCTAGCCAGACCGTGTCCGCGCCGGTATCGCGAAGGGCCAAAAGGCGGCATCATGGGGACGATGGCGAAGGGCAGCGGGACGAACGGCGGGCGAGGCGGGACGGGCGGGGCGCAGCGGCGGCTCGCGCTGGTGCTCGGCGGCGGCTTTGCCGCGATCGTGCTGGTGGTGATGATCGCCAACGCCGAATCGACGCTGAGCGATTTCGCGGCGCTGGGGCGGCCCGAGACCAAGGCGCATGTCTGGCTGTGGGAAATCACCAGCATCATCGCCTGGATCAGCATCATGCCGGCGATCTGGTGGATGGTGGCGCGGGTGCGCCCGCCGCGGTTTCCGTGGTGGGCGGTGGCGCTGATCGTCGCGCTGGCGAGCATCCCCGCCTCGCTGTGGCACGTCGCGCTGATGGTGGGGATGCGCAAGGCGGTTTATGCCGCGAACGGCGAAACCTATCGCTTCTTCAGCGCGATCGACAACAAATTGCTCTACGAATACCGCAAGGATTTCGCGGCGTATCTCCAGTTTGCCGGGCTCGCCGCGATCGCGCAGTGGCTGCTGGCGCGCGCGGCAGTTGCCGTGCCCGACACCGGGCCGCGGATCCTGCAGGTGAGCGATGGCGGGGTGGTCCATCGCGTGCCGGTGGCCGAGATCGAGTCGGCGGTGGCGGCGGGCAATTATGTCGAGATCGACTGGGGCGGGCGCAAGCTGCTGCACCGCTCGACGCTGGCGGCGCTGGCCGAACAGCTCGGGGCGGACTTCGCGCAGATCCATCGCGGGCGGCTGGTGCGGCGCGACGCAGTGCGCAGCGTCGAGACCGACCGCAGCGGCGACTTCACCGTGACTTTAGCCGGCGGCGAGACGCTGCGCGGCAGCCGGCGGTTTCGCGACGGGCTTTGACGCGAGCCCGATCAGCGGGCGGAGCCAGAGGATGCGGCGGCCGATCAGGTAGAAGCTGAGGCAAGCGCTCGCGGTGCCGCCGAGCAGCAGCGCGAACTCGAGCCACGGGTTGAGGCCGAGCGGGAGACTGGTCCAGGCGATCAGCACGATCACCGGGTGGTGGATCAGGTAGAAGGGGAACACCGCCTCGGCCAGCGTCGCGCGCCAGCGGTGGTCGCGGTTCCACCAGGTCTCGGCGATGTGGAACAGCGCGAGGATCATGCTCCAGCCCATCGCGACTCGCGACGCGCGCTCGATCGCCATCAGCGCGTGGCCGATATGGGCAGTGCCGGGATAGGCGAGCTCGACACTCACCACCACTGCGCCCGTCACCGCCGCCAGCGCCAGCGCGGGCCGGAAGGCGCGGGCGATCGCGGGCCACAGCGCGGGGGCGCCGCCGAGGACGAAGCCGAACAGGAACACCGGCACGTACAGCGCATGCCCCGCCCAGTCGCGCAGCAGCCCCTGCTTTTCGGGGACGAGGAACATCAGCGCGAGCTTGGCGAGGACGAGCAGCAGAGCCGGCGCCCAGAGCAGGCGGTGGCCCCTGGCGAACCAGCCCGCAGCGGCGTCGAACCAGCGGAACGGCCGCTTGCCGCCCAGCCCGATCGCGGCGGCCAGGATGAAAGTGTAGGCGGCGAGATAGGCGACGAACCAGAGATGCTCCCAGCTCGGGAATTCGCGGCCGTAGAATTCGCCCCAGCGCCAGTAATCGCCGGTCCAGAAGCGGAGCAGGCCGTCCGGATAGCCGCGCTCCGCGACCAGCACCCACATCTCGACGGGAACGAGCACCGCCATGCCGAACCCCAGCGGCACCAGCAGCCGCGCGGCGCGCGAGCGGGCGAAGGCCCCGGCCCCGCCCGACTTGTCGAACAGCTTGCGCGAGGCATAGCCCGAGACCGCGAACAGCAGCGCCAGCCGCCACGGCGTGAGCAGCGCCATCGGCACGATCAGCGCGTCATAGCTGCGCGGCATGTGGATCACCCAGGTCCAGGGCGCGAACACCATGCCGATATGGTAGAGGATCAGCAGCCCGAACGCGGCGATGCGCAGCCAGTCGAGCCCGTAATGGCGCATGGCTGCCGTGTTTCCGGAAATGGCGGCCGCCGGGATGTCCATCGCTCCCCGTCCTACCGCGCACGGCGTAAGCGAAGCGTTAGCGCAGCAACACGCCGACGCCCGGCCTTGATAACCCGCCAAGGGCTGCGTAGCGTCCGACGATGCCCTTATTAGACCTCTGGCAATCCAATCCCGAAACCATCAACGCGTTCAATCTGCAGCAGATTGTATCGGCAGCAGGCGACGGCGACCTGAAGGACGGCTCACTCTGCTCGAGCGAACTCAAGGCGTATTTCACGCGCGTGACGACCTCGAAGCTGTCCAATTATATCGAGCAGTGTCTGGCGCAGCCGCTGACGAAGGGGGGCTATATCCTCCAGGATCTCGTCAATGAACTTGGCAGGCGCCTGGAGTACACTGTCGAAAACGGGCGATACGCCGGAGCGGTGGGCCATGTGGGTTTCGATGGCCTGTGGACAGTGCCGGGTCAGCCCATCATCGTCGAAGTGAAGACCACGGATGCCTATCGCATCTCGCTGGACACCCTGGTCACCTACCGGGAAAAGCTGATCGGCCTTGGAAAATGCAGCGCCGGGGCATCGATCCTGATCGTCGTCGGACGCCAGGACACCGGAGAGCTCGAAGCGCAGATACGCGGTTCCCGGCATGCCTGGGACATTCGACTCATCAGCGCCGAGGCGCTCCTGCGCCTGGTCGAAGTGAAGGAGAGCGCGGGGCAGGCAGACACCGACGACAAGATTCGCGGGCTGCTGCGTCCCACCGAATATACGCGCCTCGATGCGCTGGTCGACGTCGTGTTCAGCGCGACGAAGGACGTAGAGACCTTCGCCGATCTGGGAGGGTTCTCACTTGCGGCGAACGAACCCGAGATGTCGGACGCAGTCCAGGCGCCCTATGAATTCACTTCCCCGGCCGATCTGAATGCCAAGCGCAATGCCATCGTCTCCAGTTGGGAAAAGCGCTCGGCCACGTCGCTGGTGGCGAAGAGCAGGGCCATGTTCTGGAGCACCGATCACCAGATGCGGGCGGTGTGCACCTTATCCAAGCGATACGAAAAGCTGCCGGGCCGACCCTATTGGTATGCCTACCATCCTGCATGGCGCGACTTCCTCTGCGAGGGAAAGCCGGGACATCTGCTGCTCGGGATGATGGATCTCGACCGGGCGTTCGCCATTCCGGACAATCGTCTCGAACCGCTTCTGTCGTCTCTGCACACGACGTTCAGGCCGGATGGAAAGACCTATTGGCATCTGCACATTCATGAGGGGCCAGCGGGCGAATTGTCGCTCCATGTGCCGGGCCGGGAAGCGCTGGGGCTGGATCAGTTCAGCTTCGCACTGGATTGACGAGCGGCCGGATCGGCGCGGTACGCCCTTAGCAGCCTTCATGATTTCGCAAGTGGTTGGGCGGCATGGCTTGGCCTCGAAACGGAAGGAAACTCCATGTCGGTCAGCCCGTTGGCGGGATTTCTCACGGCGGGCGCGCCCCAGGGCCGATCGCAGATCGACGCGATCCTCGAGGCGGTGCGGGTCCATCTCGGGATGGAGATCGCCTATACCTCGCGTTACGTCGGCGACCAGCGCCAGTTCACCCATATCAGCTCGGACCTCCAGCTGCCCGCCAAGCCGGGCGATTGCGAGCCGCTCGATCAGGGCCTCTGCTATTATGTCCTCCAGGGCCGCCTGCCCGAGCTGATCAACAATGCCGGCGATTACGCGCTCGCCCAGTCGGTGCCGATCGTCCAGGCGCTGCCGGTGGGCGCGCATCTCAACGTGCCGCTGCGCTACAAGGACGGCAGCATCTATGGCAGTTTCTGCTGCCTCAGCCGCGCCGCCGACCACACGCTGACCCAGCGCGACCTGAGCACGATGCGGGTCTTCGCCGACCTGGCGATGGACCAGATCGAGCTCCAGCGCGACGCCGAGGTCCACCACGACGCGGTGCGGGCCCGAGTCGAGGCGGCGATCGCGGCCAAGCAGCCGGCGATCGTGCTCCAGCCGATCCACCGGCTCGACACCGGCCGCAGCGCGGGGGCCGAGGCGCTCGCGCGCTTCGCCGATGCCGGCACGCGGCCGCCCAACGAATGGTTCGCCGAAGCCTTCGAGGTGGGCCTTGGCGTCGCGCTCGAAATGGCCGCGGTGCGCAACGCGCTGGCGGCGATGGCCTATGTTCCGGCCGACCATTATGTCTCGATCAACGTCTCGCCGGAAACGGCGCTGACCGAAGAGCTCGAAACCTGTCTGCGCGAGTCGGGACGATCGAACCTCGTCCTCGAGGTGACCGAGCACGCCAAGGTCGAGGATTATGGTGCGCTGCGCACGGCGCTCAAGCGGCTGCGCAGCCATGCCCGGATCGCGATCGACGATGTCGGCGCGGGCTATTCGAGCCTGCGCCACATCATCACGCTCGAGCCCGACATCCTCAAGCTCGACATGAGCCTGACCCGCGATGTCGACCGCGACCCGGCGCGGCGCGCGCTGGCCGGGGCGATGGTCAATTTCGCCAGCCGGATCGGCGCGTCGATCGTCGCCGAGGGGATCGAGCGCGTCGAGGAACACGAGGTGCTGCGCGATCTCGGCATCACCTATGGCCAGGGCTATCTGTTCAGCCGCCCGATGCCTCTGGTCGCGGCGCAGCAGCATATGCTGGGCAGCGTCGAGGCCCCGACGCCCGAAAAACGCACGGTTCCTGCACCGAAACGCCGCAACGCCGCCTAGCTTCGTCCTTCGCACGGGACTATATCGCCGCCATGTCGATCCGTCCGTGGCGTGACATTGTCCGCCGTACCAGCCGCCAGATCATGGTGGGCAATGTCCCTGTCGGGGGCGATGCGCCGGTGACGGTGCAGACCATGACCAACACGCCGACCTCCGACGCCAGGGCGACGATCGACCAGATCCGCCGCTGCGAGGATGCCGGGGTCGACATCATCCGCGTCTCGTGCCCCGACAAGGAAAGCACCGCGGCGCTGCGCCAGATCGTCCGCGCCAGCCGCGTGCCGATCGTCGCCGACATCCATTTCCACTATAAGCGCGCGCTCGAGGCCGCCGATGCCGGCGCCGCGTGCCTGCGCATCAATCCGGGCAATATCGGCAGCGCCGAACGCGTCAACGAAGTGGTCAGCGCCGCCAAGGCCAATGGCTGCGCGATCCGGATCGGGGTCAATGCCGGCAGCCTCGAGAAGGACCTGCTCGAAAAGTACGGCGAGCCGTGCCCCGAGGCGCTGGTCGAATCCGCGCTCGATCACATCAAATTGCTTCAGGACCGCGACTTCCACGAATTCAAGGTGGCGGTGAAGGCGAGCGACCTGTTCCTCGCGGTCGCCGCGTACCAGCAGCTCGCAGACCAAGTCGATTGCCCGCTGCACCTCGGCATCACCGAGGCGGGCGGGTTCGTCGGCGGGACGGTGAAGAGCGCGATCGGGATCGGCAGCCTGCTCTGGTACGGGATCGGCGACACGATCCGCGTCTCGCTGTCGGCCGAGCCCGAGGAGGAAGTTCGCGTCGGCTTCGAGATTTTGAAGGCGCTCGGCATCCGCAACCGCGGGGTCCGCGTCGTCTCGTGCCCGAGCTGCGCGCGCCAGGGGTTCGACGTGATCCGCACCGTCCAGGCTCTGGAGGAGCGGCTCCAGCATATCCGCACGCCGATGTCGCTCTCGGTGCTCGGCTGCGTGGTCAACGGCCCCGGCGAGGCGCGCGAGACCGATATCGGGATCACCGGCGGCGGCGCGGGCAAGCACATGGTCTATCTGTCGGGAGTGACCGACCACCATGTCCAGGACGCCGACATGATCGAGCATATCGTCAGGCTGGTCGAAGCCAAGGCGGCCGAGATCGAGGCGGGCGAGAGTCAGGCAGTAGCCGCCGAATAGGTCCTGTGCTATGGTATAGGTACCAGGAGGCCATTCATGACCCATCAGGCTAAAGTCATTACCGGCGGCAAGATCGTCATCCCCGCGGAACTACGCCGCGAATTCGGGATCAAGGACGGCGACTCACTCGTGATCGAGCGCGATGCAGTCGGAAACATGGTCCTCAAGACCTATGCGCAGGTCGTGCGGGAGGTGCAGCAGGCGTTTCGCGAGATGATCGGCCCGTATGAAGGCAGCATGGTCGACGAGTTCATTGCCGAGAAGCGGGCAGAAGCCGCACGGGAAGACGCCGAGATCGAACAATGGGTCAAAAATAGCGAAGCCCGGCGCACGTGACCGCCGTCTTCGATGCCTCGGCGATCCTCGCGATCATACGAAGCGAACGCGGAAGCGAGGTGGCCCTGGCCAGCGCCAGGGGCGGCGTGGTTTCCTCGGTCAATATCGTCGAGGTCCTCCAGCGGCTGGCCGAAATCGGCGTGGAGCCCGATCGGGCCTTGGAGCAATTGGTCCGGCTCGGTATCGAGATCGTCCCGCTATCTTTGGAGCAGGCAGTGATCGCGGCTGCACTTCGCGCCCCGACCAAGCACAAGGGAGTGTCGCTCGGAGATCGCTCTTGCCTCGCATTGGGCCAGCATCTCGGGCTGCCAGTCATCACCGCCGACACCAAATGGGAAGGTCTCGATCTCGGCATCGAGATCCGGCAAATCCGTTGACCCCCCGCCGCGCCGCCTCGCCTCCCTTCGCCTTCGCCGTCGGCGTGCTCGGCATCGCGCTGTTCTCGGGCATGGACGCGCTGATGAAGCTGCTGGTGCTGGCGATCGGCACCTACAATGCGTTGTTCTGGCGGATCCTCGCGACCGTCATCATCGCCGGGACGATCTATTTCTTCCTGCGCCCGAGGCGCCCCAGCCGCGAAGCGCTGCGCATCCATGTCGTGCGCGGGGCGGTGTCGGCGGTGATGGCGTTCCTGTTCTTCTGGGGGCTGGCGCGGGTGCCGATGGCCCAGGCGATCGCGCTGACCTATATCGCGCCTTTGCTCGCGCAGTTCCTCGCCGCGGTGCTGCTCAAGGAGAAGCTCTCGACCGCGGCGATCGGCGCGTCGCTGGTGGCGAGCGCGGGGGTGGGAGTGATCCTGCTCGGCCAGTCGCAGGCGAAGATGGGCGACGAGGCGTTCCTGGGCGCGCTGGCGATCCTCGCCTCGGCGGTCTGCTATGCGTGGAACATCATCCTGATGCGCCAGCAGTCGCTGGTCGCCAAGCCCGCCGAAGTCGCCTTCTACCAGAGCCTGATCGTCGTCGGGATCATGAGCGTTGCGGCACCGTGGCTGGCGGTGGTGCCCGCGGTCGAAGTGTCGCCGCTGATCATCGCCTCGGCGGCGCTGGCGACCGCGTCGCTCGCCTTGCTGTCCTGGGCCTATGCGCGCGCGCCGGCCAATTACCTCGCGCCGACCGAGTATAGCTCGTTCATCTGGGCGGCGCTGTTCGGCTGGCTGGTGTTCGGCGAGCATGTCTCGCTGTTCACACTGGCGGGGGCGGCGCTGATCGTGATCGGGTGCATCGTCGCGGCGCGCAGCAAGGTTTCGCCGATGGCGCATGAAGCCGAGGCGGCATTGCCCTGAAAGGCAAGACAAACCCCCGATCATTGTAGTAAATGCCCCAGGCGTAGCGCGTTTCGTTGCCTAGAACCCCAGTGTAATCGGGATCGACGAACGGAGGGACTTCAATGTCTAAGCCAACGACTCCACCGAATACACCGCCTGCGCAGAAAGAGCTCAACCCGATGCCGCGGATCGCGCATCTTCTGCTGGTCTTCGGCGCCATCGCGCTGCTGGTGGCGTGGTTCTCGCCGCAGATTCTGAACGCGCCGGCCGCCGAGGGCAAGGCCTGCGAACGCAGCGCCGCCAAGGAGGTGCCGCCGACGGGCGACAAGTTCGCGATCGTCAACGTCCAGCCGGTGAACTTTCGCCGGGAGGACGCCATTTGCGTGACGATCGAGAATGTCGTGAGCAAGACCGACTCGAGCGAGGCCAAGGACGAGGCGCGGACCCTTCGGGAACGGCTTGTTGTCGAGGAGGCCGAAAGAAAGGCGGCCGAAGAGGCAAGTTTCACGGCACCGGCCGCGGACATGCTGCGCGCGAAGCAGAAGGTCGACGTGTTGGCGGGGCGAGTCGACGCCACCCGCAAGCAACTCGATGACCTCGAAGCCGCCCGGGCCAGGCCCGACGAGGTGCGTCATTTCAACCTCTATCTCAACGGCAGCAAATCGCCGTTCGTCGCCGATGCCGTGGTGAAACCCGGCAGGCAGACACTGGTGTTCCGCCTCAACGACAGCGCCGACGCGTCGAGCGAGCTCGGCGCCTTCTGGCGCACCGCGATCACCAAGCCGATCATCGACGGCAAGCTCGATGCGCAGCTCGCGATCAGCGACGGAACCGGCCCGCTCATGTCTTATGTCGCCGACAAGGAGGTCGTGACTCGCGTCGTGATGTACAACACCACCGTCCGCTGGCTCTCGGGGGTTGCGCTGCTCGCGATGCTGGCATGGCTGGTGGTGCTGGCGATCCACACGCCGCTGCTTCGCATGGGCGACGACGTCACCAGCGCCTTCAGCCTCGCGCGGGTGCAGATGATGTTCTGGCTGGTGATGGTCAGCGGCGGCTATCTGTATATCTGGTTCGTCGTCGGCCAGTGGCTCAACGTGATGAACAGCGCCACCTTCGCGCTGCTCGGCATCTCGGGCGTCGCGGCCGGCGCCGCGCTCACCATCGACGGCGCCAAGAACCAGCCGGCGTCCGGCATCCCCCGCTCGCGCAACTTCCTCTACGACATCGCCTCCGACGGCGCGCACAATATCCAGCTCCAGCGCATCCAGATGATCCTGTGGACGCTGATCCTCGGCGGAATCTTCTTCTGGAGCGTGTCGGCGAAGCTCGAGCTTCCGCCGCTCGACGCCAATCTGCTGGCGCTGGCGGGGATCGTGAACGGCGTCTATGTCGCGCTCAAGACGCAGGAGCCGGCAGCGCCGCCGCAAGCCCCTGCCGCGGGAGCTGCAGGTGATTCGAGTCAGACAGGCCCAGGCTGAGGATTTCGAGCTGGTCGCGGACTTCATCCGCAAGCTCGCCGAGTATGAGCGGCTGCTCCACGAGGTGCGGTTCGACTCCGAGACGCTGCGCCGGCATCTGTTCGGCGAACGCCCCGCGGCCGAGGTGCTGATCGGCGAAGTCGACGGCGTGCCCGCGGGCTTCGCGCTGTTCTTCCAGACCTTCTCGACCTTCGAAGGGAAGCCAGGCATCTATCTCGAGGATCTGTTCGTCGAGCCCGCGGCGCGCGGATCGGGGCTGGGGCGGGCGCTGCTCAGCGGGCTCGCCGAGCAGGTGGTCGCACGCGGCGGGGCGCGGCTCGAATGGGCGGTGCTCGACTGGAACGAACTCGGCAAGGGCTTCTACCGCAGCATCGGCGCGGCGCCGGTGGACGGCTGGGAGCGCTGGCGAGTCGAGGGCGGCGCGCTGGGCCGGCTGGCGGAGGGCTGAGCGATGGCGTTCGATGCGGGGCTGGTCGAATGGGTGACCGAGGCGCTCGAACCGCTCGGCACCGTGACGATGCGCCGGATGATGGGCGGGGCGACGCTCTATCTCGACGGCAGCATCTTCGGAATCGTCGCCGACAGCGAGATCTGGTTCAAGGCCGATGCCGAGAGCAACGCGCTGTGGGACGCGGCGGGCGCCGAGCGCTTCACCGTGACCTTCGCGACGGGGATGGTCGACACGATGAACTATCGCCGCGCGCCGGCCGATGTCTATGACGACGCCGATGCGATGCGCGAATGGGCCGGACTGGGGATCGCGGCGGGGCTGCGGGCGCCGCGAAAGAAGCCGAAGAAGAAGGGCTAGGGCGTATCGACATTTAGATTTCGGTCGATGCACCCCGCCTGTCACCCCGGCCTTGTGCCGGGGTCCACGCGTGCCGCGCCGGCAATAGTACCGGCTCTTGTCCCGGCCGCCGCGGCGAGATCCGGCATGCGGCGAGGGGCAGCCGTTGAGCCTTTAGCGATTGCCTAGGCGGAAGCATGGACCCCGGAACAAGTCCGGGGTGACAGGAGGATTTGGGCGGCACGCCAAAGTGAATGTCGATACGCCCTAGCCCTTGCTGCCGCCCAGCACGTTGATCGTGAAGCCGAGCACGCCGAGGTTGAACACGAAGGCGGCGAGGCAGTGGAGCGTCACGGTGCGGCGGAAGCGGCCGTCGGTGATCGCGACGTCGCTGGTCTGGAAGGTCATGCCGAGGCACACCGCGAAATAGATGAAGTCCCAATAATCGGGCTCCCTGGTGCCGGGGAATTCGAGTCCCCCGGCGTCGCCGCCATTGTCGTCGCTGTAGAAGAGATGCGCGTAGTGGAGCGCGTAGATCACGTTGCTGAACAGCCAGCTCAGCGCGAGCGTGCCGATGATCAGCGCCAGCGTCCACGGATGGCCGGCATCGCCTTGCATCAGCTCGGTCACGATCGCCGCGAGCACGACGAACGAGACCGCGGTGGTGAGCAGCAGCAGCACGAAGCGGTTGGCGTCGTTGCGGCAGGCCGAGACTCGCATCCGCTCGGATTCATGGCCGAGCAGCGGAATGCAGATCAGGAAGAAGAACAAGGCCGCGACGTCGAACCCCGCCATCACCCCGTGGCGGACGCCGAGCTCGGGAATCGCGAACCAGGCCGCGCCGGCAAAGGCGAGCGCGAACAGGATGAAGCGCGGCGGCGCGACGAGATTGCCGATGCTCCAGCGATGCTTGCGCCTGGCCATGTCGTGCCCCCGGTGATGTCGGGCGCAGGCTATACCTGAATTTCGCGGCTCACCAGTGCGGGGCGGATCGCGCCGATCACCGCGACGACCAGCAGCGCCGCCCAGGCATAGCTGTGCGCCTTCATCATCAGCGGCTCGTGCGGCGCGGCGAACAGGAACCAGATCGAGACCAGTCCGCCGGCAGCGATCGGGACCGCGGCGATCGGGCCGAGCCGGGCGGTGCGGAACAGCAGCATCGCCAGCAGGACCTCGCCGACTCCGAGCAGCGCGAACTTGACTCGGACCGCCCAGAACAGCGGCGCGAACAGCCAAGCCGTGCCGGGAAGCGGGTCCATCACCGCGAACATGGTGACGCCTTCGACCTCGTCGCACAGCCCGGCGATCAGCACCGCGGCGGCGGCCGCCAGCGCGAGCCGCCGGCCCGCGCCGCGCAGCGCCCAGCCGGCGAGCGCGAGGAAGGCGGCGTAGGCGGGGATGAAGCCGAGCATGTCGAGCCACAAGGCCGAGCGCTGCGCCGCGAGCAGGCGGGCGGTGCAGGGCTCGCTGCCGAACAGCGCCGCGACCGTCTCGGGCGCGCGGGCGAGTTCGAGCGCGAGGATCGCCCCGGCGCCGTCCGAAGGGCCGCACGGCGCGAGCCCGGGAATGCGGCCGAACGCCGTGGAGGCGGCGAGCGTCGCGAGGCCCGCGAGCGCGCACAGCCGCCAGGCGCTTGCCGGGGTCAAGCCTTGGCCTTCGCCGCTTCGATCGCTTCCATCACGATGCGCTTGGCTTCCTCGGCATCGCCCCACTGGCCGATGCGCACCCATTTCTCGGACTCCAAGTCCTTGTAGTGCTTGAAGAAATGTTCGATCTGCTGGAGCACGATCGAGGGCAGGTCCTGCCGCTCGCCGATGTCCGAATAATAGGGGAAGGTGGTGTCGACGGGGACGGTGATGAGCTTCTCGTCGCCGCCGGCCTCGTCCTCGAGCTTGAGCACGCCGATCGGGCGGCAGCGGACGACGCAGCCGGGGACGAACGGCGAGCGCGCGATCACCAGCGCGTCGAGCGGATCGCCGTCGGGCGACAGCGTGTGCGGGATGAAGCCGTAATTGGCCGGGTAGCGCATCGGCGTGTGGAGGATGCGGTCGACGAACAATGCGCCGCTCGCCTTGTCGAACTCATACTTCACCGGCTCGCCGCCCACGGGGACTTCGATGATGACGTTCAGGCTGTTGGGCGGATCGTCGCCAACGGGAATCAGATCAATACGCATGGTGGCTCACTTATTTGGGTGCGAGGAGCCGATCCAGACCAGCCTCTCCATCGACCGTCTTTTCGAGGCGCGGATAGCGCAAGCCCCCGTGATAGTCGACCGACACTTCGCGGAATCGGTCGCCGCTTTTGACGAGGAGGCGGATCGGCTCCTTCGAGCCCTTCGCGGCGGTGACCGCGGCCTTCAGCCGGTCGGGAGTGTAGGTGCGCCCGCCCACCGCGACAATCTCGTCGCCGAGGTCGAGCCCGGCGGCGAAGGCCGGGCTGTCCCAGATCACGGCCGCCACCGCGCCGCCCTTGCCCATCGCGAGCCCGAGCGAATAGCTGAAGTCGGTCTGCTCGCGCGCCTTCTCGCCGGCCTTGAACCAGGCGGTGGGGGTGTCGGTATAGACCAGCTTGTAGCCGTTGCCGGTGATCCCGCCGAGCGGCGCGCGTTCGGTGACTGCGGTGGTCCGGGTGGTGAGGAAGCCCAGCCAGTCGTTGGGGACGATGTCGTTCAGGGTCTTCGCGACATCCTCGAGCGTGTAGGTCACTTCGCCCCAGTCGCCGTCGCCGAGCCCGAAAAAGGCGCGGGCGAAATCGTCGATCGATTTGGTGCCGCCCGATTTGGCGCGGAGGATCGAATCGACTTCGAGCCAGACCAGCAGGCCTTCGTTGTAATAATCCTCCGAGCGCTGCCAGCTGACCCAGCCCCTGGGGCGGCGCTGGCTGATCACGGGGTCGTTGGTGGTGTCGAGCAGGCTGCGCCATTCGCGCGCCGGGCGGTTGTCGAGGCCTGCTGCGATCGCCGCCAGCGCGTCGAGCGTGTCCTGCTTGCCGACGATCCCCGAGCGCGCCTGGAGGACATAGCCCCAGAACTGGTCCTGGCCTTCATAGACCCACAGCAGCGAGCCGCGCATCGGGGTGCGGTAATCGGGAGTCCACAGATCGGCGCCGCGGCGGAATTTGCCGTCCCAGCTATGGTTGTATTCGTGGGGAAGCAGGTTGCGGTCGGCGAGGGCGTCGTCCCACTTGAGGAAATAGCCCGGCTCGACCTGGTTTTCCGAGCTGCGGTGATGCTCGAGGCCGATCCCGCCGATCTCGTCCGAGATGGCGAGCAGGAACTCGTAATGGTCGTAATGCTGCGCGCCGTAGAGCTTGACTGCCTGGTCGACGAGGTTGCGGTGCAATTCGATCGTCTCGGGCTTCGCCTCGAGCTCCTCCGGGCTGTCGGCGAAGACGTTGAGATCGACCTTCGGGCTGAGCGCGAACTCGCGGTAGTAGCGGCCGGCGAAGACGGGGGAGTCGACCAAAGTCTCGTAGCTGGTCTTGTCGTAGGTGTAGGTCGAGCCGGCGGCCCTGGCGGGGAGGCCCGAGGCGGCCTTCCAGCCATCGGGGTATTTCGCGGTCGCCTGGACGGGGATGCGGCGCGTGTAATAGCCGGCGGGGTAGAGGCTCACCGAGTTCCACTGCAGGTTGAGCATGTTGGGGACCATGACGATCCGCCCCTGGTTACCCGAAGTCGCCGAGATGAACTGGAAGTCGATGTCGAGCTTCTTCGCGCCCGCGGGCACGTCGATATGGAAAGCGTAGACGTCGACCGGGTCGCGCGTCCACGGCACCGGCTTGCCGTTGGCGCGGATACGCAGGCCGGAGAGCTTCTCGATCTCGCCGCGCGGGCTGTGCGCGCCGGGGAGCCATTTGGGGAAGAGCAGGACCATGTGGCCGGAGTCGGCGACGGGGATCGTCTCCTTGACCCGGAAGATGCCGCGCTGGGTGTCGGTGGCGTCGACCTCGAGCGTGATCGTGCCGGGGAAGTCGATATCGCGCGCGGCGGGGATGGTGTCGGCGATCGGCGTGGCCTGGGGCGCGCTGTTCTGTGCGAAGGCGGGGGCGGCGCCACCGGAAAGGGGGGCGAGGAGAAGGGCGGCGAGGCCGAGCGCACGAGTCATGAAGCGCCTTTCGGGGAATGGGGGGATGGCGGCTCCATAGGCCGGTGGGGTTCGGGAGGTAAAGGGTGCGGCGCGCCCTTCTTGTTCCCCTGCGAAAGCAGGGGCCCAGGGTAACAAGGGCTGACCTGCTTGGCCCTGGGCTCCTGCTTTCGCAGGAGAACAGCAGCATCAGGGACGTGGCTTGGGGAGTGATCCTTCACCGCCCGCTAACCATTCGGCGGTAACCCTCGTTCCCATGTATCACGACCCCGTATTCGCCGCCGAGGCCAAGGCCGATCCGCGTCCGCGTTCGGCGGTGAGCGGGGGCGTCGGGCTGGCCGGGCTGGCGGGGATGACCGCGTGGATACTGGTCGCGCATTTCTACGGTTTCACCGGGCCCTATGCGGCTTTGGTCAATGTCGCCGCCTGCGCGGTGCCGATGGTGTTGTGGTCGCTGCTGGTCGACAAGGTTCATCGCAATCGCTCGACCGGGATCGACTGGGCGGCCGTCAAGCCGTGGCGCGAGACGCTCGACACCAGCATCACCAAGCTCGCCGGGCTGTGGCTGACCTGGGGCGGGATCGCCTTGGTCTATGGCGTCGGCCGCTTCTGGTGGACGACGCGCTATTCGAACTTCCCCTTCGCGATGTGGTGCTTCGAGATGGTCGCGCCGGCGCTGTTCGTGCTGTCGGTGCCCTATGTGCTGTGGCTCGACCGGCGGCTCGTCGCGCCCAAGGACGGCGCCTATGCGATGGGTGCGTGGCTGATGGGGACGAGCACGCCCGAGGATCGCGCCGCGATCCCCAACCATCTGCGCAGCTGGGCCGTGAAGGGCTTCTTCCTTGCCTTCATGCTCGCGATCGTGCCGCCGGGCTTTGCCGATTTCGTCGCGTGGGACACGGGCAAGCTTTTCGCCGATCCGGTCGAGCTCGCCAATTTCTGCATCACCTTCATGTTCGTGATCGACGTCGCCTTCGCGACCGCGGGCTATATCCTGACCTTCCGCCCGCTCGACGCGCATATCCGCACCGCCAATCCCTATGCCGCGGGCTGGATGGCGGCGCTGATCTGCTACCCGCCCTTCCTGCTGATGGGCGACGGCGGCCCGCTCGACTATCATCCCGGCACCGCCGACTGGAGCTGGTGGTTCGCGGGGCACCCCTGGGTGCTGGGAGCCTTGGGCGCGGTGCTGGTGGTGCTGACCGGCATCTATGCCTGGGCGACGGTGGCGTTCGGGATCCGCTTCTCGAACCTGACGCATCGCGGGGTGCTGACCCACGGGCCGTATGCGTTCAGCCGCCATCCGGCGTACCTTTCGAAGAATCTGTTCTGGTGGCTGTCGACGCTGCCGATGCTCGCGACCACCGGCGACTGGAGCGACGCCGCGCGCAACAGCGCGGTGCTGGCGGTGATCAGCGGAGTCTATTACTGGCGCGCGAAGACCGAGGAGCGGCATCTGGGGGCCGATCCGGCGTATCGGGAATACGACCAGTGGATGCGGCGGAACGGGCTGGTGCCGCGCGCCTTTGCCTGGGCGGGGCGCCTAGTGAGCGGTCAGAACCGCGCTTCCTCGTAGACTCGGGCGATATCGCCCTCCCAATCGCCGTTGAAGCGGTCGAGCAGCGTCTGCGCGGGGACCTTGCCGGTGCGGACGACCTCGCGCAGCGGATCGAGGAAGCCCGACTCGTTGTCGCCCGTGCTGTTGAGCCGCGCGCGCGCGGTGAGGCCGGCGCCGGCGATGTCGAGGACTTCTCCGGCGATGTCTCGCAGCTTGCCCCCGCCGGGGAGCGGGGCGTCGAGCGCGAGCCGGGGCACCGCGTCGCGCAGCGCCTGGCGCCCGGCGATGTCCCAGTCCTTGACGAGGTCCCACGCCGCATCGAGCGCCTGGCTGTCGTAGAGCAGCCCGACCCATAGCGCCGGCAGCGCGCAGATCCGCCCCCAGCGTCCGCCATCGGCGCCGCGCATCTCGAGGAACTGCTTGAGCCGCACCTCGGGGAACGCAGTCGAGAGATGATCGGCCCAGTCGTCGATCGTCGGCAGCTGACCGGGATAGGCGGGGAGCTCGCCCTTCAGGAAATCGCGGAAACTCTGTCCCGCGGCGTCGATATACTTGCCGTCGCGGTAGACGAAGTACATCGGCACATCGAGCGCATAGTCGGCATAGCGCTCGTAGCCGAAGCCGTCCTCGAACACGAAGGGCAGCATGCCGGTGCGCGCCGGATCGGTGTCCGACCAGATATGGCTGCGGTACGAAAGCATGCCGTTGGGCTTGCCCTCGGTGAAGGGCGAATTGGCGAACAGCGCCGTCGCGAGCGGCTGGAGCGCGAGCCCGACGCGGAACTTCTTCGCCATGTCGGCTTCGGATTCGTAATCGAGATTCACCTGGATCGTGCAGGTGCGCAGCATCATGTCGAGCCCCATGCTGCCGACGCGCGGCATATGGTCGAGCATGATCCGGTATCGCCCCTTGGGCATGATCGGCAGCTCGCTCCGAGCCTTGTCGGGCCACATGCCGAGGCCGAGAAAGCCGATGCCGAGCCGGTCGCCGACCGCCTTGACCTGCTCCAGATGGCGGCCGGTCTCGGCGCAGGTCTGGTGGAGGTTCTCCAGCGGCGCACCCGAGAGCTCGAACTGGCCGGCGGGCTCGAGGCTGATCGCGCCGTCGGGACCCGACAGCGCGATGACGTTCTCGCCTTCGTAGATCGGCGTCCAGCCATAGCGGGTGAGGCCGATCAGCAGCGCGTGGATGCCGCCCGGCTCTTCGTACGACGGCGCGCGGTGGCTGTCCTTCCAGTAGACGAATTTCTCGTGCTCGGTGCCGATCCGCCAGCGTTCCTTCGGCTTCTCGCCGCGCGCGAAATAGGCGATCAACTGGTCGCGGCTCTCGATGACCGCTGCGTTGCTGTTCGAAACGGTCTTCGTGCTCATTTTCGCCCCTTACTCAACCGCAATGTGGGACGCCAGCAGAGAACTACCAGTCCCCCGCGGCGCCCATCCACAGCGCCACGGCGGCGGCGGCGGCGGTGTCGGCGCGGAGGATGCGCGGGCCGAGCGCGATGCCAACCGCTTGAGGGAGCGCGCGAATCGCCTCGCGCTCGCTATCGTCGAAACCGCCCTCGGGGCCGACCAGGATCGCGGCGGGACCGGCGCGCGCACGCATCGCCGCTAGCGCGGGGGCGCCCCCCGCTTCGTCGGCGAAGAACAGCGCGCGTTCCGCCGGCCAGTCGCGCAGCAAGGCCGCGAGCTTCACCGGCTCGGCGAGTTCGGGGAGCGCGGTGCGGCCGCATTGCTCGGCCGCCTCGATCATGTGCGCGCGGAGGCGATCGAGGTTGAGCCGGTCGACCACCGCGCGGCGCGTGAACACCGGCACGAGGCGGGCGACGCCGAGCTCGCATGCCTTTTCGGCGACCCAGTCGACCCGGCCCTTTTTTATCGGCGCGGCGCACAGCCAGAGATCGGGGACGGCCTCGCGTTCGCGCAGCCGGTCGGTGACTTCGAGGGTCAGGTCGCGCTTGGCGATGTGGCGGGCGATGCCGAGCCACTCGCCGGTGCGGTCGTCGAACAGCCGGACCGGATCGCCGGCCTTGAGCCGCATCACCGCGAGCAGGTAATGCGCCTGCCCGCCGTCGATCCGCACCGAGGCGCCGGACGCGAGCTCGGTTTCGACGAACAGGCGGGGGGTGGAATCGGGCGGCCAGGCAGGCGTGGCGGGCATGGCCGTCAGGTGATCCACAGCGGCGAGATGCCGATGACGCGCCATTTGCCCCCGGCGTCGCGCCGCAGATAATAGAGGTCGCCGTCGCTGTAGAGCGGCCCGCTCGCGCTGGACTTGGCGAGCACCGCTTCGCTTTCGCCGGCGGCGGGCATCGACAGGCTGATGACGGGCCAATCCTTGTCCTTCGCGCGCGCGACCGCCCGCGGGCCATGGCCGATGTGCCGGGCGTCGAGCATCGCCCGGAGCGACGGGCACCCCGAGAGCGCGCTCTTCGACTCGATCGCGTGCAGCGCCGCCATCAGCGCCGCGGGCGGGGGCGAAATCTTCTTGCCGCCGGCCGGATCGTAAAAGGCGAAGCGGTCGAAATCGCGCGCCGGCCCCGGCGGGATGCCCATGCTGCCGGGTTCGTCCGCGAAGACCAGCTCGGTCCCGCGCCGGCCGATCTCCTGCTCGGCGAAGGCCGTCGCGGCCTCGCACGCGGCGATGGCGGGATCGGGCGGCGCGGCCGGCTGGGGTCCGGAGCAACCGGGCGAAAGGGCGGCGAGGAGAAGGGCGGCGCGGCGCATGCGGGCAACGCTATACCAAGCGCCGCGCCGCGCCTATCCTGCGGCGCGAGAGGGGAATCGTCATGGCGGAAACGGTGCTGGTCACGGGCGGGAGCGGCTATATCGGCGGCTGGTGCGTCGTCGAGCTGCTGCGGCGGGGATACACCGTGCGGACCACGGTGCGCAGCCTTGCCAAGGAAGCGGCGGTGCGCGCGGCGATCGCGGGCGAAGTCGATCCCGGCGATAGGCTGAGCTTCCATGTCGCCGAGCTGACCGGCGATGCCGGCTGGGACGAAGCGACCGCGGGCTGCGACTATGTCCTCCACGTCGCCTCGCCGCTCGGCACCAGCATGCCCGACGACCCGCAGGAGCTGATCGTCCCCGCGCGCGAAGGCGCGCTCAGGGCGTTGCGCGCCGCGGCCAAGGCGGGGGTCAAGCGCGTGGTGCTGACCTCGTCGGTGGCGGCGGCGGGCGGAGTCGGCACCGACATCGTCACCGACGAGACCGACTGGACCGACCCGACCGGCCGCGACGCCTATCGCCAGTCCAAGACCTTCGCCGAGCGCGCCGCGTGGGAATTCGCAGCGGCGCATCCCGAGCTGGAATTGGTCACGGTGCTGCCGAGCATGGTGATCGGGCCGGTGCTGACGCCCGAGAATCTGGGATCGGTGCAGCTGGTCTGGCGGCTGCTCGCGGGCAAGGTGCCGGGGATTCCCAGGCTCGGCTTCACTGTCGTCGACGTCCGTGACGTGGTCGATCTGCATCTGCGCGCGATGACGATGCCCGAGGCCAGGGGCGAGCGCTTCATCGCCGCCAACAAGTTCCTGTGGATGGCCGAGATCGCCAGGGTGCTGCGCGACCGGCTCGGCGCGCGCGCGCCCAAGGTGCCGACGCGCGCATTGCCGAGCTTCGCGCTGCGCTTCATGTCGGTGTTCGACAAGGCGCTGCGCTACGTCACCCCCAATCTCGGCCGCTCGAACAGCTTCTCCTCGGCCAAGGCGCAGCGCGTGCTCGGCTGGACCCCGCGCCCGGCAGAGGACAGCATCGTCGACTGCGCCGAGAGCCTGATCGCGAAGGGGGCGGTTTGAGGCGATGACGGCGGCTCCCGACAGCGTCCCCGACACCGAGATACGCGGCCTCGTCCGGCTGCTCCCCGCCGCGGCGCGGCCCTATGCGCTGCTCGCGCGGTTCGACCGGCCGATCGGCTGGTGGTTGTTGTTCTGGCCGGGGGCCTGGGCAGTGGCGCTGTCGGGGCGTGCGGTCGAGCGCTGGGATCTGATCCTGTGGCTGCTGCTCGGCAGCAACGCGATGCGCGGCGCGGGGTGCGTCTATAACGACATTATCGACCGCGACCTCGACCGCCAGATCGCCCGCACCCGCACCCGGCCGCTGGCGAGCGGCGTGGTGCGGCTCAAGGCGGCGTGGCTGTGGCTCGGGGCGCTGTGCCTGGTCGGGCTGGTGGTGCTGCTCCAGCTGCGCCCGCTCGCGGCGGGGGTGGCGGTGGCGAGCCTCGCGCTGGTCGCGGCCTATCCCTTCATGAAGCGCATCACCTGGTGGCCGCAGGCGTGGCTGGGGCTGGTGTTTTCCTGGGCGGCCTTGGTCGGCTGGGCCGAGGCGCCCGATATGGACTGGCTGCCGGGGCTGCTGCTCTATGCCGGGAGCATCTTCTGGGTGATCGGCTACGACACGATCTACGCGCTGCAGGATGTCGAGGATGATGCGCTGGTCGGGGTGCGCTCGTCGGCGCGGCGGCTGGGGACGCGGGTGAAGCCGGGCGTAGCGTTGTTCTACGCGCTCGCGTTCGGGCTGTGGGGGGCGGGCTTCTGGCAGCTTCGCCCCGATCCGCTGGCGTTGCTCGCGCTGCTGCCGATGGCGTGGCACCTCGGCTGGCAGGTGGCGACGCTGAAGCCCGAGGACGGCGCCAATGCGCTGGACCGCTTCCGTTCGAACCGGTTCGCGGGACTTTTGATGTTCGCTGCGTGCTTCGTGGTGGGCAGTACGCTTTGACCTTCCGCCTCTGCGTACCTAAGTCGCGCCGATGCTGACCACCACTCAAGCCTGCGAGCGCGTCCACGATATCGTCGCGCGCGCCCGCGCCGCGGGGGCCGACGCCGCCGATGCGGTGATGGCCGCCGACCGCTCGGTCTCGGTCTCGGTGCGGATGGGGGCGCTCGAGGATGTCGAGCGGTCCGAAAGCGCCGAGCTGGGGCTGCGCGTCTTCGCCGGCCGGCGCTCGGCGAGCGTGTCGACTTCGGACCTCAGCTCGGACTCGATGGACGTTCTGGTCGAGCGCGCGCTGGCGATGGCGCGCGAGGCGCCCGAGGACCGCTGGTCGGGGCTCGCCCCCGAGGCGCGGCTGCTCCATGGCGCGCCGCCCAATCTCGACCTCGACGATGGCGGCGACGCCGAGCCGCAGGCGCTGCGCGACCAGGCGCTCGCCGCCGAGGATGCCGCGCGCGCGGTGCCCGGAGTCACCAACAGCGAGGGCGGCAGCGCCAGCGCCAGCCGCGCGGTCACCGGGCTCGCCACCAGCCACGGCTTCACCGGTGGCTATGCCGTCACCAGCCATTCGCTCTACGCCAGCGTCCTCGCCGGCAGCGGCGGGGGGATGGAGCGCGACTATGCCTATCACAGCGCCCGCCACGCCGCGTCGCTCGAGGCGCCCGCGCTGGTCGGCCGGAGCGCGGGCGTGCGTGCGGTGGCGCGGCTCGATCCGGGCCGGGTGCCGAGCGGGGCGATGCCGGTGGTGTTCGACCGCCGCATCTCGTCGAGCCTGCTCGGGCATCTGATCGCGGCGATCGGCGGCGCATCGATCACCCGCAAGACCAGCTTCCTGCTCGACGCGCTCGGCACCCGGGTGTTCGCGCCCGGCATCATCGTCTGCGACGACCCGCACCGGCCCCGCGGCCTGCGCTCGCGCCCGTTCGACGGCGAGGGGCTGCCGGTGCTGCCGCGCAAGATCATCGCCGACGGCATGCTCGAGACCTGGCTGCTCGACAGCGCCTCGGCGCGCCAGCTCGGGCTCGAGCCGACCGGGCACGCCTCGCGCGGCGTCGCGGGCGCGCCGGGGGTGGCGCCGAGCAACCTCTACATGCAGCCGGGCAGCACCCCGCCCGAGACTTTGGTCGGCGAGATCGAGGACGGCGTGCTCGTCACCGAGCTGATCGGCCAGGGCGTCAACGGCGTCACCGGCGATTACAGCCGCGGCGCGGTCGGCTTCCGGATCGAGAAGGGCGAGATCACCACGCCGGTCTCCGAGATCACCATCGCGGGGAACCTCAAGGACATGTTCCTCGCGCTCACCCCGGCGAACGACCTCGAATTCCGCTTCGGGATCAACGCGCCGACGCTGCGGATCGACGGCATGACGGTCGCCGGTGACTGAGGCGCTGACTCGCGAAGTCGCGGCGATCGCCGCCGAGGCGGGGCGGCTGGCGATGGACCGCT
Source organism: Pseudomonadota bacterium (assembly GCA_040388355.1). Classification (GTDB taxonomy): domain Bacteria; phylum Pseudomonadota; class Alphaproteobacteria; order Sphingomonadales; family Sphingomonadaceae; genus Sphingomonas. Next base: position 12,172 of record JAZKCD010000026.1, on the reverse strand, counting down.
GGACGACCGACTTCAAGCGCTGGGAGAAGGTGCCCGGCAGCCCGGTGTGCGATGTCGACCTCGAGCTCGACGCGATGCTGCGCGAGCGGCTGTCGGCGCTGATCCCCGATGCGGGCTGGCTCTCCGAGGAGACGGTGGACAATCGCGACCGGCTCGAGGCCGACCGGATCTGGGTGGTCGATCCGATCGACGGCACCCGCGACTATATCCGCGCGCGGCCGGGCTGGGCGGTGTCGGTGGCGCTGGTCGAGAATGGCGAGCCGCTGATCGGGGTGCTCGATGCGCCGGCGCGCGGCGAGGTGTGGATCGCCGAGGCGGGCAGGGGCGCGTGGCGCAACGGGGTGCGGCTGAAGGCGGGCAATCGCACGGTGCTTGCCGGCGCGCGCGTGCCGGCGGACCAGTTGCCCAGGGTCGATGCCGACCTGGTCCCGGTGTTCAAGCCCAACTCGATCGCGTTGCGCATCGCGATGGTCGCCGCGGACGAAGCCGACCTGCTCGCGACTTTGCGCTGGGGCAATGAATGGGACATCGCCGCTGCGGTGCTGCTCGCGCGCGAGGCGGGGGCGGCGGTGAGCAATGCGTTCGGGAGTGAGCTGAGCTTCAACACGCCGTCGGGCCAGGCGTTCGGGGTGCTGGTCACTGTGCCCGGCATCCACGCCGCGGCGGTCGAGCGGCTGCACGCGCGTGCCACCAGCGGGATTGCGGTGCGCTGAACCCCCCGTTCAGCGCCGGTGTCGAAACGCTGGCGTAACCATGTCCCTGCCTTTGGGTGGGGAGAGTAATCCATGAGAATTTGCGTTGTCGCGTTCGCCGCACTGTCGTTGCTCGGTGCATGCGCGCCGGTGGTGGGGCACGGTCCCGAAATCGCGATGCCCGCGGCATGGAGAAGCGATGTGCGGGTCGATCGTCTTGTCGCAAGCAGCCGCTGGGTGGTTGGCGAGCGTCCCTTCCCGGAGACGATGACGGGTGCCGTCGCCGATGCGATGCGTGCCTGTGCCGGGAGCGGGACCCGCCCGCTGGAGCTGCGCCTCCACATCGAGCGCCACGGCCGCGGCAATGCCCGCACGGTCGAGGGGCGCGCCGAATTCGTCGACATGCGCACGCGCGAGGTCGTCGCGCGGATGCCGATCGTCGCCAGCGCCGCCGCCGCCGACGAACGCAAGGCCAGCCGGCGCTTCGCCAGGCAGATCTGCCGCGGCGCCTTCGCGGAAGACGTGGCCAGCCGCTAGCGCCGCAGCCAGGGCGTGTCCTTGCTCCAGAAGATGATGTCGACGCCCAGATAGACGGCGTAGTCGGTGAATTCGGCGCGCGTGAAGGGCTTGCCCGTCGCGGGACTGGTGAACTCCAGCGTCGGCTCCTGCACCGCGATCGCGACCAGCGGCACCTTGTCGCGGTTGGTGTAGATGAAGGGGTAGGAATTGCGCATCTGGCCCCAGTTCCAGGGGATGAGATCGGGCCCGCCCACGCCGATCCGGTTGGCCGCGGCGAAATCGAAGAAGCGGCTCATATAGGTGTTTTCATTGGCCCAGCCGCACGGCCAGAAATTGGCGTACAGCACGACGTGCGACTTCGGGAACGCGTTGCGCACGAACAGGGCATTCTCCTTCTCGGCCTCGAAATAGCCGTCGCAGGTCCAGCCCTCGGGGGGCGTTTCCTTGTTCACCGAGGCCGCGGTCTCGGTGAGGATGATGCCCGTCACGCGCCCGTCGAACAGTTTGGCCAGCGCGGCGTGGAGCGCCTGGAAGCGGGCGCGGACTTCCGGGTCCCATTGGCGCGCGACCCATCCCGACCAGCCGGGGCGGCCATTGGTCGCGCCTTCGCCCTGCCACGCGATGCCGCCGCCATATTCGGGGTCTTCGCGCAGGTAGCGCGGGAAATTACGGCTCGCCTGGGGCTGGAAGAGCCGGTCGAGCACCTCGATGAAGAAGCCCTTGCCGCGCGCAGTGGCGAGGGCGAGATCGTGCTCGATCATCGAGAAGTCGTACTTGCCCTTCTCCGGCTCGAGATTTCCCCAGACATACATGACCTGTGCGCCGGAAATGTCCGGCCGGTCGAGGATAGGCAGATTGAGCTCGAGCTCGTCCTGGCCGAGATAGAGATAGTCTTGCGGCGCGGCGGCGGCGGGCGCGAGTGCGAGCCAGAGGCAGGCGAGAAGGGCGACGATCCGCATTCGCCGATGCTAGGCGCGGACGAAACGATCCGCCACGGCGCCGGACGGTCGCCCGGCCTATTCGGCGGTCGTTTCGTCCCGATATCGAATCTCGAGATAGCGACCGCGGGTCGCCAGCGCGTCGAGGTCGCCCTGGGCGATCTGCGCGGTCATCTCGGCGATCTCGTCGTCGATCAGCTGCAATCCCTGCGCGAGCTGCTGGTCGGGGGTCAGGCCGTTGCGCTCGACTCCGCGCAGCGGCTCGGGGACGCGGGCATAGCCCTTGAGCAATTCGGGGAGCTGCTCGCCGATCAGCTTGCGGACCTCGAACGCGGCGGGCTCGCGCTCGTCGAGCGTCGCGAGCTGCGGCGCGAGCGTCTCGAGCTTGACCCCGATCGAATCGACCAGGCTGCGCACCGGCGCGGGGAGCGCGGGGCGCTGCGCGTCGAGCCAGCGCTCGGTGGTGAGCGGCAGCGCCTTGAGCGGCACTTCGGCCAGCGCCTCGGCGGTCGGCGGCGCGGCGAGCGGGAAGATCGCGAACACCGCGGTGGCGACGATCAGCGCCAGCATCACCAGCAGCGCGCCGCCCATGCCGATCCCCGTCGGCATCAGGAAGCCGGCGACGATCGCGCCGATGATGATCGCGGCGTCGACTGCGGCGATCCGGCCGAGCCGCCCGAAAATCTCGGCCTCGCGCTGGCGCCGCGAGCGCTTCGACACCGCGGAATAGCGGTCGCGGGTGCGGTTGAGGAATTCCTCGGTGCGCGCGATCTGGTCGTCGACGTCGGTCGGCATCGCGGTCTACATCGCCTCCAGCTTGTAGGTGTCGGCCGGACCCGAGACCGCGTTCTGCGCCGCGCCCTCGGCCCGCGCGATATAGCCCTTCGACTTCTCGACCTCGCCCGACAGCGTGGTGATCGTGGTCTTCATCGAATCGAGCGCCTTCAATTTGAACACGTCGATCGCGTCCATCGTGTCGTAGATGTTCTGGAACGCGCGCTGGAGCGTCTCGACGGGGATGGTCGAGTTCGCCGCCTGCTCGTGGATCGCGGCGCTCTGGGTCTTGAGCAGCTTGCCGGTCGAATCGATCAGCCCCGCGGTGGTGGTGTTGAGCGCGGTCACCTGGTCGAGCACCAGCTTCTGGTTGGTCAGCGCCTGCGCGACGGTGACCGCGGTGCGCAGCGCGGAGACTGTCGTGGTCGAGGCGCGGTCGACGCCCTTCACCAGCTCGATATTGTTCTTCTTGACGAGGTCGAGCGCGAGATAGCCCTGCACCGTCACGGCCATCTGGGTGAGCAGGTCCTGCGTCCGCTGGCGGACATAGAAGAGCGCGGTCTCGCGGATCGCCTTGGCCTTGGCCGGATCGCTATGGTCGAGCTCGTTGGCCTTTTCCTCGAGCCGCTCGTCCATCTCCTTGGAGAGATAGATCATCTGCTCGAGCCGCCCCATCGCCGCCCACAGATTGCTGCGCTCGGTGTCGATCGCGGCATTGTCCATCAGCAGCTCGTCCTTGCCGCTCGACAGCGACTTGAGGATCGAATTGATATGCGTCTGGGACGACTGGTATTTCTGGAAATATTGCGTGAGGCCCGAGCCGAACAGCCATTCGAGCATGCCCTTCTTGCCCATCAGGCTGGCGTTCTTGCCCGGATCGAGATCCTCGACCCGGCGGCGCAGCGCCAGCAGGTCGGCGCCGACTCCGGTGTCCGAGCCGAGCGTGCGCACCGGCTTGTCGAGGAAGCGGTTCGACTGGCCCGCGGCCTCGCGGATTTCCTTCTGGCCCATCGCGGTGATCGCATCGACTCGCTTGCCGAATTCGGGCGAGTTGACGTCCTGCGCGACGAGATCGTCGATGAAGCCTGCGACCCGGGTCTGGAGCTCGGTCTTCTTGGTGTCGTCGACCGGCACCAGCCCGGCCGCCTTGGCGGGGCTCACTACCGCCACCGGCTCGGGCGGGGTCAGCACCAGCGCCTGTTCGGCCGTCTCGATCTGCGTCGCCATCAATGCCTCCAAAGCTGTCGCCTCTCCCTTACGAGGATTGCGGTACCAGCATCAAGTGTATCAGTGATATAGTACACCTGTGCGCGGACGCCAAGAGCGCGTGCCGTCCCCGCGATGGGCGGGCAAAACCGAAAACGATTTGCATATCCGGCGCGGCGCTGGGAAGCTTCGCGCAACGACAAGGGGAGGGCGCGATGAGAAGCTGGATTCAGGCGATGCTGGCGGTGCTGCTGGCGCTTCCCGCGGCGGCGCAGGCGCAGGGCGATCCGCAGCACATGCCGCCCTCGCTCGATCCCATGCGCAAGCCCAACGGCCTCGCGCTGACGCCGCCGATGGGGTGGAACAGCTGGAACAAGTTCGCCTGCAACATCGATGAGGCCACCGTTCGCGGCGTGACCGACGCGATCGTCGCCTCGGGGATGAAGGATGCCGGGTATCAGTATGTCGTGATCGACGATTGCTGGCACGGCAAGCGCGACGCCGACGGCTTCATCACCTCGGACCCGAAGAAATTCCCGAGCGGGATCAAGGCGCTCGCCGACTATGTCCATTCGAAGGGGCTCAAGTTCGGCATCTATTCGGACGCCGGGACCAAGACCTGCGGCGGCCATCCAGGCAGCCAGGGGCACGAATATCAGGATGCGATCACCTATGCCCGCTGGGGTGTCGATTACCTCAAATACGACTGGTGCTGGACCGGATCGCGCAACGCCGAGGAGGCCTATGCGCTGATGGCCGACGCGCTGCGATCGACCGGGCGCGACATCGTCTTCAGCCTCTGCGAATGGGGCAACAGCAAGCCGTGGCTGTGGGGCCGCAAGATCGGCAACCTCTGGCGCACCACCGGCGACATCTGGGACAGCTTCGACCAGACCGACAAGGCGCATAGCTGGGCGCACCATCTGCTCGACATCGTCGACCAGAACGAGCCGCTCTGGCCGTTCGCCGGGCCCGGCCACTGGAACGATCCCGACATGCTCGAGGTCGGCAATGGCGGGATGACCGACACCGAATACCGCACCCATTTCAGCCTGTGGGCGATGATGGCCGCGCCACTGATGGCGGGGAACGACATTGCCGGGATGAGCGAGGCGACCAAGGCGATCCTGCTCAACAAGGAAGTCATCGCCATCGACCAGGACCCGCTCGGGTCGCAGGGCCGGCGGGTGCGCGACGATGGCGAGCTCGAGGTGTGGGCGCGGCCGCTCGCCGATGGCGGGCGCGCGGTGCTGCTGCTCAACCGCAGCGCCCAGCCCGCCGAGATCACCGCCGACTGGGCCGAGATCGGCTATCCGCGTACCCTCGCTGCCGAGATCCGCGACTTGTGGACGCACAAGTCCGCCGGGCGCGTGAAGGGCAGCTTCACCGCGATGGTCGCGCCGCACGGGGTGGTGATGGTGCGCGTGACGCCCTGAGCCTAGCGCCTGGGTGCCTTTTCCTGCCGGACGATCTGCTCGCCCTGCGCCAGCGGCCGGAGCGAACAGCCCTGGCCGGGCTCGGCGACGTCGAGGCAGTAGCGCGTCATGCTGGTGATGCCGGTGGTCCCGGCCGAGGTGCCGGCTGCCGCAGCGATCCGCGCGACGTCGCTGCCGGTGACGAACAGGCCATGGCAGGTGCCGCTGCTGGAGGCGGTGCACATCATCGTCACGCTGCCGCTCTCGTGATCGGCGTCGAGCGTGGCATGGACGCTGCGCTTCTCCGGGCCGCCGCATCCCGCGAGCAGCAATGCCGCCGCCGTCGCCGCCATCAAACGCATCGCACCTCTCCTTCCGTGTCTTACCCATATAACACACAATTGCGGCGGCAATAGCCTCTTCTCGACACGCGCGTCCGGTGCCAAGCTGCGCCATCCAGCGGGAGAGCAAAGCGTGTCGAACCGGTCCATCCTTGCCTTGTTGTGCGGCGCTGCGTTCCTCCTGCCGGCGGCCGGGGCGCGCGCTGCCGAGCCCTGCTCGATGCCCGCGCCGCTCGAGCAGCGCGTCTGCGCCGATCCCGAGCTGCGCAAGCTCGACGGCGAGCTTGTCGCGAAGGAGCGCGCCGTCCAGGCCGCGACCGCGCGCCCGGCGACCTGGGCGGCCCGCGCCGCACGCTTCCGCGGCTGGATCGCCGCCGAGCGCGACGGCGACGGCAATCCGATCGGCAAGAGCGAGCTGGTCGCGCGCTTCGAGAGCCGGATCCAGGAGCTCGACAACGAAGTCGCCCGCGCCGCCGCGATCCGCCCGGCGCGGACTCAAGCGGCGGTGCTCGGCGCGCGCTGCCTCGCCGGCTGGTTCGCCATGAACTGCACCGTCCCGGCATCGGGGATCGTCCGCGACGGCGGGCTGACGATCCTCTACCAGATCCAGAGCGGTTCCTCCGAGCAGGACGGCATCGGCGCGGGGGTGGTGCTGTGGGATGCGAGCAAGCCCGGCGCGCCGCGGCTGATCGGCTGGACCTTCGAAGGCGTCGAGATGAAGATGCCCCAGCTCAACGCCGAGCGCGGGCTGCTGTGGGTGCCCGGCACGATGATCGGCACCGGCGGGCACAATGCCGACATCCTCTTCCAGAAGCGCGACGACCGCTGGGTCGAGATCGACATGGGCAGCTGGGACGACGCGCTCGCGGCGCGGCTGCCCAAGGGAGTCGCGGTGAACCACGGCGTCGACTATTATCTGATGGGCGAGAGCATGGGGGCCGAGACCGACCTCTGGCAGGACGCCGACGCCAATTGCTGCCCGACCGCGGGCCGCGCCAATCTGGGCTTCGCGATTCGCGGCGACGCGCTGACGCTCGACACCGTCTCGGCGCAGCTCGGCGGGCCGAAGGAGGCGTGGAAGGACCTGTGACGCCTCAGGTGTGCGGCGGAGTCTCATAGGCCATTGCGCCGACATCGTTGCCTTCGGTATCGAGGAAGCGGATCAGCGCGCCGACCGTCGGGATCACGCTTTTGGCATAGGTGATCGTGCCGCCATTGGCCTCGACAAGGGCCGCGACTGCATCGACATCGTCGACTGCGAAGGTCGGCTCGAAGCCGTTGAGGCCGGTGCCGGTGCGCGGCGCCTGGCGGGCATGCATCAGCCCGGTGATCCCCGGCGAGGCCGCGTCGCCGGTGTGGATCAGGTAGAAGCCCGGCGGCCCCCAAGGCTCGAATTCCCAGCCGAACACGGCCTGGTAGAAGGCGCGGGCGCGATCGACCTGGTCGACATGGATCGCGAAGGAAGCGAGATTGGCGGGCATCGGCATTCTCCTCTTCGCTTGGTAAGGCCCATGGCGCTGTCGCCGCAATCCCGCTATTCGGCCAATGAATGTCGCAGAAACGGCGCAGCGCGGCCGACGAGCCCTTTCTGGTGGTGCGCAGCTCCGCTTCCGATCTCGTGCCCAGGCAACTGATCGACGAGCATGTCCATGGCTGGCACCAGCTGATCCACGCCGCTTCGGGGGTGCTGATGATCTCGACCGGGGCAGGATCGTGGGTGGTGCCGTCGAACTTGGCGGTGTGGGTGCCGGCCGAGATTCCGCACCGCATCCGCGTCGCGGCGCCGAGCGCGTTCCGCACCGTCTATCTCGCGCCCGACTGCTTCGAGGGGCTGCCCGGTGAGTGCGGCGCGATCACCGTGTCGCCGCTGATGCGCGAGCTGATCCTGCGGACGGTGGCGCTGGGGATGCTCGACCGGCGCGACTCGGTCGAGGCGGCGATGGCGATCGTGCTCGCCGACGAGATCGCGCGTGCGCCCGCGCCGCCGTTCGGGCTGCCCGAGCCGCGGTCCGACGCGACAAGGCGCGCGGTCGAGCGGCTGTTCCAGGGCGAAGGCGAGGCGGGGCTCGCCGCGGTGGCGCGCGAGGCGGGGATGAGCCTGCGCACGCTCGAGCGGCGCTTCATGGCCGAGACGGGGACGAGCCTCGGGCGCTGGCGGCGGCGCGGGGCGATGCTCGCCTCGGTCGAGCGGCTGGCGGCGGGGGCGAGCGTCAAGCAGGCCGCGGCGGCGGCGGGCTATGCGACGCCCAGCGCCTATGTCGCGGCATTCCGGGCCGAGTTCGGCGAGACGCCGGGGCGGTATCTGGTACGAGACTAGGCCGGCAGCGTCGCGGAAGTTCACAAACTTCACGCTACGTCCCCCTTGATTCCCCCTCCCACAGGATTTCCCCGGTCGATCGACGAGGCGGCGGAAAACCAGGCAGGCAGACATCCGCGGAGCTCAGCAGCCGAAATCCTACATTGCAAGCCGTCTCAGCCCGCGCGCGCGGCCTTGAGCGCGCGGCCCCACCAGGCGAGCTCGTCGAACAGATGGCCGAGCCATTTCACGTCACGCTCGTCGCCGGTGAAGGCGCCGTCGGCAATCTTGCCCCAGGCGCCCATGATGTGGACCGACGCCTCGAGCGGCGCCATCTGCAGTTCGCGCGCGACGCCGGTGAGCTGCTCGATCGACCGCGCGCCGCCATTGCCGCCATAGCCGACAAAGGTGCACGGCTTGCGGTTCCACTCGGCATAGACGAAGTCGAGCGCGTTCTTGAGGACCGCGGGCGGCCCGTGATTATATTCGGGGGCGATGAGGATATAGCCGTCCGCCGAGGCGATCTTCTCGGCCCATTCGAGCTGGAGCGGGTCGGTGTAGTTGCCGGCGGCGGGGGCCTTGGCGAAGGGGTAGAAGGGGAGGTTCCAGTCCTTGAGATCGACCAGCTCGCAGGCGAGTTCGGGGCGGGACGCGGCCTGCTCGAGGACCCAGCGGCCGACGGGGAGGGCGGTGCGGTTTTCGCGGACCGAGCCGAGGATGATGAGGGTGGTGAGTGAATCTGACACGAACGGCTCCTTGGCCAACTTCGTTGGGGGATTTGGCGCTAGGAGTCATGTAGTCGGCAAGATACCCTTGGCAGGTAATAGCCACTTCTTCACGCGCTAGAGAACTCAATGACACAGGTTGACGACAGCGGCGCCCTTCTAAGTTGGCTCGAAAATAACCCTCCCGAATGGGCTCCTGCGTTAGCGCTCCGATCGGCGTTGCGTGTTTTGCCACTCATCGGCGGGATCGCAGGGGATCCGAAAAACAGCCTGCGGCATTTGGCCGTGTTTCGCGCCATGTGGCTATCGTGGATTTCCCGTGAATTGCCCATTCCAAATATCCGCTCTGCGGCTGTCGCCGCTGCCGGCGCAATTGATGCTGTCAGTACAGGTGGCACAGAACATTATTCAATCGCTGCCGACGCCGCCGCAGATGCGGCTGAAGCGATAGTACAGGACGCTAATTCTGCCAGTGCTGGCGATTCTGCCCAAGCTGCCGTCGGTGCGGTTCGGGCCGCTGCTATTGCTGCCGGAAACGCTGCACCCCTTTGGGAAGAGCTAAGGAGAGAATGTGCCTTCCTTGAGCAGACCGGCGACGCTCGCCAACTAGTTCGTAGCCCGCTCTGGAGTCGCTCGCCTCCCACCCTTTTCGAAGACGCTTGGCGCGGGCTGAGTGAGGCCATGACTGCGCGTGACCATAACGCGTGGATTTGGAGGATATGGTACGAACATAGGCGTGCCGGTCTCCGCAGAAATTTTCTGCTGGTCCCAAAAGACGACGACGACGTGACGCGGATTATTCTCGCGCAGGGTGCGGAATTCTGGGACCGGGATCCAAGCGTGGTGAATGCCAACATAGTCCGATTGATCGAGGTAGCGCAGAGGAGAGCGGAGCCTGCATTCGCACAATTCCGCCGCGAAGCCGCCCGCTTAGCTAGCCCGGACGTCATTTTAGCGAACGGCTTGCTCGATATCGGCCCGAATTCGGTTGTTGACGCCCCTAGCCACGGCGATCGTTTCGAGGAAGTCCTCACAATCCTGCGCGCTTTGCTGCCACGGATGATCAAGGCGCTTCCCGGCAACTTGCACGCGACCGCGCGAGCCTGCGCGAAGGGGTACGCCGAACATCTGGAGAGGTGCGGGCTACATCCGATAATGGGGCTGCTCGACGATTTCGAATTCGTGGTCCGCGAGGCCTTTCAGGCGACCGATCCCCGCGAATGGGCGGCGGGGTTCCCGGCGCTGATGGAGCGCTATTTCGCACGCCACGAGGAGTTGAAAGAGCTTTTCCCGCGCTTCGCGGAGCGCGAGAAGCTGATCGCCAGTGTCGTAGTCGATGAAGAGCGTGCGACCGGCTTCGGACTGGTCGGGCCTGTCCAGCAGGGCGAAGAGGCAGTCAGGCAGCTCTCGGAAGCGGGCCTTGCTGCGCCCGCCTTTGCCCAAGAGGGGCTCGCGCAGCTCGAACGTTCGAAGGAACTCGCCGGCCCTGCCGATCCCGCGGCCGGCGCGGATGCGAAGCCGCGGTTCATTACCCGGCTCGTCGGATTCTACGAGAAGACTGTGGCGCTGCTCGGGAATACGGCGAAGTTGGCCGATTCCCTTGCTGCGAAGGCTGTCGCGAAGGCGGCGATCCGGATGCTTACCGAGGCGATTGGGAAGCTGCTCGATCTTTTGCACTGATCGGGCTAGAGCCTGCCCGTCCTTCCCTCGCCGCACGGTGGGGCCCGGAACAAGTCCGGGGTGACGGCGGGAGGGAGGACAGGGGCCCCCGTATTCACCCGCCCCTTTCGCACGTGCACCATTTCCGCTATGCGCCCCCGCGAACCGCGCTTCCGCGGCATCCAGGATAGACTATGAATCTCCGCAACGTGGCGATTATCGCCCACGTCGATCACGGCAAGACCACGCTCGTCGACCAGCTCTTCCGCCAGTCCGGCACCTTCCGCGACAACCAGCGCGTCGAAGAGCGGGCGATGGATTCGAACGACCTCGAAAAGGAGCGCGGGATCACGATCCTGGCGAAGTGCACCTCGGTCGAGTGGGAAGGCACCCGGATCAACATCGTCGACACGCCGGGCCACGCCGATTTCGGCGGCGAGGTCGAGCGGATCCTGTCGATGGTCGACGGCGTCATCCTGCTGGTCGACGCCTCCGAAGGCGCGATGCCGCAGACCAAGTTCGTCACCGGCAAGGCGCTCGCGCTGGGGCTGCGTCCGATCGTCGTGGTCAACAAGGTCGACCGCCCCGACGAGCGCATCCAGGAAGTGCTCGACGAAGTGTTCGACCTGTTCGTCAGCCTCGAGGCCAATGACGACCAGCTCGACTTCCCGGTGCTCTACGCCTCGGGCCGCAACGGCTATGCCAATGAAGGCGACTATAACCTTCGCGAAGGCACGCTGAAGCCGCTGTTCCAGAAGATCGTCGACCATGTCCCGCCGCCCTCGGCCGATCCCGACGGGCCGTTCAAGTTCCTGGTGACGCTGCTCGACCGCGACAATTTCCTCGGGCGCATCCTGACCGGCCTGGTCTTCTCGGGCTCGGTCAGGACCAACCAGCAGATCCACAGCCTCGATAACGACGGCAAGATCGTCGAGACCGGCCGCGCATCGAAGATCATGACCTTCCGCGGGCTCGAGCGCGTGCCGACCGACGAGGCGCAGGCCGGCGACATCATCTCGATCGCGGGGCTGACCCACACCACCGTGTCGAACACGATCTGCGACCCGACGGTCACCGATCCGCTCCACGCCCAGCCGATCGACCCGCCGACCTTGTCGATGCGCTTTGCGGTCAATGATTCGCCGATGGCGGGGCGCGAGGGCAGCAAGGTGACCAGCCGCATGATCCGCGACCGGCTGTTCCGCGAGGCGGAGTCGAACGTCGCGATCAAGGTGACCGAGGCGGCCGACCGCGACAGCTACGAAGTCGCCGGCCGCGGCGAATTGCAGCTCGGCGTCTTGATCGAGACGATGCGCCGCGAGGGCTTCGAGCTCGGCATCAGCCGCCCGCGCGTGCTGTTCGGCGAGGACGAGGCCGGCCGCAAGACCGAGCCGTACGAGACCGTGATCATCGACGTCGACGACGAATATTCGGGGACGGTCGTCGAGAAGATGGCGATCCGCAAGGCCGAGCTGACCGACATGCGCCCCTCGGGCGGCGGCAAGACGCGGATCACCTTCTCGGCGCCGTCGCGCGGGATGATCGGCTATCATGGCGAGTTCCTGTCGGACACGCGCGGCACCGGCATCATGAACCGGCTGTTCGAG
>JAZKCD010000025.1:0-4659 GCA_040388355.1 Pseudomonadota bacterium | reverse complement strand
GTTCAGGCCATGCCGGGGGCATGGCCGACCCGGCACGCCTGAAGGGGAGGGGCTAGAAAGATGATCCGCTTGGACGCCGCCTCGGAGGACTTCGCCGAAGCCTTCACGCGCCTCGTCAACGCCCGCCGCGAAGCCGACGAGGATGTCGCGCGCAACGTCACCCACATCATCCGCCGCGTCCGCGACGAAGGCGATGCCGCGCTCCGCGACCTCACCCGGCTGTTCGACCGCCACGATCTCGACGCGACCGGCTGGCGCATCGACCGCGCCGATTGCCTCCAGGCGTTCGAGCAGCTCACCCCCGAGCTGCGCGCCGCGCTCGAGCTCGCCGCCGAACGCATCGCCGCCTACCATATCAAGCAGCGCCCCGAGGACAGCGACACGATCGACGCGCAGGGCATCCGCCTCGGCGCGCGCTGGCGCCCGGTCGACGCCGCGGGGATCTACGTCCCCGGCGGCCGCGCGGCCTATCCCAGCTCGGTGCTGATGAACGCGATCCCCGCCCGTGCCGCCGGGGTCGGGCGGCTGGTGATGGTCACCCCCACCCCCGACGGCGCGGTCAACCCGCTCGTCCTCGCCGCCGCGCACATCGCCGGAGTCGACGAGATCTGGCGCGTCGGCGGCGCGCAGGCAGTCGCCGCGCTCGCCTATGGCACCGACCGGATCGAGCCGGTCGACGTCGTCACCGGCCCCGGCAACGCCTGGGTCGCCGAGGCCAAGCGCCAGCTCTACGGCGTGGTCGGGATCGACATGGTCGCGGGCCCCTCCGAGATCGTCGTCGTCGCCGACGCGTCGAACGACCCCGAATGGATCGCCGCCGACCTGCTCAGCCAGGCCGAGCACGACCCGACCAGCCAGTCGATCCTGTTCACCGACGATGCGGCCTTCGCCGACAAGGTCGCCGAAGCCGTCGACCGCCAGATCGCCCAGCTCGCCACCGCCGAGACCGCGCGCGCCAGCTGGGAAGCCAACGGCGCGATCGTGCTGGTCGCCACCCTCGCCGACGCGATTCCGCTGTGCGACCGCCTCGCCCCCGAGCATCTCGAGCTCGCCTGCGACGATGCCGAGGCGCTGTTCGACCGCGTCCGCCACGCCGGATCGGTGTTCCTCGGCCGCCACACCCCCGAGGCGATCGGCGATTATGTCGCGGGTCCCAACCATGTCCTCCCCACCGGCCGCCGCGCGCGCTTCGCCTCGGGGCTGTCGGTGCTCGACTATATGAAGCGCACCAGCTTCCTCGCGCTCGACCCCGCCGGACTCGCCGCGATCGGCCCCGCCGCGGTCGCGCTCGCCGAGGCCGAGGGGCTCCCCGCCCATGCGAAGTCGGTTGCGATCCGGCTCACGCGGTAACAAGAGAAAATCATGCCCAGCCCCAAAGCCAAGTCCCGATCCAGGGCCCGCGCCGCCGCGCGGCTCGCCGCCGTCCAGGCGCTCTACCAGCGCGACATGGAGAATACGCCGCTGACGGTGCTGCTCCACGAGTTCCACACCCACCGGCTCGGCGCGACGATCGAGGATGTCGAATATGCCGAGGCCGACGCCGCCTTTTTCGACGACATCGTCAAGGGCGTCGCCGCGCGGGGCGAGGAGATCGACCGGCTGATCGCAGGCAAGCTCTCCGACGAATGGTCGATGGAGCGGCTCGACAAGCCGATGCGCCAGATCCTCCGCGCCGGCACCTACGAGCTGCTCGCCCGCGCCGACATCCCGACCGGCGCAGTGATCAGCGAGTATCTCGACGTCGCCGACGCCTTTTACGACCGCCGCGAGAAAGGCTTCGTCAACGGCCTGCTCGACGCCGTGGCGAAAGAGGTCCGCCCCTGACCGAGTCCGAGTTCCTCACCGCCCTCCGAGCCCTTCCGCTCCACCCCGGCGCGCAGGGTCTGCTCGACGACACCGCGGTGCTGGGCGCCCTCGTCCTCACCACCGACACTCTGGTCGAGGGCGTCCACTATCTCCCCGCCGATCCCCCCGCGAGCATCGGCTGGAAGCTCGCCGCAGTGAACCTCTCCGATCTCGCCGCCAAGGGCGCGATCCCCGCCGGGTGCCTGCTCAACTACGCGCTGTCGGGCGACTCCGCCTGGGACGCCGCCTTCCTCGGGGGCCTTGGCGAGGCCCTGACCCGCTACGCGATGCCGCTGCTCGGCGGCGACACCGTCGCGATGCCCGCCGGCGCGCCGCGCAGCTACAGCCTCACCGCGATCGGCCGCGCGGCGACCCCGCCCGCGCGAAGCGGTGCGCAGGCCGGCGACGCGCTCTGGGTCACCGGCACGATCGGCGGCGCCGGCGCCGGGCTCGCCATCGCCCGCGGCGGCGAAGGCCCGGCCGGCCTGCTCGACCGCTATCGCCGCCCCACTCCGCGCCTCGCCGAAGGCATCGCCCTCGCCCCCCATGTCCACGCGATGATGGACGTCTCCGACGGCCTCCTCCTCGACGCCGCGCGGATGGCCGCCGCCAGCGGCCTCGCGGTCGCCATCGACCTCGCGCACGTGCCGCTCTCGCCGCACCTGCACGACTCGCTCGCCGCCGCCGCCGCGGGCGACGATTACGAGCTGCTGTTCGCCGCCGCGCCCGGCTTCGCTCCGCCGGTTCCCGCCACGCAGGTCGGCCACTTCGCAGCCGGCACCGGGCTCACGCTTTCGAGCCACGGCGCTCCCGTCCCCCTGCCCGCCGCCCTCGGCTATCTTCATCGCGCATAAGCAAGGGTTCGCCGCGGCTTGCGCTCGCGAACGCGCGTCTATAGGCATCCCGGCAGCTTGCGGATTCCGCCTGTCCGGCGTGCAGTCCCGGCAGAAAAGGTTCAGGGGAAGGACTTCACCAAATGACGATTGTCTATATCGCCATGGTCTGCGGCGTCATCGCCGTGCTCTATGGCATCTTGACCTCGATGCAGGTGCTCAAGGCGCCTGCCGGCAACGAAAAGATGCAGGATATCGCCGCCGCGATCCAGGAGGGCGCCAAGGCGTATCTGGGCCGCCAATATACCACGATCGCTATCGTCGGCGTCATCGTCGCCGTGATCCTGTTCTTCACGCTCGGCCTGCTGTCGACGGTCTGCTTCCTGATCGGCGCAGTGCTGTCGGGTGCGGCGGGCTATGTCGGCATGCACATCTCGGTGCGCGCCAACGTCCGCACCGCCGAGGCGGCGCGCAGCTCGCTCCAGGGCGGGCTCACCCTCGCCTTCCGCTCGGGCGCGATCACCGGCATGCTGGTGGCGGGCCTCGGCCTGCTCTCGATCGCCGGGATCTTCTGGTACCTGCTCGAGCCGGGCGGGCTCAGCCTTGCCGACGAAGCCGATCGCCGCACGATCATCGCCGCGCTCACCGCGCTCGCCTTCGGCGCCTCGCTGATCTCGATCTTCGCGCGTCTCGGCGGCGGCATCTTCACCAAGGCCGCCGATGTCGGCGCCGATCTGGTCGGCAAGGTCGAGGCGGGAATCCCCGAGGATGACCCCCGCAACCCCGCCGTGATCGCCGATAATGTCGGCGACAATGTCGGCGATTGCGCCGGCATGGCCGCCGATCTGTTCGAGACCTATGTCGTCACCATCGGCCTCACCATGGTCTCGATCGCGCTGCTGCTCGTCAATCTCGACACCGAGACCTTGCTCAAGATGATGTCGCTCCCGCTGATCGTCGGCGGCGTCTGCATCATCACTTCAATCATCGGCACCTACATGGTCCGCCTCGGCGGCAGCCAGTCGATCATGGGCGCGCTGTACAAGGGCTTCTGGACCACCGTGATCCTGTCGATCCCGGCGATCTGGTTCGCCACCGCCTACACGCTCACCGGCTCGTTCACCGGCGACATGAGCGCCGTGGTCGGCGAGCTGCCGGTCCCCGTCGATTCGATGGCGCTGGCCAAGACCTTCAGCGGGCAGAGCCTGTTCTACTGCATGATGATCGGTCTTGCGGTCACCGGCCTGCTGGTGTGGATCACCGAATATTACACCGGCACCAATTACCGCCCGGTCCGCTCGATCGCCAAGGCATCGGCGACCGGCCATGGCACCAACGTCATCCAGGGCCTCGCGATCAGCCTCGAATCGACCGCGCTGCCGACGCTGGTGATCGTCGTCGCGGTGATCGCGACCTTCCAGATCGCGGGCATCCTCGGCGTCGCCTTCGCCGCGACGTCGCTGCTCGCGCTCGCCGGCATGGTGGTCGCGCTCGACGCCTATGGCCCGGTCACCGACAATGCCGGCGGCATTGCCGAGATGGCCGGCCTCGACGACGAGGTCCGCCACCGCACCGACGCGCTCGACGCAGTGGGCAACACCACCAAGGCCGTGACCAAGGGCTATGCGATCGGCTCGGCGGCGCTCGCCGCGCTGGTGCTGTTCGGCGCCTACACCACCGACCTCGAGCATTATAAGGAAGCGCTCGGGATCGGCACGGTCAACTTCTCGCTCAGCAATCCGTACATCATCGTCGGCCTGCTGCTCGGCGCTTTGCTCCCCTATCTGTTCGGCGCGTTCGGCATGACCGCGGTGGGCCGTGCGGCGGGTTCGGTGGTCGAGGACGTCCGCGCGCAGTTCAAGGAGAATCCGGGGATCATGGAGGGGACCAGCCGTCCCAACTATGGCCGCACCGTCGACATCGTCACCAAGGCGGCGATCAAGGAGATGATCATCCCGTCGCTGCTGCCGGTGCTCGCGCC
>JAZKCD010000024.1:0-52855 GCA_040388355.1 Pseudomonadota bacterium | reverse complement strand
GCCTCGAAGCCGATCGGCGCGCGATTGGCGATGATCTGGAGATAATGATCGGTGAGGCGCGACAGCAGCGAGCGGCTCGGCACCTGCGCGACATGGGTGAGGATCGGATCGACTCCGGTCTCCTCGCGCAGCGCGCGGCCGAGATAGCGGATCGCGGGGTTCTCGACGCCCTTGGAGAAATCAAGCAGCACGCTGTGCGGGCCGAAATCGGTGATGTTGCCGGGATCGAGATCGTCGATCGCGGGATAGGCGCGGCCGCGCAGCAGCGACACCCAGTGATTATAGGCGCGGACGTGCATCCGCCGCTCGTCGGTGCCGACGTCCAGCGGGCGATCCGAAACCATGTCGTCCAGATCGTCCTCGCTTTCCGAGTCGATCGGGTCGTTCAGGCCGCGAGCCATGTCCATGCGCGTGCTCCACTCGGGCAGATGCCCCTTTACCTGGGGCTGCTTGTGCACCGCCCGTGGTAAACGACGCGTAAAGGCCCGAGCGGTTTGCGCGCCGGTTTCACGGTTTCGCAACGCTTGTCAGGCAGGAACCATGCTGGTAAGCGCCGCCCCTCTCGGAGGCGCTTCGCGCCCCAGGGCCGCTTTAGCTCAGCTGGTAGAGCATCGCATTCGTAATGCGGGGGTCACAGGTTCGAGTCCTGTAAGCGGCACCATTTCCCCGACGCGCGGGCGCCCAGACAACTTGAAGACGGGGGTCCCGGCGGCGCTGTGCCTTTCCATCGGCGGGCGTTTGTGTTGAGATGACGTTCAGTGGGTAGGTCCTGCCAGCCGATAGCGGATGATGTCGTCCAACCTTGCGGTGTGCGAGTCGTGATCTGCGAAGGCTCCGGGGGGATCTTATGCGACGGACATTCAACGACGGTCTGCTGAATTCGCTGACCGGGAACGACGCCGCCGGCGAAGGCCGCGATGGGGGCGGGCCGCTGATTCGCGCGCGGTTATCCTTGCGCGCCGACGTCACGTCCTCCGCTGTTGCGGGCACCGGGCCGGACGATGCCGAAATCGGGCGCGAGACCGCCGCGTCGCCGCTCGCCGTGCCGACCGCCGATGTCTCCTGGCGATTTCTCGCCGATATGTCGAGAATTGCGGAACTGGCATACAGCGACAGCCCTTCGTTTATCAGCTCTGCGCTGGATCCCCATTATTACACTTATGTACCCGGTAGCTTGTACCATTTTGACGTCCAGATACCGTTAAACGACTCGACGGCTGTGATTGCTGATGGTGTCGTATTCTCCGCGAAAAGTAGCAACAATCAGCTTGTGATATCATTTAGAGGCAGCAATGATATCGGCGATTGGATTGCCGACGCGAAGTTTGCCTTCGAGATAGCCAATAACGGTTATAGCACTACTTTGATCAACTATGCGGGTGCGTTCGTAGATTACGTAAAATATCTAGTGTCGGCAGCCCCGGCCAATATGGATATTGTCTTTACCGGGCATAGCCTTGGGGGAATGCTGGCCGAACAATTTACGCAATTCTACTATGATCCAACAGATATCTATCATCTGGAAGCGGGCAACCATAAGATAATTGGCGTCGGCGTCGGATCGCCCGGGGTAATGGATGTGCCGTGGGCGCCGGATGGGCGGTTCTTCCACGTCGCGCGGCTCCAGGATGATATCGGAAACTATTCGCGCGACGACCATATCGGACGGAGCATCTATTTTCAGGACGCCCAGTCCAATTCGATTCCCGGGATGACCGAGCACAGCATAACCCGCTACGCCGAGCAGCTGGAACAGATCGCGGGGTCGCCGCTTGCCGGCTACCTGCCCGCCAGCAAGCCGGTCTGGTTCCTCTCCAGGGGCGTGGCGAACAATGTCATGACCAGCTCCACTTACGGGGCGGTGTTCGGCGCGGGCGGCGGCGATCAGATCAGGGCGGCATCGGCAGGCGGCTTGCTCGCCGAGGGTGGCGAAGGGGACGACGTGTTCTTCCTCGGCGCCTATGAGGACATCGTTTCCGGCAGCGGTGGCGATGACACCGCGATATTCGCCCATGACCGGGCAGAGTATCGACTCTTCCGGGAATCGGGGACGGGCGTCTACAGCGTCGAGGATCTGGCGACGCATGCCGTCGATCGCCTGTTCGGCATAAACCTCCTGAAATTCGGAAATGCGGGCGCGCAGAGGATCGAGACGCTGAACTGGTCGGGCACGCCCGCGCCAACCCCCACGCCAGCGCCGTCGCCAAGCCCGACCCCGACGCCAACCCCGCCCAAGCCCGTTCCGGGTGACGATTTCGGCAACAGCGCGGCGACGGCGGCTGCGATCTCCGCCAATTCCGCCTTTGCCGGCAAGATCGAGACGAAGGGCGATACCGACTGGTTCAAGCTCACCCTGACCGCAGGCAACAGCTATGGCTTCGCGATCAGCGGCGGCAGCGTCGGCGGGATGAGCGGGCTTTCCTCGCCGCACCTCTATCTCCGCGATGCTTCCGGGACGATCGTCGCCGATGCCGCACCTGCGTCCATCAATGCGAGCTTCCAGTTCGCCGTGAAGACGAGCGGGACCTATTATCTCGAGGCTGCCTCGCATGCGAACCTGGGGACCGGCGGCTATGGCCTTGCGGTTTCGCCGCTGGGCGCGACTCCCTCGACGCCGCCGCCGCCCGCTGCGCCGGAAGCCGTCCGCCTTTATCTCGACGAGGTCGAGCCATCGAAGGCCGAGAATGACGAGTCGATGACCTTCCGCGTCGAATATAGCGGCGACCTGACCGGCGAGGTCGTGATCAACTGGCAGGTCCAGGGTTCGGGTAGCCATGCCGCCAATGCGCAGGATTTCGTCAGGACCTCGGGGACGGTGACGCTCCATGAGGGCCGCGACTACGTCTATATTCGCGTCACGCCGCAGAGCGACCAGGTCGATGAATATGACGAGGGCTTCACCCTGTCGATCAGCGTCGCCAGCGGAAACGCGTCGATCCGCGACGGCAGCGCGAAGGGCACCATTCTCAACGACGATGGCGGCCGGATTCTGCCTGGGGTCGACGAGCTCAACAACGGCTTCCAGACCGCCACGCCGATCGTCGAGGACAGCTGGAACCGCGGGTTCGTGACGACGCCCGGCGACGTCGACTATTTCGCCGTGACGCTCACGGCCGGCGCGACCTATGACCTGGTGGTGCTGGGCGACGACGATACGTCGCTGATCGGCGGCAGCGAGAGCGGGTTCGTCAAGCTGCTCGATCCGCAAGCGGCGCTGTACAACAGCAATTTCCAGCTGATCGCGGGCGCGTTCACGGCGCCGATCAACAGCACCCGGATCAGCTACCAGTTCACCCCGAGCGTGACCGCGACTTATTACATCGCGGTTCGCGAGGACGGGAACAACGATGTCGGCCAGTATTTCGTGAAGGCCGATGTCCGCATCCCCGCGGACGACTATGCCGCGAGCACCGCGACGACCGGACATCTCGCCGTGGGCGAGGTCCAGACCGCCAACAACGAGCGCAGCGGCGATGACGACTGGTTCGCGGTCGATCTGGTTGCCGGCGCGACCTATTCGTTCTTCGCGATCGACGAGTTCGCCGTCACGGGCGATCCGTCGGGGTATATCTGGCCCAACTGGACCGACGATCTGCGCGTCTCGCTGCGCGACGCGCAGGGGCATGTCGTCGCCTCGGGCGTGGGCAATCCGGTTATCGCGAGCGAGTTCCTGTCGCAGCTCGCCTTCACCGCCGCGCAGAGCGGCACCTATTTTCTCTCGGTATCCGACGCGTCCGATTCGCAGAAGTACCGGGTCGGGTTCGATCGCCTGGCGACATCCCCATCCGGCACGCCGACGGTGCTGCAACCCGGGCCCGGCGACGGCGTGGACGTCAGGTTCGGGCATGTGCGCGATCATCAGGACGATTCCGGCCTGGACGACGCGCTGCTTGCGGTCGGCGGGCTCTGGAGCACCGGCAGCGCAGGCTCGGCCTTGCGCTTCGACATCGGTACGCTGCCGCAAGATGCGGCGTATGCGGCGATCGAGCTCTATTTCGCCGGGGCGACGACCGATGGCGGTGCGGCGTCGTCTCCGCTGCCGATGGTGCTGGGCACGCCCAATGCCAATTGGGACGAACATTCCACGCTGGGCCAAATGGGCGGCTATTATTTCGAGAGCGTCGTCTCCGCGCCGATCGCTCCGGGCTGGTACCGGATCGATATCACCGACCTGTACAATGGCTGGCAGGGTGGGGATCGCGAGAATAACGGGATCACGCTGCTGCCGATGACGATGAACGGCACGACGAACAATTTCTACAGCTCGGATTATTTCAATGCGGCGCTTCGCCCTCGCCTGGTCGTGTACGATCGCCAGGCGAATGAAATTCGCGGGGGGAATAGTTTCGACCTGATCGCCGGTGACGATCACGCCAACCGGATCTTTGGACTGGACGGCGATGACCTGATCGCCGCCGCGGGAGGCAATGACTGGATCGACGGCGGCGCGGGCGCCGACATGATCGACGGCGGCGATGGCTATGACTCGGTAAGCTATCGAAACTCCTCGGCCGGCGTCGACGTCGATCTCGGCGCCAATCTGAACCGCGGCGGCTGGGCCGAGGGTGATTCGCTGTCGAACATCGAAAGCGTCGAAGGGTCCGCTTTCGGGGACCGGCTGGCTGGGAGCCAATTCGTCGAGACCCTGGCCGGCGGCGCCGGCAACGACGCGCTTTATGGGCTCGCGGGCGATGACCGGCTTGACGGCGGCGAAGGCGCGGACCGGCTGGAAGGCGGCAGCGGCGACGACACCTATATCGTCGACGACTTGCGCGACCAGGTGGTCGAGCTCGACGCAGAGGGCACCGACACCGTCGAGAGTTCGGTGACCTACAAGATGCGCGCCAATATCGAGAATCTGACCTTGACCGGCACGCAGGCAGTCAACGGCGCCGGGAATGCGCTGGCGAACATCCTGATCGGCAACGGCGCAGCCAACAAATTCCACGGCGGCGACGGCGCGGACTGGATCGATGGCCGTGCCGGTGCGGACCGGATGGAAGGCAGCACCGGCAACGATCATTATGTCGTCGACAACCGCGACGACAAGGTGATCGAGCTGGCCAACGAAGGCACCGACACCGTCGAGAGCTCGGTCAGCTACGCATTGTCGCAATATGTCGAGAATCTGACGCTGACCGGCGATGCGGTGCAGGGACAGGGCAACGAGCTCGACAATGCCGTCACCGGCAGCGCGGGCGCGAACAAGCTCGACGGCGGCGCCGGCAACGACAGGATCGCCGGCGGCGCGGGGCGCGACCGGCTGACCGGCGGGACCGGGGCCGACGGCTTCTATTTCAGCCATATGGGCGTGGCCGATTCCGACAAGATCACCGACTTTTCGGCGGCGGAGGACACGCTGTTCCTCGACGTCGCCGTCTTCGCCGGGATCGCGGATGGGCAGCTCAGCAGCAACGCGTTCCGCCTGGGGACCGCGGCGCAGGACGCGGACGACCGCATCCTCTACGATCAGGCGCTCGGCTACATCTATTACGATGCAGACGGAAACGGAGCGGGGGCGGCGGTGCTGGTCGCGGCCGTTACCGGAGGCACCGTGCTCACCAATGCCGACTTCTGGGGCTTTCATGGCTGAGCGCTGCCGGGGTGCCAGGCAAGGCCGGCGGCTGGACCGGCAGATTATCCCGATCGCGGTGCCCCGGAATTTTATTTCAAAATGGTTCTAAACTGATCCTTCAATCCTCCGATTATTGATCATCGGGTCGGTAATTGTTGCCCGACGAGGGTGGGGACATTTGCAATGGTCGGGATTTTCACGGGGCTGGGCAGCGGCCTCGAGCGCGGCTCTGCGAACATTCTGGGCGGCTCGGGCCTGCTGGGTTCGGGATCGTTCGGCCGATCCGGGGAGCAGTTGTTCCTCAACGCGGCAACCGGCAACTTCATGGTCACGCGCAACGACGAGTTCCTCGTCGGGCGCGGACCCGATGCCGCGGTCGGGCGGACCTATAACAGCCTCGGCAACCTGAGCGACGAGAATGGCGACAATTGGCGCCAGTCGACCGACCGGCGCATTCTCGGGGTCACCGGCACGGTCAACACCACCGGCTCGACCGTCACTCGCCGGTCGCCCGACGGATCGGAGATCGTCTACAGCTGGAGCACCGCGGCCTCGGCCTATGTCGCGACCGAGGGGTCGGGCGCCTACGACACGCTGACCTATGCCAGCGGCACCAACCGCTGGACCTGGACCGACGGCGACAGCCACACCAGCGAAGTCTACGAAGTCACCTACGGCGCCGCGACCCAGTGGCGGATCAAGGAGGCGAAGGACGCCTCCGCGGTGACGATGGCCTTCACCTATGTCGCGAACAGCGACCATCTCGACAAGGTCACCACCTCCGACGGTTCCGACATCCAGTACAGCTGGAGCGGCAACAACATCACCCAGGTGGTGACGCACTATACCGACCTGGTCACCAGCACCGCCAAGACGCTGACGCGGGTGCGCTACGGCTATGACGGCTCCAACCGCCTGACCAGCGTCACCACCGACCTCACGCCCGGCGACAACAGCATCGCCGACGCCGTCACCTACACCACGACCTATAGCTATGAGGGATCGTCGGCGCGGGTCGAATCGATCACCCAGTCCGACGGCTCGAGCCTGACGGTCGCCTATGACGCGACCACCCACAAGGTGACGCAGCTCACCCAGACCGTCGCCAGCGGCGTCACGCGGGTGACCGGCATCGCCTACAACATCTCGACCAACACGACGACGATCACCGACCCGCTGCTCCAGGTGACGACGCTCGAATATAATGCGGACGGCTCGCTCAAGAAGATCACTGCCCCGCCCGCAGTGACCGGCGCCACCGCGCAGACCGTCGACTTCAGCTATGACGGCAGCGGCAACCTGCTCACCGTCACCGACGCGCTCGGCAAGGTCACGACCTATGGCGGCTACACCAACGGCAACTGGACGACGCTCACCGATCCGCTGTCGAACGCCGTCTCGCGCACCTATGACGCCGCCAACAATCTGACGAGCGAGACGCGCACCGGCTACGACCGCGCTTCCAATGCGGGCACCCACACGACGCGCTATGTCTATGACGCGTCGAACCGCCTGATCTGGGCGCTCTCGGCCGAGGGCTATGTCGCCAAATACGACTATGACGCTTATGGCCAGCTGGCGCAGACCACGAAATACCCTTTCTATTTCTATGACGTGAGCGGGCTTGGCGCGACGACGATGGTGTCCGACGCGTCGCTGGCCAGCTGGGCGTCGGCGCAGTCCGACAAGACCACCCGCATCATCGAGACGGTTGCGCGGGATGCCCGCGGCAATGCCTCGACCGACAAGACCCACGCCGCCGCCGACAGCAGCGGTGCGGCGATCCTCACCTCGGGCTACACCGCGGACACCACGATCTACGACCAGGCCGGACGCCTCCTCGAGCGCTACCGCAACGGCAACAATCATGAGCTGTTCGTCTATGACGGGCTCGGCCGGCTGACCGCGTCGACCGACATCAACGGCGGCACCACCAGCTTCGTCTTCACTGACTCGACCACCGATACCCGGACCGTCGTCACCACCGCCGCGGGCTATGTGCAGACCCACAGCTATAATCGTGCCGGCGAGCTGATCTCGACGACCGATTCGGGCACCGGCGTCACCGGCGGCACCACCAGCCATGGCTATGACGCGCTGGGCCGCGTCCGTGTCGCCACCGACGCCAACAGCAACAAAAGCTACGCGCTCTACGACAATGCCGGGCGCAAGACCGCCGACATCGACAGCTACGGCAATGTCCGCGAATACCGGTACGATGCCGGCAATCGCGTCGTCGCCACCGTCCGCTGGAATACCGCGACCACTGCCTCGCTGACGACGCTCGCCAATCCCGCCAACACGCTGGATATCGCGACGGTGCGGCCGGCCCCCGATACCGCCGCCGATATCTGGAGCTGGACCGTCTACGACGCCGCGGGCCGCGTGATCGAGACCATCGAAGGCGATGGGTCGGCCACCGCCTATGAATATGACGCCTCAAGCCGGCTGGTGCGCACGACCCTATATTTCAACAAGCTCAGCTCGACCCAGCTCGCCACGATCAGGTCGACGCCGCCTGCCACTGCGCTGCTGCCCGGGGCCCACGCCAATGACAGCTTCTCGCGCCTGTTCTACGACAAGGACGGCCGGGTCTGCGGCACCCTCGACGGCAATGGCTATTTCGTTTCGACGACTTTTCAGAGCGGCGGCGAGAAAAGCATCGAGAAGCTCTACTTCACGGTCTCCGATCCCAGCGTCCGCGCCAACGGCATCTTCAGCGCGATGGGCGCGGGCGGGGGATCGACGCTCGGGCGCACATCCTATGTCTATGACGCTGCGGACCGGCTTCGCTACGAGATCGACACTGCCGGCCACGTCACCGAATATGTCTATAATGACGGGGTCACCCAGGCGAGCAACGCGGACCAGCCGCGGCAGGTGATCCGCTACGACGGCACCATCACGATCGCGAGCACGCTCACCGTCGCCTATGTCCAGTCGCTCGTGACCGCCGGCGGACTCGCCGCCGATGCCGACACGCGCACGACCTGGATGGTCTATGACGCGGCGCAGCGGCTCGCCTATGCGATCGATGCGGGCGGCGCGGTCACCGGCTTCGGCTATGACAGCTCGGGGCGCCTCACCAAGACCGTCGGGTTTGCCACGGTGCGCAGCACCACCGCGCTGCCGTCCCTCGCCACCATGGCGGCCTGGGCGAGCGCGAACCCGTCGTCGGACGACCGGGTGTCGCGCAATTTCTATACCCCGCGCGGCGAGCTCGCCTACACGATCGACGGCGAAGGCCATGTGACCGGCAACGCCTATGACGCCGAAGGCCAGCTGACGTCGACGACGCGCTGGGACACCGCGGTCACCACCGCCACCGACTCATGGACGCTCGTAAATGTCGCGGCTGCGCTCTCGGGCACCACCAGCGTGACTGCCTACACCTATGACCTGGACGGCCGCGTCGCCACGACGCGCGACGGCGAGGGCCATGGCCACGACTATCTCTACTACGCAAACGGCCTGCTCGCCTGGGACATCCGCATGTCCGGCAGCTCGACCGACGAGAGCAAGACCAAATTCGTCTACGACGCAGCCGGGCGGCTGACCGACCGATATGACGGCTGGGTCTCGGGCAGCACCGCGACGCGCTACACCTATGACGGGCGCGGCAACCAAGAGACCGTCATCGACCCGAACGGCAACACGGTCACGCGCAGCTTCGACCTGAACGGCCGGGTGCTCAGCGAAGCCGACGCGCTCGGCGCCACCACCTATTTCCAGTATGACGCGCTCGGCAACGTCGTGAAGGTCACCGACCCGCGCGGCATCAGCTACAATTATTACGACACGCTCGGCCGCCTCGTCGCGACTCGCGACGCCGAGAACTACGTCACCACCCAGACCTACAATGCGTTCGGCGAAGTCGCGAGCGTCACTCGCCACAGCGTGCGGGCGACCAACACCGCGGCTGTCGGCGCGCTGCCGAGCTGGACATGGGACGGCACCGACGTGCCGGTCACCACCAGCTACGAATATGACAAGCTCGGCCGGCTCGCGAAGGTCACCGATCCGCTGACCGGCTACCGGCAATATACGAGCAACGCCTTTGGCGAGCTCAAGCTGATCCGCGACGAACGCGCGATGCTGACCAGCCAGGCCTATGACCGGCGCGGGCTGCTCAAGACCCGGATCGTCGATACCACGGGCAAGGCGATCACCACCGGCTATACCTATACCGCCCGGGGGCAGGTGTTCACCGCGACCGACGCGAACAACAAGGTCACGACATCGACCTACGACCTCGCGGGGCGGCTCAAGACGGTCAAGGATGCGCTCAACAACACCACGACCTATACCTATGACGGGCGCGACAATCTCGTCGCGGTGACCGATGCGCTCGGTGCGATCACGCGCAGCATCTTCGACGCCAAGGACCGCCGGATCGCGGCGATCGACGCGCTCGGCGGAGTCGTTACCTATGCCTATGACGCCGACGGCAATCTGATCGCGCAGACCGAATACAAGACCCGCGTCAGCCTCGGGTCGACGCTGCAGGTCTCGATCGGCGCGCTGAACGCACTGCTTTCCACCCATGCCGACGACCGCGTCACGCGCTACGCCTTTGACGGCAACGGGCGCCTGCGCTTCACCGTCGATGCCAGGATGCATGTCGTCGAGCTGGAATATGACGCCGCCGGCATGGTCGTTCGCACCACCGCCTATGACGGCGTGATCGGCACCGGCAGCTTCACGGCGAGCTGGATCGCGACCCAGGTCGCGCTCACCGGCTCGCCGCGCACGACGCGTGCCGTCTATGACGCGCTCGGCCGGCTGACCTATTCGATCGGCGCGCTCGGCGAAGTGACGTGGTTCGTCCGCGACGCGATGGGCAATGTGACCCGGCAAGTCGATTTCTCGGTGGCCTATGGCACGACCGGCATCCCGACCCTCGCCGCGATGGCGACGTGGCGCGCGGACAGCCTCGTCGTCGCCGGTGCCGGAGGCGACCGCACGAGCCGCGCCTGGTACGACAGCAACGGCCGGCTGACCTACGGCCTCGACGCCCTCAACTTCGTCACGCGCCACGAATATGACGCCGCGGGCAACCTCACCAAGCAGACGCGCTACACCGAAACCTTTTCGGCGAGCGATTCCACCACCGCGGCGGATCTCGCATCCGCCTACACCTCGCCCGTCGCGCCCCAGGTCACGCAGCTCACCTACGATACGGCAGGCCGCCTGACCGAGACGCTGGACGCCGAGGGCAACAAGACCCTGCTGACGCTGAGCCAGACCGGCCAGACCCTCACCTCGACGACCGCGGCCACCACGACGGACGCGCATGTCGTCACCTACACCTATGACGATGTCGGCAGGCTCTCGAGCGAGACCGTACAGATCGGGACCAGCGCCTCGAGCGCGGACCTGGTGACGGGCTATACCTATGACGCGCTCGGCAACCAGGTGAAGCTCCACGACGCGCGCGGCAACGACAGCTATCTTTATTATGACGCGCTGGGCCAGATGGTCGCCGCGCGGGACGCCGAAAGCCACGTCACCGAGACCGGCTACAACAGCTTCGGCGACGTCGCGAGCGTCACGCGGCACAGCGCCAAGGCCACCAATACCGCCGCGACCGGACCCTTGCCGACCTGGACCTGGGCGACCACCGACCTCCCCGCCGTCACCGCGTTCGAGTACAACACGCTCGGCCAGCTCACCAAGTCGATCGACGCAACCAGCGCCTATGAGGAATATACGCTCGGCAATTTCGGCGAGCGCCTCGGCATCCGCAACAAGCTCGGCGGCGTCAGCACCTACACCTATGACAAGAACGGACAGGTGCTGACCGAGACCCTGCCGACCGCGATCACGACCAAGACGTCGGGCGGCGCGACGATCCCCGTCGTCAACCGCTACGAATATGACGTCTTCGGCAACCGCAAGACGATGGTCGAGGCGGACGGCGCCGCCGAGATGCGCACGACGCTCTACACTTATGACAAGCTCGACCGGCTGGGCACGGCCGCGGGCGACTCGGTCACCGTGCTTTCGGCCGCCCTGGCCGAGAGCGCCTACGTCCCGACCCGGACGCTGACCCATGATTCCCGCGGCAACCTGATCAAGTCGGTCGATGCCGACGCGGCGACCTTCTTCTATTACGACCGCAACGACCGGCTGATCGCCCAGATCAGCCCGCTCGGCACCGTCAGCCGCTTCGCCTATGACGGCAACGGCAACCGGATTTCGGAGAAGATGTTCGGCACCGCCGTCTCGCTGCCCGGCAGCCCCGGCGGCACGCCGCCGGCCGGCAGCGGCGAGGTGCGCGAGACGCGCTACGAATATGACCGCGCCAATCGCCTGGCCGCGACGCGCGTCCCCAGCCTCCAGACCGGCGAATATACCAGCGCCTGGGCCTTCACGACGGCCGACATCGTCACGCGGCTCGAATATGACGCCACCGGTAATGTCCTGCGCCGCTATGACGGCCGCGACAGCCTGATCCGCCATTATTACGACGCGCTCGGCCGCGAGATCGCAAAGGTCGACCAGGAGCGGTACCTGACCGTCTGGGACCGCGACGCCGAAGGCAATGTCACCAAGGAAACCCGCTATGCCACGGCCCTGGGCAGCGGCACCGATATCGAGACCGCCACTCTGGCTGCAATGAAGACCGCCGGCGGCACCACCGGCAACCGCGTCACCGACTTCACCTACGACAAGAACGGCCGCCGCCTGACCGAGGAGCGCCAGGGCGTCGCCTATGTCGCGATCGCCAGCGACGGTACGGAGACCACAGGCACCGCCACGTCGACCATCCATTATAACTATAACGGCCTCGGCCAGGTCCTCTCCAAGATCGAGGCGAACGGCGACACGACGACCTACGCCTATGACGTGGCCGGGCGGCTGACGCTCGAGACCGGCCAGGCGTTCACCGATTATCTGGGCGTCACCACGACCACGCCGCGCACGGCCTATGTCTATGACGGGCTGAACAACCTCAAATCGACGCGGGTCCAGGTTGACGCCACGGGCACCAACGCCACCGACCGCGTCACCGCCTATACCTATGGTGCCGGGGGCCGCCTTGCGACGATGACCGACGCGCTGTCGCAAGTGCACAGCTATGGCTATGACAAGGCCGGCCATACGGTCCTCGACCGCTACACCCGCGTCAAATCCGACGCCACCAGCGTCATCGAGGCCAAGGTCACGCTGTACGATGTCGCCGGGCGGGTCACCGCCCAGACCATGGCGCGATGGAGCGGCAGCGCCTGGCTCTTCACCAGCGAGCTCACCGGCAATCCGGCCTATGACGCCGTCAATCTGCAATATAATGCGTTCGGCGACCTGACCGGCCGCGGTCTCTCCTCCGCGGGCGCCGCCGCCGCCTATCAGGAATATTTCAGCTACGACGCCGGCGGCCGCCTGTGGAAATCGAACACCGGCGACGGCGTGCTGCGCTTCCACCTCTACGACAAGGCCGGAAACGAGACGCTGACGCTGGCGTCGACCGGCGCCGATCTCTCGTCGCTCACCGGGCTCGACGCGACCAGCATCGACACCGCCGGCGATTACAGCGCCACCACCGCCGGCGCGGTCACCACCGTGACCGTCTACGACAAGCGCGGCCAGGTGAAGAGCGTCCGCGAGCCCGACCGCGAAGTCGCCGGCAGCACGGCCACCATCGTCCACGCCAAGACCTACAACGCGTTCGGCGAGGTCTGGAAAGAAACCGGTCCGGGCGGCTTCACCACGGCCGGCGCGGCCAACACCGCCACCAACGCCTATGGCCACAGCTATTTCGATGTCCACACCGCCGAGTTCACCTACAACACCATGGGCCGCCTCGTCGCGACGTCGAAGGCGATGGCCGACGTCACCGCTGCGAACGGCACCGTGACGCACGATTACCGGCCCATGGAAGCCTATGGCTACGACCTGTCCGGCCGGCTCGACCGAGTGACCGACGCCAACGGCAATGTCACCAAGCGCGCCCTCCTTGCGGGCACCGGCCATGGCGACAGCGAAGCGCTGGTCAGCCGGGAATTCCATGCCGACACCGGGATCTTCGAGACCCGGTACGACGTGTTCGGCGATGCACGGATCCTGCGCAACGAGCTCTACAACCCGTCGAGCCCCAACGCGACCGCCACCGACGAGGTCCAGACCTTCGACAAGCTCGGGAGGCTGGTCAGCGTCACCCACCGCGGCGCCGCCCTGACCGACAATTATGTCTATGATTCCGCCGGCCAGCGCACCGCCCACTGGAATTCGCAGCTCGGCAGCAGCGTCAAGGAGAAGACCGACTATGACGCGCAGGGCCGCGTCGTCTCCACGGTCGGCTTCGGCGGCGACACGCTCACCTATCGCTATGCCTGGACGACCAGCCTCACCACCAGCGGCCTCGCCGACTATGACGGCTGGGTGAAGACCACGGTCAATGTCAGCGCCTATAACGGCGGCGACATCGACATGACCGAGAGCACCGACTATTTCGGACGCGTCATCGGCAGGACCGACTTCGCCGAAGTCGCCACCACGATGACCTTCGACAAGGCCGGCCGGCTCTATACCCAGGCGATAAGCGGCGGCGCGACCACCACCACCACCTGGCACAATAGCGGCCTTCAGGCGACCGTCACCACCGGCAGCGCGGTCTCGACCTACCGATACGACGCCGCGGGGCGGCGCACCTACGAGAAATATGTCGTCGGCAGCAATGTGTACCAGGAGAGCACCGCCACCTGGGACGCGCTCGGCCGGATGGCCTCGTTCCGCGATGCCGGAGTCTCTGGCGGCGCCGCGGTCGCCATCGACTATGAATATGACCCGTTCGGCAATGTCCGCCACATTTTCTCGGCCTATACCACGCTGGACGGCCAGGGCGATTCCGTCGGCGCGAGCAACCAGGACTATTGGTATCTCTACGACAGCATGAACCGCTTCGTGCTGACCCAGGGCCAGCTGGTCAAATGGGGCAGCAACAACCATATCGCGACCGACGGTCTCGGCAGCTATATCATCGGCGATCTCGCCCGCGGCGTCTCGGGCGCGGTGATCGAGCGCTATCTGGACGGCACCACCATCACCTGGGACATGGCCGGCAACCGCGTGACCGCGGCCAAGACCCTGGCGGAAGATTCGTTCGAAGCCGAGTTCGGGACCCCCTATGTCGCCTTCCGCGAGCAGAAGGAGACCTATACCTATTCGTCCGACGGCTATCTGACGCGCACCGATATCGCCCAGGGCAGCGCGACCGCCTATTTCAACTATACCGGCGACGTCTACCGCAAGCCCAACGCCGCGACCGGCGGCGTTACCCGCGCGCGCTACGAGCGCGACGCGATGGGCCGGGTCGTCGATTACTGGGAGTACAAGGTGGCGGGCTATGTCTCGGGCAGCCCGGGCACCAACCTCGCCTATCAGCGCCACGCCGACTATGACAATGGCGGCCGCGTCACCCAGGACGTGACGATCAGCGCGCGTTCGGACGGCACGTTCAAGGCGATCAGCGACTATTCGTACAACGCCTCGCTGGCCTCGGGCCGGTGGGGCGGCGTGGCGACGGGCGGCAGCTATATGGGCGGGGTGGCGACGCGGATCACCACCAGCAACCTCAAGAACGACGTCGATGGCGACGCGCTCGATACCGTGACCATCAACGGCTATGTCTGGGGGCAGGGCGGACCGGTGCTCAAGCGAGTCGACTACGACAAGGACACCGGCAGCAGCGGCAACGACATCTGGGTCAGCACCTATACCCATGACGGCTCGGGCTATCTCACCGGCGCCACCATCGACGACGAGCGCGACCGCACCGTCGCGCTGGTCAACGACGCCGAGGGCCGCGTGCTCCAGCGCGACGAGGAGGACTATAGCAGCCCCGGCGTCCGGAACACCGACACCGGCGATCCGCGCCAGCTCCATTACTATTTCGACGGCCGCCGCGTCGGCGACATCTCGAACAACGGCACTTCGAACACCGACTATGCCGCGAGCATCGTCGCGCACATGGCGGTGCCGGGCTTCGGCGGATTCCAGGGCGGCGCGGCGAGCGGGAGCAGCTATGGCGATTTCGACCAGGGCTACGATGCCATCAACGGGCTGAGCTACGACGGCGCGGCGTCGAGCTACACCACGCAGGCGGGCGACACGCTGCAGGGCGTTGCCTTCCGCGTCTGGGGCGACGCCTCGCTCTGGTACCTGCTGGCCGAGGCCAACGGCATCGGCGGCAGCGAGGTCCTCGCCGCGGGGCGGACGCTCACCGTCCCCAACAAGGTCCACAACAGCCACCACAACGCCGATACCTTCCGCCCCTACGACCCCAACGAGGCCCAGGGCGACCTCAGCCCCACCGGCGCCAAGAAGCCCAAGGGCAACAAGTGCGGGGTGTTCGGGCAGACCCTGGCGGTGATCGTCGCGGTCGCGACCTCGAAGCTGCTCGGCGGGATCCCCGGCAATTTGATCAGCCAGGCGTTCAACAATCTGATGGGCCTGCAGCACGGGTTCGACTGGAAGTCGTTCACCACCGCGGTGGTCACTTCCGCGGCGCTCGCGGCGATCGACATCGCCACCGCCGGAGCCGCCTCCGCCTTGACGCAGTCGGTCAAGGCAAGCCTTGGCGCCTTCAAGGCGTTCAAGTTCGGGCTCAACGCGATCAAGGTGGTTCAGCTCGCCAAGACGGGCCTCGCCATAGCCAAGGCCACCGGGTCGTTCGCCGCCGTCGGCCGGGCGGCGCTCTCGACCGGCCCGTTGCATGTCGGCAGCGCGCTGCTGTCGAACAACCCGCTCGCCATCGCCGTGCGCAGCGCCGGAATCAACGCGCTGGCGCAAGGCGTGGCGATGATCACCAAGCAGCAGAAGGGTTTCGATCTCGCGGCGTGGGCGTCCTCCGCGGTCGGCGCGGGTGTGAGCGCGGGCGTGAGCTCGGAGATTGGCGGCCGCCTCGGCAGTTTCCTGGGATCCATGGCCGACGACATCGCCAGCGCCGCCACGCTCAGCATCGTCAATGGCACTGACTTCGGCGACAACATGATCGCCGTGCTGCCCGACGTCATCGGCCGCGCTGCCGGCAGGGCCGTCGCCGACGAGATCGGTGGGGCGCTGAATGAGTCGAATGCGCTCGGAAACCGCGTCGACGACGTCCTGCAGGCGCAGGAAGAGGCTGCCCAATATCGAAAATTACAGGAGCTGGGCAGGAAGCTGGATCCCGCTACCAAGGTAATCGGGGGTGTCGCCTACTCGATATTGGGCCTCGTGGACTCTTTCGCGCCGACCTGGAATCCCACCAGTGACGGAGCGTCGCCGCGTCGCGCGCAGGCGTTCAACGATGACCTTCCCGGCAAGCAGGACACTTTCCAGGATGTGCCGATGACGAGTGAAGACATAAGAAAGCAGCGCGAGTTTGTCGGCAGGAGCCGCGCTGGCTTGGAAGGCCCTGATTTCCAACCGAACCGGCCGCGTATTTCCTATCTATATCGTAATGGGAAAGTACTAAATGGTGATGTGGCCGTCGTATTTGAAAGTCATACGGCAACGGCAACACAAGCCGAAAAGAATAAAATTATTGATCAATTGCATTTCGTTAACCAACGATCCAGCGACGGCTATCAGATCAATCTAAGATTTCACGAGATGGGTACGGCGGAGTGGCTACGGTGGCAGATAAACATGTATGCGGCGCCCGTGGTGAAAGTGCAGTTTATCCAAAGCACGGGTAGTACGGCGCTCGGGCTCGAGGATGCCCGGAGTGGAATCCTATCCCTGTTTCCGCAAAATCGCGACGATACGGTAATGCATGAATTTATTCATCGACTCGGCTTCACGCACAGCACGACGCCCGGGAATCCGATGTTTAAATACGCCGGGGAGCGTATGAACACGCATCTGGAAGACTGGCAGATCAAACGCATCGTGCTGGCCTATCCATCCGCTCCCCCGCCTCCAAAACCCGTTCAGCATTTCCAAGGGTTGCCGGCTATGCGGTAATCAGGTACCCAATTTTGCGCAAAAAAGGGATGTAGGCATGCGCCTCATATGGATTTCGCTGTTAATAATCGGAGTAGTTCCCGGTTTAGCACAAGGCGAGCGGCCCGATCTTGCACTGGCCATAGCCGTGCCCACGAGCGATGCGTGTGAGATCATATCCGTTCGATACAAGAGCGCCAGTTGCATCAAGTCATCGACGAAATATTTGGGCGGAGATGTTTGTTCCGTCGAACTGAGAGACAATGGACGCCCCGACGTCTTGATGTTTCACGCCGGGGCCAATTGCAAATTATCCCCTAGAGAGCTTACGGTCAGCGTTTCCGAGCTACCTCATATAACCATATCGCCCGACGAATTCGGCCAATTAATTAAATCCGTTAGAGAATTAAAGAATAATGATGATTTATCGAGACTAACGAATTTCGGAGACGTGGAAAGCACAGAGAAGGCTGGTTTAGTTCTTAGAGAAGCGATCACTGCAGGAATTGCATTGAAGCCGGTAGCAATATGGGCCCGGCCTAAGTCTAGTTTCTTTCCTTATACGCGTAATGTTACGATCTTATGCACTCTCGACATAGATAAGGATCCTATTTTCTATACTGTTTCGGTAGAGCTTCGACAAGATGGGCTGCGCGTCAAAGCGATATCGTGGAACATCGATTAATCTCGCTGCTGTGGGGCATATTTAGGAATTCCGAGGACTAGTAGAATTCCGGAAATTCGGAAAATTTCGGGGCAATACTAAATTGCTCTCGCGCCGACGAGTGGTTACGCGGCTTGCATGGCGTGATTCCCGGCCTCGCGCACCATGTCACCAGCGCGGCAACCGGCGTTTGCCGGTGTCCTTCTGCGATCCCGACCGCGAATTCTATCTGGCGCTGCGCGGGCAGTGGCCCCATATAGAGATCGTCACACACTCCTGTCGACGATCGCGGCGAATGACCTAAGGCGACGTTAGCGTCGTCGAGCCCGGGGGATCTGGAATATATTCGGCATCCAGGGACAAATACCGGCGCCGGTGGCCCGTCTCCCGGCGCGTTTGTGCCAGTTGGTCTTCCATTCAAATCGCTCGATCGGCGGGAGCGAAGCCCATTATGCGGCTCACCTCGATTGCGCGCCGGTGACGCGGGTCATGCTTTCGTCGATGACCAGGAGCATGGCGCGGGCGGCCGCAGCGCCGTCGCGGGCTTCGATCGCGTCGGCGATGGCGGCGTGGCGGGCGACATTGGCTTCGGCGACGCTGGCGTCGGTCGGCGAGCTGAGCGACAGCGACGCGGCCAGCGCGGTCTCAACGACGCCCGCGAATGAGCGGAACAGCGGATTGCCCGAGGCGAGGGTGACTGCGACGTGAAATTCGAGATCGGCGTCGGCGAAGGGCTGCTGGTCGGTCCCGGCGCGCGCCATCGCTGCCAGCGCGGCGCGCATCGCGGCAAGATGTTCGGGCAATCGGTGCGCCGCCGCCAGCGCCGCCGCGGCGGGCTCGACCGCGCGGCGCATGTCGGCAAGCTGCTCGAGCAGCGTCACGTCGAGCCCCAGCCGCACGCGCCACGCGAGGACATCGGCATCGAACCAGTTCCAATGCTCGGACGACAGGACCTGCGTGCCGACGCGCGTCTTCGAGGCGATCATGCCCTTGGCGGTCAGCGTCTTGGTGACTTCGCGCAGGAGGACGCGCGAGACGCCGAAGCGCTCGAACAGCTCGGCGGCCGAGGGCATCCGGCTGCCCGGCGGGCGCGCGCCGGACAGGATCTCGGAGCCGAGGATCGCAGCGATCTCGTCATGGCCGGCGGAGCGCCGGCTGCGGCGACTCATGCGCTCAGCATCCGGCATTCATAGACCGGCGCGTCGCTGCCTTTGGTCTCGAAGCGGATCGTGATCGCGGCCTTGCCCTCGGTCAGCTTGAGCGGCAGCGGATAATCGACCGTCACGAACTGCTTGACCGGCGGAACCGCGCGGCGCTCGGTCGCGATCGGCTCGCCGTCGGCGAGGATGACGAAATGCTTGGCGACTTCCTCGCCCCAATAGAGCGCCTGCAGCACCATCGGCCCGGGCCGGACGGCGAGGGTGAACTCGATATAGTTGCCGACGCCCCACCATGCCTGGCGCCCGCTGCGCCCGCCCCAGGAGAGCAGGTCGCTATGGTTCGAGGCGAAGCCGTGATCGCGTTCGGGCTGCATCTCGCCGAGCTGGATCACGTCGACCGTGCGCGCGGCGATCGCGGCGCGGGTGCGTTCGGCGGCGAGGAAATCACGCTCTTCGGCCTTCCACTCGGCTTCGGTGAAGACCGGGAAATAGACCGCGGTGCGCCGGTCATGGTGCTGGAAGAAGGGCCGCAGCATGAGCGGGGCGGGGCGCGCGCCGGGCATCTCGTAGCGGTGCGCCGCACTGTCGCGGACGATGAGCGCGGTGTCGGCACGCGCGGCGACCAATGCGGGCGCGGGACCGTGGAACGGCTGGTCCGCGGGCCCGAGATCGGCGGCGAGCACCAGCGGCCCGTGCAGATAGGCGACCAGCCGCGGATTATCGGGCGTGGGCTCGGTCCGCAGCCGCATCGGCAGGTCGAGCGTGACTCGGTCGCCCGCGCGCCAGCGCCGCGTCAGGCGGGCATAGCCGGCGGCGCGTTCGAACGGTGCCGGCCTGCCGTTGACCTGGACCACCGGCGCGTCGCACCACGCCGGCAGGCGCAGCGCGATCGTCGCCGGCGCGTCGCCCGCGGCGAGCAGGCGCAGCCCGACCGTCTCGGAAAACGGATAGCCGGTCTCGAGCGCGATCCTCATCCCCCGCTCGCGCCACTCGGCGGTCGAGGGGATGAACAGGTTCACGAACAGGGTTGCATCGTCGTGCCACCAGATCGAGTCGCCATGCTTGGCGTGGCTTTCCATCCCCGATCCGACGCAGCACCAGAAGCTGTCCTCGGGCGTCGACCAGGTGCGCCGCGCGCCCGCGCTCAGCGGCATGAAATAAGCGAACATGCCCGTCTGCGGATGCTGGTGCGCGAGCATGTGGTTGAGCTGGATGCGTTCGTAATCGTCGAACAAGGCGGCGTCGGGCGCCCAGCCATAGAGGTGCCGGGTGAGCTTGAGCATGTTGTAGCTGTTGCACGCCTCGCACGTCCGCTCGGTGATGAAGGGCGCGACGACATCCGGCGGGCCGAAATGCTCGCGGTCCGAATTGCCGCCGATGACATAGCTGTGGTGCCGCACCACCGTGTCGCGGAAGAAGCGCGCGGCAGCGGCGTGGCGCGCCTCGCCGGTGATCTCGTACAGCCGCGCGAGGCCGATCAGCTTGGGGATCTGGGTGTTGGCGTGCATCCCCGGCAGCACGTCGCGGCCAGCCGTCAGCGGATCGAGCACCGCGCGGTGGCGGATCCGCTCGGCGAGGCGCAGCCAGCGCGCGTCGCCGGTGAGCGCATGGGTCTCGGCATAGCTGTCGTTGAGCCCGCCATGCTCGGCGGCGAGCAGCTTCTGCATCGCCGCGTCGTCGAGCCCCTCGAGGATCGTCGCGAGATAGCCGGCCATCGCCAGCATCACCGACCGCGCCGCCGCGACCTTGCCCAGCCGCCACGCGTCGATCAGCCCCGCATGGACCTTGTGCCAGGTATAGAGCGGCACCCAGCCGCCGTTGATGTCAAAGCCGCCGGTGCGGATATCGCCGCGGCGGATCTCCTCGAAGACGATCTTGCCGTCGACGATCTTCCCGTCGCGCTCGACGGTGGTGCCGCCGACATAGCCGTCGCCGTGGGCCGCCTGGCATCGGGCCAGTTCGGCGACGGTGTAGGCCAGCCGCTCGCGCACGCCCACGTCGCCGGTCTGGGCATGCATCAGCGCGCAGGCGGAGAGATAATGGCCGAGCGTGTGCCCGGCGATCCCGCGCGCTTCCCAGCCGCCATAGGTCTCGCCCTTGGGCGGCAGCCCCGCGCTCGCGTGGAAATTGTGGAGCAGCCGGTCGGGCTCGATCGCGAGCAGGAACCGCTGGTTGGCCTTGATCGCGTCGAGGAAGACCGACGGCGTCAGCCGTACCGCTTCCATTGGCAGCGGCACCGCCTTGATCCGGCGCGCGCCGGGCGGCGCGGCGAGCGCGGGACCGGCAAGCGCAAGCGCGCTCGCCGATGCCAGGAACCTGCGCCGCGAGAACATCCGCCTTACTCCACCGCCACCACGACCACCGACTTGGCAGGCAAGTCGAACACCAGCTTACCGCCCGCGCCCTGCGCGGCATAGGGCGCCGGCTGGATCGTGTTCGGCTTGTCGAAGCTGTTGTGCGTGTCCATCGCCGGAGCGGTCAGGATGCGCCCGCGCGCATTGCCGCTGAGGCTCGTGGCTACCCGCGCCGGCCGGTTGGGATCGAGATTGACCAGCGACACCCATAATTTGCCGTCAGTCCCGCGCGCGACCGAGACATCGACCATCGGGAGCTTGTGCCCGGCCTTGTCATAGGTCGGGCCCCGCACGCTTGCCGGATAGGGCGTCGCGCCCTGGAACGGCACATACATGTCGAACACATGATAGGTCGGAGTCAGCAGCATCCGGTTGCCGTCGGTCAGGATCATCGCCT
The DNA here is from genome assembly GCA_040388355.1 of Pseudomonadota bacterium. Taxonomy (GTDB): domain Bacteria; phylum Pseudomonadota; class Alphaproteobacteria; order Sphingomonadales; family Sphingomonadaceae; genus Sphingomonas. The sequence continues at coordinate 30,780 of JAZKCD010000024.1, read as the reverse complement.
GGAGCACGTTGACCATCTGCGCGATCGCCGCGAGCTTCACGCGCGCGGTGTGGCGGTGGAAGATGTTGAGCGTCAGCGCGGCGACTTCGGCGTCGCGCAGCGAGCTCTGCTGGTGGAGGAAGCCCGGGGTCTCGCCCGGCTCGTCCTGCCACCAGGTGCCCCATTCGTCGACATAGAGCGCGACGCGCTTCTCGGGATCATATTTGTCCATGATCGCGCTGTGGCGCGTGACGAGCTCGTCCATGCGCAGCGCGTTGGCGAGGGTCGACGCCCACTGGTCCTCGCCGAAGCCGAGCGCGTGCCCCTTGTCCTCCCAGCTGTGCGCGAAGGTGTAATAGTGCATGCTGACCGCGTTCATCTGGTTGCGGGCTTCGCGCATCAGCACTTCGGTGAAATTATAGTCGTCGACATTGGCGCCGGTCGCGACCTTGACGATCGGGTCGCTGCCCCAGGGCCATTTGATGAAGGTCTGGTAGCGCTTGTGCATGTCCGCCGAGAATTCGGGGCGCATGTTGCCGCCGCAGCCCCAGCTTTCGTTGCCGACGCCGAAATATTTGACCTTCCACGGCTTGTCGCGGCCGTTGCGCTTGCGCTCCGCGGCAAGGCTGCCCTGGTTCGAGACCATATATTCGACCCACTGGCCCATGGCGCGGGGCTCCATCGAGCCCATGTTGCCCGCGACATAGGCGTCGGCGCCGACCAGCTCGGTATAGTTCATGAATTCGTGGGTGCCGAAGGCATTGCTGTCGGTCACGCCGCCCCAGTGATTGTTGACGCGCTCCGGGCGCTGGCCGCGCGGGCCGATGCCGTCGCGCCAGTCATATTCGTCGGCGAAGCAGCCGCCGGGCCAGCGGATCACGGGGACGCGGATATGCTTGAGCGCGGCGAGCACGTCGTTGCGATAGCCGTTGGTGTTGGGCACCGGCGAGTTGGGGCCAACCCAGACCCCGCCATAGATGCCGGTGCCTAGATGCTCGGCGAACTGGCCGTAGATCGCGCGCTCGATCCGCGCGCCGGGCTTGTCGAGATCGACCGTCACGGTGACCGCGGCGGGCGCCTGGGCGTGGGCGGGAGAGGCGGCCGCGAGCGCGGCGAGGATCGGCAGCAGCAAGTGCCTGGCAAGCTTCATCGTCACTCTCCCTTGGCGTTTTCGTCGAACGGGCCGGCCACGACGCGGCGCCCGAGCAGGAAGGCATCGGCGACGTGGCGGAACGGCGCCAGGTCGACATCGCTCTCGCGCCGCGCCAACAGATCGGCGAAGCGGCGGTAGAGCCGGGCATATTCGGGATCGTCGCCGAGATCGACCGGCACGCCGTCGATCGCGAGCTGTGAGGCGCCCATCGATAGCTTGAGGTGGCCGTCGTCGGTCTCGACCTCGATGTTCCAGCTCTGCGGGCCGCGCTGGTCGAAGTCGAACGCGACTTCGACCGGGGCGCCGGCATGATCGTAGCTCAGGTCCGCCGCGATCGGCGCGTCGCGGTTCGACGGGAAGCGCAGCTCGGCGGATTGCAGCAGCAACGGCGCGGGCAGGATGCGTGTCAGCACCGACAGCGCGTTGATGCCCGGATCGAACACGCCGACCCCCGGTTCCCAGATCCATTGCTGGCCGGGATGCCAGACGCGGACATCCTCCTTCCAGTTGCACTCGACGCGGGTGACTCTGCGCCCCGCGATCCATTGCCGCGCGGGCTCGACGCCGGCGGCTTCGCGCGAATGCCAGGTGGCGTAGAGGATCTTGCCGGCGTCGCGTGCCATGCCGGCAAAGGCCTCGGCCTCGCTCAGCGTCGCGGCGGGGGGCTTCTCGATCATCACGTCGAGCCCCAGCGCCAGCGCTTCCGCGATCAGCGCCAGCCGGCCGCGCGGCGGGGTGCAGATCGAGACCGCGTCGACCTCGACGGCAGCAGCCATTTCGGTGAGGGTGCGGAAGCCGGGCACGCCGTCGGGCGGGGTGTGGCCGGTCACCGCCGCGACCAGCGCGAAGCTGGGGCTCGCGGCGAGGGTCGGGACGTGCTGGTCGCGGGCGATCTTGCCGATGCCGGCGAGAGCGATACGCGTCACGCTCACAGCGGCAGCACCGTGGCGTCGCCGCCCGCGATGCTGCCGAGCGGGTTGCGCAGCGGCAGCGTGAAGGGCGCCGCCGACACTTCGAAGACATCGCCTTCGCGCGTCGTCACCCCGTCCGCGAAGGAGAGCGTCGCGGTGCCGAAGAAGTGGACATGGACATCGCCGGGGCGGCGGAACAGCGCATATTTGAAATGGTGGTGCTCCAGATTGGCGATCGAGTGCGACATATTGGCCTCGCCCGACAGGAAGGGCTTCTCCCACAGCAGCGCGCCGTCGCGGAAGATCCGGCTGGTGCCGCGCACATCGTCGGGAAGCGCGCCCGCCAGCAGCTCGGCGCCCAGCGATGCCGGGCGGATCTTCGAATGGGCGAGCCACAGATAATTGCCGCGCTCGGTGACATGGTCGGAGAATTCATTGCCCAGCGCGAAGCCCAGCCGGCGCGGGCGGCCGTCATCGTCGATCACATAGATGCCGGCGATCTCGGGCTCTTCGCTGCCGTCGAGCGCGAAGTCGGGGGAGGGGAGCGGGGCGCCCGGGCCGACCAGGCACGATCCGTCGCCCTTGTAGAACCATTCGGGCTGGACCCCGGGGCCGCCGCCTGCGGGCTTGCCGCCCTCCAGCCCCATCAGGAACATCCGCATCGAATCGGTGAGCGTGCCGCCGGCCGCGGCCTTGTGCATCTGGTCGCGCCCCTCGGCCGAGCCGAGATGCGTGAGGCCGGTGCCGGTCAGATGGCAATGCGCGGGATCGGGATGGTCGATCGGCGCCAGCAGCCGGCCCTCGGCTTCGAGCGCGGCGAGGTCGACCGCGGCGCCCGCGCGCGCCTGCGCTGCCGCCTCGAGCGACAGGCCGCCGCGGATCGCCGCGATCGCCAGTTCATAGGTCGTCGTGACGCCCGCGAGGCGCACCGCGCCCGCGTCGCCGATCGCCGCAGCGACCGCGCGATTGCCCTCCGAGTCGCGAAATTGCACCAGCCGCAAAGCCCTCTCCTCTCCGTTTCGCCCAGCGCGACGATTAATCAGACATATCAGAGGCGATGGTTTGCGCAATTCCTATCAGGATGATTTGCGGCCTGTGACAAAAATACTCCAGGATTCCCGGTAAATTGCGCAGGAATCCTCCCACTGGCGAAAATCCATCGCAGATATGAGATAAAGGGCTTGCATCGGACGGGCCCCTCTGTAAATTTGTCTGACTATTAATAAAGCGTCTTCGGCCATCGAAATGGCCGCGGAGCGTTCAGGAGAGGGGAAATCTGATGGCTGCGAAGCTTGCGATTCTGTGCTCGGCGTCCCTGATGACGATGGTGGCGCTCACCGCTCCTGCGGCGGCGCAGGATGCTCCGCTCCCGGTCACGCCCGTGCAGGAAGAGGACATCGTCGTCACCGGCATTCGCGGCAGCCTGCAATCGGCACAGGCGCGCAAGGAAGCCGCCGTGGCGGTGACCGACTCGATCGACGCCGAGGATATGGGCAAGCTTCCCGACAACACCGTTTCCGATGCGCTCCAGCGAGTCACCGGCATCCAGGTCCAGCGTGCCAATGGCGAGGCCACGACCGTGCTCATCCGCGGGCTTCCCAACGTGACGTCCTACATCAACGGCCGCGAGACCTTCACCGGCACCGGCCGCGGCGTCGCGCTGCAGGATATTCCGGCCGAGCTCGTCGCCGGCGTCGACGTCTACAAGACCGCGACGCCCGACCTGGTCGAAGGCGGCGTCGCCGGCCGCATCGACATCCGGATGCGGCGCCCGTTCGATCTCAAGACCGGCATCACCGTCGCGGGGAGCGCGCGGGCGCTCTACAGCGACAAGCGCGAGAAGTGGAGCTACATCGCCAGCGGGCTGATCAGCGGCCATTGGGAAACCGCCGGCGGCCAGGAGTTCGGGCTGCTGGTCGGCGCTTCCTACAACAACCGGAAATATCGCGACCAGACCGCGTTCAATTTCGGCTTCAACCCGTTCAGCGGCCCCGCCACGGGCGAGATTCCCGCGGTTCCGCCCTCGCCGGGGAATCCTGCCGGAACGCCCGCCGTGCCCAATTACGTGCTGATCCCCGACACGGTGGGCGGCCTCGTCACCGACGGCGACCGCATCCGTCCCGCGATCAATGCGTCGCTGCAGTGGAAGCCGAGCCCCGACTTCGAAATCTACCTCGACGGCCTCTTCACCGGCTATCGCCAGGATTACGACGTCAATTTCTTCGTCGGCCTGCCCAAGGCCGGCAACGTCACCGTGGTCACCCGGCAGGCGGGAACCGTAAATATCGGCGCCACCTCCTATCCGGTCGCCAACACGATCACGACGCTCGACAATTTCACCATCACCAGCAAGCAGACCTTCCACCAGAAGACCGACGGCTATCAGTTCGCCGGCGGCTTCAAATGGACCGGGGACCACACGCTGCTCAGCAGCGAGCTGAGCTATAACGACAGCAGGGTCGCGAGCACATCGTACATCGTCGACGCCAATTTCGTGGTGCCGCGCATCGACTATAGCTTCAACAATGGCGGCACCCCGCAGATCTCGGCCAAGACCGCGGGCGGCGCGGCCTATGATCTCACCAATACGGCGAACCTCAATCTGTTCGCGCTGTTCGACCAGCGCAGCCTGGCGACGAGCAGGCAGGTCGCATGGCGTGGGGACTTCCGCTACAATTTCGACGGCAGCGTGCTCACCAATTTCCAGATCGGCGTCCGCTCCGCGCGCCGGGTCGGCAGCTCCGACGGTACGGGCGAGAACCGCTTCGGACTGGCGGGCGCGGGTACCTCCTATCCCGGGTTCGGCGTGGGCGGGCCCGAGCTGCTCGACGGCATCGTCGGAGTCGACGGCTTCGCGCTTCCCAGCACCAGCTTCATCCGCGCCAATATCGACCAGCTTCGCGCCATCGCCGGGCGGCCCGCGGGCGCCCCGGCCTTCGCGCCGACGCTGGCGTTCGACCTGGTCGAGGACAATTACGCCTTTTATGGCCAGGCCGGGTTCGACTTCAGCGAGAGCGGGGTGCCGCTCGAAGGCGTGCTCGGCGCGCGCGTGGTCAACAACGTCACCAATCTCGACGCCACGCTGATCAACAACGGGGTGCCGTCACCGACCTCGGGGCACCGCAACGAGCTGAACTTCCTGCCCAGCCTGACGCTCAAGCTGCGCCCCGCCGACGGCATCGTCCTGCGCCTCGTCGCGGGCGAATCGATCACCGCGCCCGAGTTCGCGCAGCTCAACCCGGCGACCAACCTCGCCCCGCTGGGCGCGACCGGCAACTCCTCGACCTTCGGCGCGGGCAGCGGCGGCAACCCCAATCTGGAGTCGATCAAGACCCGGAATCTCGACGGCACGATCGAATGGTATTTCAGCCGGACCGGCTCGATCACGCTGTCGGCATTCTACCGCAAGCTCGACGGCTATATCCAGACCTACTCGGCGGTCGAGTTCTTCCCGACCGGGGCAGGCGGCGCGCTGCAGAGCTATGCGATCTCGCGGCCGCGCAACACCAACAAGGGCACGCTCAAGGGCTTCGAGGCGGCCTATCAGCACTTCTTCGACTTCCTGCCCGGGCCGCTGAGCGGTTTCGGCGTCCAGGCGAACTTCACCTACGCCGTCGGCGAAGTCGAGGCGCCGGGCTCGACGGGGGTGATGCAGCCGATCACGCCGGTCTCGAAATATTCGTACAACCTCGTCGCGATGTACGAGAAATACGGCTTCACGGCGCGGCTCGCCTATAACTGGCGCAGCAAGTTCGTCGATTTCTACGACGCGAACATCCCCGGCGGGTTCAACGAGGCGCAGCCGATCGCCTTCCTCGATTTCTCGGCGAGCTACGACCTGACGCCGAACGTCACCGTCGCGGTGGATGCGACCAACTTGCTCAACACGACCTATCACGACTATTTCGGCGGCTATCGCATTGCGCCGCGCGACACCCGCCAATACGACCGGACCTTCAGCGCCGGGGTCCGGTTCCGCTTCTGACGAGAGTGAAATGTGGACGACGCGTATCCTGACGGGCTTCCTCACCGCGATCACAGGGGCGGCGGCAACGGCGATGCCGCTTGCCGCCGGCGGCGAGGATCCGCCGGGTCTGGCGGTGACGGGCGATGTCAGCCCGGTGCACGATCCGGCGATCGTGCGCGTGGGCGACAGCTATATCCTGTTCTCGACCGGCCAGGCCGCGGACGCGACCGGGATCGTGCCGATCCGGGTTTCGACCGATCTCAAGCACTGGGTGCTGCGCGGCGCGCTGTTCCCGCGCATGCCCGCCTGGGCGACCGAGACGATCAAGGGCACGCGCGGGGTCTGGGCGCCCGACATTTCGTATCGCGGCGGCGAATACCGACTCTATTATTCGGTCTCGACCTTCGGCAAGAACCAGTCGGCGATCGGGCTGACGACCACGCCCAGCCTCGATCCGCAGGCGCCGGCGAGCGGCTGGACCGACCGCGGCATGGTGTTCGGATCCTCCTTCCGCGACGATTTCAACGCGATCGATCCCAATGTGTTCGACGATGCCGAGGGCCGCCAATGGCTGGCGTTCGGCAGCTTCTGGACCGGGATCAAGATGATCCGGCTCGATCCGAAGACCGGCATGCGATCGAGCGAGGATATGAAGGTCTACGCGCTCGCCAGCCGCCGCAATCCGGGCGCGATCGAGGCGCCCTATGTCATCCGCCGGGGCGGCTATTATTACCTGTTCGCCTCGTTCGACTTCTGCTGCCGCGGCGCCCGAAGCAGCTACTACACCGTCGTCGGGCGCGCGAAATTGCCGACCGGCCCCTATCTCGACCGCGACGGCAAGAAGATGCTCGACGGCGGCGGGTTCATCGTCCTCCACGCCGATCTCGACCCGAGCAAGCGCTTCGCCGGCCCGGGACATCCCGCGATCCTCCAGGGCAAGGGGCGCGACTATATCGTCTACCACGCCTATGACACTCAGGCGGACGGCAGGCCGACGCTGCGCATCCAGATGCTCGGCTGGACCGAGGACGGCTGGCCGGTGGCGATCTGAGGCCTCGGGTCTGATCCAGCAAGATTGAAAGCAGCTTTTCCCCGGCGCAGGCCGGGGCCCAGTATCGGCGGACTCCAGGCGGCATCCCGCCATTTGAATCGGCTCGCAACTGGGCCCCGGCCTGCGCCGGGGAAAAGATTCACCCCGCCGCGGTCTCCGCCTCGGCCTTGCGCGCGATGCGCAGCTTCGACGAGCGCGACCGCGAGCGAGTGGTGTCGAGGAACGCCATGTCGACCAGATCCGCCATCGTCCGGTGCGCGGCCTCGGCGTCGCCCGCGGCGATCGCGTCGTACACGCGGCGGTGGTCGGGCACCGGGTCGCGGCGCAGCGGGCTGTTGCGCTGCTTGAAGATCGTCGTCCACGAGACCGCGGCGCTGACGCTGCTGGTCAGCGAGGCGAGGAACGGATTGCCCGACGCCTCGAGCAAGGCGGCGTGGAAGTCCTGGTCGGCAAGCCGGCCGTCCTCGACCGCGAGCGTGTGCAGCGCCATGCCGTCGAGCGCCACCGCCATCCGGTCGAGTTGGGCCTGGGTCCGCCGCTCGGCGGCGAGCGCGGCGGCCTCGGGCTCGAAGATCTTGCGCAGCTCGAACAGGCTGGCGAGCAAGTCGTCGTCGGGCTCGAACTCGAAGATCCACGACAGCACGTCGGGATCGAGCAGATGCCATTTGGACAGCACACTGACGCGGGTGCCGGCGCGGGGCCGCGATTCGACCAGCCCCTTGGCAGCGAGGATGCGCAGCGCCTCGCGATAGGCAGTGCGCGAGACATGGAGCCGGTCGCTCGCCGCGATTTCGTTGTTGAGGACCTCGCCGGGCTTGTACCGCCCGGACACGATCAGGATGCCGAGGTCGCGCGCAATATTGCCGTGCAGCCGCAGCGATTTTCGCCGGGCGCGTGCATCGGGTGACTTGCTGGGCTTGACCTTGGGAGACATCGCTCAACTCTAGCGCCGTGCGCGGTGGGACAACAAGGCGCTATGCGGGCGCCGTGGCGAAAACATTCCAGGAGAGCGGCTTCAGCGTGGCGGTGAGGATGCTCCCATCGATCGCCGCGGCCGGGTGCGCGGCGGGCGCGACGCGGTCGGGCGCGTCCCTGGCGTTGACCGCCTTCAGGTCGGCATGGTGCAGCTCGTACGCCTCGGCCAGCACGCGCTCGCCCATCCCGCGCAGCTCGACGGTCAGCTCCATCGCCTGATCGATGCTGCGGTTGAGTGCGAACACCGTCGCGGCGCCGGTCGCGGGATCGTCGACGATCGACGTCACGAGCAGCGGCGCCGCCTCCTGACCGCCCGCGGCGAAGCTGCCGGTCTCGATCTTGGCGCGCAGCACATTGCCATGGCCGAACCGCGCGGCCTGGGCGAAGGGGTGGAAGATCGTCTGGCGCCAGGCCGGGCCGCCGGTCTCGGTCATGATCGGCCCGATGACGTTGACCAGCTGCGCCAGGCACGCCGATTTCACCCGGTCGGCATTGTTCATCATCGTCATCAGCACGCCGCCGACCACCAGCGCGTCTTCGAAATTGTAGATTTCCTCGAGCAGCGCCGGCGCCTCGGGCCAGCCGACTCCGCGCAGCTGCTCGCCGGCGCGGGCGCGGTACCAGACATTCCATTCGTCGAGCGACAGCATGATCCGCTTCGGAGAACGGCGCTTGGCGGCGACGGCGTCGGCGATCGCCGCGACTTCGACGATGAAGCTCTGGAGATCGTCGATCGCGGTGAGGAAGCGCGCGACGTCGCTTTCGTGGTTGGTGAAATACTGGTGGAGCGAGATGTAGTCGACATTCTCGAAGCAGAGGTCGAGCACGGCATATTCCCACGCGCCATAGCTCGGCATCTCGCGGAACGAAGAGCCGCAGGCGGCGAGCTCGAGCCCGTCCGAGGTCCAGCGCATCACCTTGGCGGTCTCGGCGGCGATGCGGCCATATTCCTGCGCGGTCTTGGCGCCGGTCTGCCACGGCCCGTCCATCTCGTTGCCTAGGCACCAGAACTTGATGTCGTGCGGCGCCTCATAGCCATGTGCGCGGCGCAGGTCCGAATAGTGGGTGCCGCCGGGATGGTTGCAATATTCGAGGAAGTTCTGCGCCTCGGCCGGCCCGCGGGTGCCGAGATTGACGGCGAACATCGGCTCGACTCCGGCGACCTTGCACCAGTCCATGAACTCGTTGGTGCCGAACTGGTTGGTCTCGGTCGAGCCCCAGGCGAGGTCGAGCCGCACCGGGCGATCCTCCCTGGGGCCGACTCCGTCCTCCCAGTCATAGCCCGAGACGAAATTGCCGCCGGGATAGCGGATGATCGTCGTGCCGAGCTCGCGAGTCAGCGCCAGCACGTCGCCGCGAAAGCCGGCGGCATCGGCGGTGGGGTGGCCGGGCTCGTAGATGCCGCCATAGACGCAGCGCCCGAGATGCTCGACGAAGCTGCCGAAGATGCGCCGGTCGAGCGGGGCGATAACGAAGTCGCGATCGGCAATGACGTGAGACTTGAGCATTCGGGCTCCTAGAGGTTCTGCAGCACGGCGTTCACGCGCCGCTCCATGTCGGCAAGGGTCTGGTCGATCGGCTTGGCGCCCGAGATCGCGGCGGCGGCTTCCTGGCCGACGATCGTCTCGATCGGAAACTGGCGCCGGACGGTCTTGGGCAGCGGCGTCGCGATGCGGGCGAGCGCGGCAAGATCGGTGCGGTGCGGCAGCGCGCGCCATTCGGGGCTGCCGATCACTGCCTGCAGCGCCGGCAGATGCCCCGTCCGCGCCCATTGGCCATCCTGCGAGGCGAAGAATTTGAGGAAGCGCAGCGCCGCCTCACGTTCGGCGGGGGTGCGCCGCGCATCGTGCGGCATCACCCAGTTGTGCCCGTCGGCGAAGGTCGCGTCGCGGCCGAACAGCTGGGGATAGGGCATCACTGCATAGCCGTCCGACAGCGGCCGCCCGGGCCTGCGCGATTCGGCGTCGAAGGTCCCGACCATCCAGGTGCCCGCCAGCGTGACTCCGCCCTCGCCGTTGAGGAAGCTCGACACCGCGGCGCTGTAATCCTGGTTCCTGGTGGTGAAGCCGCGCTCGTGGATCGTCTTGAACAATTGCAGCGCGTTGCGCGCCGCGGGGGTGCGGAAGTTCGCGTGCCGGGCGTCGGTGAACAAAGTGCCGCCCTGCTGCATCACGAAGGTGTAGAAGTTGCGGGCGAAATTTGCGTACTCGTTGGCGGTGGCCTGGACCAGATAGGGCTTGCCGGTGCGCGCGCGGAACTGCTCGGCCTGGGCGAACAGCTCCTCGGGCGAGCGCGGCATGATCGGCTTGCCGTCCTTCACCAGCCCGGCCTTGCGGAACAGGTTGAGGTTGACCTGCCACAGCTGCGCCCAGGTATCGATCGGCAGGCCCCAGGCGTCGCCGCCGATCGTCACTGCGGCGCGCGCGGCGTCGGTGAACGAGGCCGGCGCGACCCCCAGCCTGGCGAGGTCGCCGCCGAGCGGATCGAGCAGCCCGCGCGCCTGGTAATCGGCGATCACCGATCCGTGCATGGTGACGAGATCGGGCGGATCGTTGGCGGCGAGCTCGGCAGTGAGCTGGTCGTAGCCCGGCCAGAACACGATATTCTCGACCAGCTCGATGTCGGGATTTTCGGCCTCGAAGCGATTGACGATCGCGGTCATGATCCCGCACTCGCCCTCGGCCCTGGTCACATCGGTGGTGCGGCCATATTCGGCCTCGCACGCGCCGAAGAAGCGCTGGATCACCAGCCGGGTGCGCTTCGCCCCCGGCGCGCTGCACGAGCCGAGCAGCGCCAGCGCCGCGCCGCCGGCGAGGAGCGCGCGCCGCCTCATCGCCCCGCGGCTCCGGCGACGGCCTGGACGATATATTTCTGGAAGAAGAGGTAGACGATCAGGATCGGCAGCCCGGCGAACACCGCCTGCGCCATCAGGAAGCCGAGCCCCTCGGTCTGCGCGAAGTTCATCTGGCTCGAGGCGATCCCGACGGTGAGGGTGAACATGTCCTTGTTGGTCGCCGAGATCAAAGGCCACCAATATTCGTTCCATCCCGAGAGAAAGGTGAAGATGCCGAGCGTCGCCTGCGCGGGGATGGTGAGCGGGAGCAGCACCTTCCAGAAGATCGTGAAGCGCGAGGCGCCGTCGAGCATCGCGGCCTCGTCGATGTCCCTGGGAATCGCGCGGAAATACTGGGTCATCAGGAAGACGCCGAAGGGCGCGGAGAGGCCGGGGAGGATGAGGGCGGTGTAGCTGTTGTGGAGCGCGACGGCGCTGAACAGCTGGTGGCGGGCGATGATCACCGCCTGCTCGGGCACGGCGAGGCCGAGCAGCACGACCACGAACAGCACGCCGCGCCCGGGAAATTCGAGCCGCGCGAAGCCATAGCCGGCCAGCGAGGCGAGCACGAGGACCCCGGCGGTCATCCCCAGCGAGACGATCAGGCTGTTGCCGATCCAGCGGAACACCTGGCCGTCGCCGAGCAGCGCGCGGTAATTCTCGAAGGTATAGGGGCCGTGGAACACCGAATTGGCGTCGGTCATCAGCGCCGAATTGGCCTTGAGCGACAGCGCCAGCACCCAGAACAAAGGAAGCAGCATCAGCAATGCCGCGGCGCAGACCAGCACCAGCGCGACCGGATGGATGCGGCCGACCCGGCTCATCGCCGGTCCCCGCGCGACACGCGGTACTGGACCATCGCCGCGACCAGGATCATCGCGAACAGGACCTGCGCCGCCGCGGCGGCATAGCCGAGCTCCCATTGCCGCCAGCCGGCCTCGTAGATGAACAGCACGATCGGCCGCGAGGCATTGTTGGGGCCGCCGAGCGTCATCAGCTGGGCCTGGCCGAACAGCTGGAACTGGAGGATCACTTCGATGATCAGGACGAGGATGAAGGTGCGGCGGATCGCCGGCAGCGTGATCCGCCTGAGCGTGGTCCAGCGCGAGGCATTGTCGAGCGCCGCGGCTTCGTAGAGGTCGCGCGGCACCTGCTGGAGCGCGGCGAGGAACAGCACCATCGGCAGGCCGAGGCACCACCAGATCGTCGTGACGGCGATCGCCGGCATCGCCAGCCGCTCGTCGTTGAGAAAGGCTGCCGGGGTTCCGCCGAGCCCGCGGGTGATCACGCCGAGCAGCCCGGAGTCGGGCAGGAACACCAGCCGCCACACCAAGGCGACGACAGTCACCGACAGCACGGTCGAGGCGAAGAAGATCGTCCGCAGCACCGCCGCCCAGCGCGTCTGGTGGTTGAGCGCCAGCGCCAGCGCGAGCCCGATCGCGGCGAGCGCGGGGACCGTGAGCAGCACGAAATAGAAGGTGTTCCACACCGTCTGGAGGAAGATCGGATCGCCGAACAGCCGGACGAAATTGCCCAGACCCACCCAGCGCTCGAACCCGAAAAGGTCGCTCTTGGTGGTCGACAGCCACATCCCCATCGCCAGCGGCACTGCGATCATCGCCGTGAACACGACGAGATAGGGCGCGACGAACAGCGCGTTTCGCCAGTCGCCCGAACGGCGCGGGACGGCCGCCGCGGTCACGCCGCCGCTTCGGCGTGATGGCCGAGCCCGTCGGCATCGAACAGGTGCGCGGCGCGGGCATCGATGGCGAGCCCGACCGTGTCGCCGGCGCGCACCGTCGAGATCCCGGCATCCTCCGCCACCAGCCGCGACCCGTCGGCGAGCGCGACATGGACGAGCGTGCGTTCGCCGAGGCGCTCGACCACGTCGACGGTGCCGCGGGTCGTCGGCTTGCGGGCGGCGACGCGGACGGACTCGGCGCGCAGCCCGAGCGTCATCGCGCCCTGGGGCAGCCCCGCGGTGGGTACGGCGGTGTCGAGGATCGTGCCGTCGGGGAGCCGCACCCTTGCGGCCGGGCCCCCGGCGGCCTCGAGAGTCACCGGCAGCAAGTTGATCTTGGGCGATCCGACGAACGCCGCCACGAACCGGGTGCGCGGGCGGAGATAGATCTCCATCGGGGTGCCGACCTGCTCGATCCCGCCGCCGTTGAGCACGACGATCCGGTCGGCGAGCGTCATCGCCTCGACCTGGTCGTGCGTGACGAAGATCATCGTCGTGCCGAGCCGGCGATGGAGCTGGGCGAGCTCGAGCCGGGTGCGGACGCGCAGCGCCGCGTCGAGGTTGGAGAGCGGCTCGTCGAGCAGGAAGACGTCGGGCTGCTTGACGATCGCCCGCGCGATCGCGACGCGCTGGCGCTGGCCGCCCGACAATTGCCCGGGCTTGCGCTCGAGCAGCTCGGCGATCTCGAGGCTGGCCGCCGCGGTCGCGACCCGGTCGGCGATCTCGGGGTCGGGGAGCCGCTGGTTGCGCAGGCCGAACGCCATATTCTCGCGCACGCTCATGTGCGGGTAGAGCGCATAGTGCTGGAACACCATCGCGACGCCGCGATCGCCGGGGGGCAAGTGATCGACTTTGCGATCGCCGATGCGGATTTCGCCGCGATCCGCCGTCTCGAGCCCCGCGATCATGCGTAGCAGCGTCGATTTCCCGCAGCCCGAAGGACCGAGGAACACGACGAATTGTCCGGATTCGATGTGGAGAGACAGCGCATCGACTACTGTCAGGCCGCCATAGGCTTTGCTGATCCCGGCCAGCGTTACGTCCGGCAATCGCCCTCTCCATCTCTAATTGTCTGATGATTACCGGCATGCGGAAGGACCTGTCAACGGTCGGCGCGACGGGACGGCCTGCGCCCCAGCCTCCAAGCCGGCATGGAATGATCGATGGTCGCGCGGGACGGGCGGCAAGTAATCGTCAAGACCCGGACAGAATATCCGGCCGCATTGGCTCAAAAATAGTGGCGCGCCGCGCTAAACTCCCGGCGATTCCCCCCGAAAAACTCCCGTGACCGGGCTGTCGAAGCGGCGCGGCGAGCGAGGGGAATACGACATGGTTGGGATCTTCACCGGCAACGGCACGGGTTTCGAGCGCGGTTCGGGATCGGTGCTGGGCGGGATGGGTCTGCTCGGCAGCGCGGCGCAGGGCCGCGGCGGCGAGGGGGTGTTCGTCAACGCCGCCAACGGCAACCTCGTGCTCAACCGCCAGGACGAGTTCCTCGTCGGGCTCGGTCCCGATGTCGCGATCGGGCGAACCTACAACAGCCAGGCGACGCTGTCCGACGACAATAACGACAAATGGCGCCAGAGCACCGATCGCCGCGTGTTCGGGCTCACCGGCACGCTCAACACCGCGGGCAGCACCGTGCGCCGCGTCTCCGCCGACGGCAGCGACATCGTCTATAGCTGGCAGGGCACCGCCTATGTCGCGACCGATGGCGCGGGCGCCTATGACAAGATCGTCAAGTCGGGCAACCAGTGGATCTGGACCGATGGCGACACCCAGAATGTCGAGAAATACGATGACCTGAACGGCGGCCGCATCGTCTGGGAAGGCGATACCGACGGCAACGCGATCACCTACACCTATGTCGGCGACAAGCTCGACAAGGCGACCACCGCCGACGGCGCGTGGACCCAATATACGTGGTCGGGATACGACATCAGCAAGGTCGTGACCGGCTATACCAACCTCGTCACCAGCGTGGCGACGACGCTGACCAGCACCTGGTACGAATATACCAGCGGCCGGCTGACCAAGGTGCGCACCGACCTGACCCCGGGCGACAACACGCTGCCGACCGACGCGCAAGCCTATTGGACCGCCTACGCCTATGACGGCAGCGGGCGAGTCAGCTCGATCGCGCAGAAGGACGGGTCGAGCATGGCCGTCACCTACGACGGATCGGGCCGCGTCCTGACGCTGACCCAGACGGCGTCGAGCGGCGTCACCCGCATCACCTCGCTCGCTTACGGCGCGGGCTATACCAGCGTCACCGATGCCACGGGCCAGGTCACTCGGCTCGACTATGACGCCGCCGGCAACCTCACCAAGATCACGGCGCCCGCCGCCTATGCCGGCGCCGCGCAGCAAGTGACGCTGTTCGGCTACAACGCCAATGGCGACCTCGTCAGCACCACCGATGCGCTGGGCAATGCGACGGTCTTCACCTTCGACGGCAGCGGCAATGTCCTGACCGCGACCGACCGGCTCGGCGCGACGCTCGGCCAGGTGGTGACGCGGACCTATGGCACCAGGAACGAGCTGCTGACCGAGACGCGCAGCGCGAGCGACGCCAGCGGCGCGGCGGTGAGCGTCACCACCCGCTACGCCTATGACGGCGAAAACCATCTTCGCTACGTGGTGAGCGGCGAAGGCAATGTGACCGAATATCGCTACACGACCGCCGGCCTGCTCGAATATATGGTCGACTATCCCGAGCAGAGCTATGCAGTGGGCTCGGGCGCGCTGACCGAGACGGTGATGAACGCGTGGCGCGATGCGATCGCCGACCGCCAGTCGACCAAGGTCAGCATGAACGCGTACGACGCGCGCGGCAACCTGACCGCGGCGCGCGACTATGGCTATGCCACCACCGCGGGCGCCGGCGCGAATACCGAGGGCTATGTCCGCACCGTCTACACCTATGACCAGGCCGGGCGGCTGCTGTCGCGCAACCGCGAGAACCTGGTAGCCGAGACCTTCGTCTATGACGGCATGGGCCGGCTGACCGCGTCGACCGACGTCAATGGCGGCACCACCAGCATCGTCTTCAACGACACGGCCAGCACCACCACGGTCACGCTCGCGTCGGGCTATGTCACGGTCAACACCTACAATCTCGCGGGCGACCTGATCAGCCGCACCGACAGCGGCAGCTATGTCGCGGGCGGCACTGCGACCAGCCAGTATGACAAGCTCGGCCGGCTGCGCGTTTCGACCGACGCGGTCGGGCTCAAGCGCTATTACGCCTATGACAAGGCCGGGCGGCTGATCGCCGAGGCCAATCATTATGGCGACCTGACCACCTATCGCTACGACGCCGACAACCAGCTGGTGGCGACGGCGCGCTACGCCACGCGGCTGAGCGCGGCCCAGCTGGCGATCCTGGCCAATCCCGACAGCGTGTTCGATCCCTCGGCGCTCGCCGTGCTCGAGCATGCCTATGACATGTGGAGCTGGACGGTCTACGACAAGGAAGGCCGCACCCTCGCCACTATCGGCGGCGACGGCAGCTTCCAGCGCTTCGCCTATGACAAGTCGGGCAATCTGGTCGCCGGCTATGATTCGGTGGTCAAGCTGACCCCGGCGCAGGTCGCCGGCTTCAAGACGGTGCCGCCGGTGATCGGCGATATCCCGGCGCCCGGCGCCAGCACCCCGACGACGCGCTATTTCTACGACCGCGACGGCCGCGCGATCGGCACGCTCGATGCCGAGGGCTTCCTCACCCGCAGCCAGTACGACAAGGCGGGCCAGAAGGTCGCCGACACCGCCTATTTCACCGCCGTCGCCAGCGGCATCCGCCTGACCGGCAGCTTCAACGATCTCGTCGCCAGCGCCGGCACCAGCGCGCTCGATCGCGTCACGCGCTACGTCTATGACGGCGCCGGCCTGCTGCGCTATTCGGTCGACGCGCTCAACCAGGTCGCCAGCTACGGCTATGACAGCGCCGGGCTGCAGACCAGCGTGACTCGCTATGCCGCGGCGATGGCGGCGACCGCCGACTATAGCTACGACAACGTCAAGGCGCTGGCCGCCGCGCTCGCCGCCAATCCGGCCAACCGCACCAGCTGGTCGGTCCGCGACACCGCCGGGCGCGTCGCCTATGCGATCGATGCCGACGGGGGCACCACCGGCTATAGCTACGACAATCGCGGCCAGGTCGTCCGGTCGGTGCTCTATGCCGCCAAATATGCCTCGGCGACGCTGCCCGCCTTCGCGACGATGAGCAGCTGGTCGGGCAACAATGCCGGCGGCGCCACCGACCGGATCACGCGCTATTGGTACAGCGCGCGCGGCGAGGCGCGCTACACGGTCGATGCCGAAGGCTATGCCTCGCGGACCGATTTCAACGCCGCGGGCCAGGCGGTCGCCAAATACCAGTGGGACAACAAGATCGTGGTGACCAACACCACCACGATCGCGCAGGTCGAGACGCTGTCGAACGCCTCGGGCACCTATGCCGGGCACACCTACAGCTATCATGCCAACGGCAAGCTCTATGGCGATTACGACGCTTACGGCGTGATGACGCTCTACGACTATTACGCGACCGGCATGCTCGCGGCGCGCTATGACGCCTATGGCACCGCCGACCAGGCCGTGACGATCTATGCCTATGACGGAGTCGGGCGGAAGACCACCGAGATCCAGGCCTATGGCACGCCCGAGCAGGCAGTCACCACCTTCGCCTATGACGGCATGGGCGACTGCGTGACGATGGTCGATCCGCGCAATTCGGCGACCAGCTACACCTACGACAAGCTCGGCCAGCTCAAGACCATCACCAACGCCGCCGCCGGGGTCACCAGCTACGACTATGACGCGTTCGGCGCGGCGTGGAAGATCACCGACGCGCGCAGCTTCTCGACCTATAGCTGGTACGACCGGCTGGGCCGCGTCACGCATGTCCGCGACGCCGGCGACGGGCTGACCCAGACCGGCTACACCGCCTTCGGCGAAATCGCGTCGGTCACGCGGTGGTTCAACCCGGTGAGCGGCACTGCGGCGATGGCGACTCCGCCTTCGGTGACCGCGAACGCGGCCGAGGACGCCGTCACCAGCTTCGTCTATGACAAGATCGGCCGAGTGACGAGCACGACCGACGCGATCGGATTCTATGAATCCTATGGCTATGACGCGTTCGGCAACCGCATTTCGGTGACCGCCAAGTCGGCGACCGCCACGATCGGCGCGGGGCTGATCACGACCTACACGTTCGACCGCCGCGGCCTGCTGCTGACCGAGACGCTGCCCGTCGCGAGCTATGACAGCGCCGGCACCCAGATCAGCACGACGATCGTCAACCGCTACGAATATGACGTGCGCGGCAACCGCACCAGGAAGGTCGAGGCCGACAATCTCGCCGCCAAGCGCACCACGATCTATGTCTACGACAAGAACGACCGGCTGACCGAGACGCGCGGCGACGCGGTCAGCGTCATCGCCGACGATCTCGTCACCGCGACCAGCGTCACTCCGACCGAGCGCATCAAATATGATGCGCGCGGCAACATCGTCGAGACAGTCGATGCGGGCGGCGCGCGCACGCTCGCTTATTATGACGACCTCAACCGCAAGACGGTCGAGATCGTCCAGACCTCGGCGACCGAGAACCGCACTTCGACCTTCGCCTATGACGGCAACGGCAACGTCACGCTGACCCGCGTCTATGCCGGATCGGTGACGCTCCCCGCGACGGTCACGGCGACGCCGCCCGCGGTGCCGGCCGGGGGCTATCGCGAGACCAGCTACACCTATGACGCGCTCAACCGCCGGACCGCGAGCCAGGTCAGCGCGGTGGTCAGCGGCACGCTTGCCACCGGCTATGCCGCGGCGAACCTGGTCACTGCCTTCCAGTATGACGCGACCGGCAATGTCGTGAAGCAGACCGACGCCAATGGCGGCGTGACCTGGAGCTGGTACGACAAGCTCGGCCAGAAGACCGGGCAGCTCGATGCCGAGGGCTATCTCACGGCCTGGACCTACGATCCCGACGGCAACGTCGTGTCCGAGCGGCGCTACGACAACCGCTTCACCGGCACGCCGTCGCTCACTGCCGCCCCGGCGCTGTCGACCAGCGCGCTCGATCGCGTCGCGCAATATACCTATGACCGCAACGGCAACCGGCTTTCCGAAGCGCGGCTTGCAGTCGAGGCCTGGACGATCAACACCGCCACCGGCGCGCTCACCGCCGCCACCGGCACCGCCACGGTCAGCTATCTCTACAACGGGCTCGGCCAGGTCGTGCGGCGCACCGAGGCGACGCTCGAGCAGACCAACTATGCCTATGACGGCGCCGGGCGCCTCGCGACCGAGACCCGCGCCGCGTTCACCGACTTCAACGGCCAGAGCGTCACCCCGACCGCGCAATATCTCTATGACGGGCTCGGCAATATCGCGCGGATCGTCCAGTCGGGCGCGACCGGCGCGGCGGCGCGGGCGACCACCTACAGCTATGGCGCGGGCGGGCGCCTGGCGAGCGTCACCGATGCGTCGGGCTTCACCCGGTCGTTCGCCTATGACGCGATGGGACGGGTCAAGAAGGAATTCTACACCCGCGCGACCGCCGCGGGCGGCACCGTCACCGACGCCGTCGCGACGCGCTACGACCTTGCCGGACGCAGAGTCTACCAGGGCACCGCGGCGTGGAACGGCGCGAGCTTCACCACGCTCGACTACAGCCAGACCCAGTATAACGGCTATGGCGACGTCTGGAAGCTGGGCAGCAACGGGCTGTTCCAGAACGAGAATCTCTACGACAATGCCGGGCGGCTGACCGCGACCACCGCGGGCGACGGCGTGTGGAAGCTGCTCGGCTACGACAAGAACGGCAACCAGAGCGTCGCGATCACGTCGGCCGGCACCAGCCTGGCAGGGCAGAGCTTCGCGGGCGCGCTGGCAATGGTGTCGCAGGCCGGAGTCAACGCGACCTATACCAGCTACGACAAGCGCAACCTCGCGGTCCAGGTCCTCGAGGAAGGCCGGCAGCTCACCGCCGCGATCACCGACCAGGTCGTCACCAGCCGGACCTACAACGCGTTCGGCGATGTCGCGAGCGAGACCAACGCGCTCTCGGCGACGCTCAACTACACCTACAACACCATCGGCCGGCTCATCAAATGGGAGAGCCCGACCGTCACGATCACGCTCGAGAACGGCACCACGCAGAGCATCCGGCCGACCGAGAATTATTATTACGACGCGAGCGGCCGCATGATCGGCAGCCGCGACGCGAACAACAATCTCTCGACGCGGACTTTGCTCGCCGGGACCGGCTATGCCGGCGGCGGCGCCGGTCTGGTGGTCAGCACCTTCGCGCCCGATACCGGCAAGCTCACCAACGCCTACGACATCCATGGCGATATCCGGAAGATCACCGACCAGATCGGCCGGGTGACGACGCAGACTTTCGACGCGATGGGCCGCGTCATCGAAGTCGCGCATTATGGCGGGCTGATCGAAGGCTATGCCAATGACGGGCTGGGGCGCCGCATCCAGGCGTGGAACAACCAGTTCCAGACTCCGATCTACGGCCCGCCCGAGCAGATCTGGGTGCAGGATCCGCCGCCCTATAATCCCCACTATCCGATCGAATATCCGATCGAGGGCGGCGAGGAGTACGGCCATTGGGAGTGGTACACGCCGATCATCGGCTACAGCGCCGAAAAGGCGCTCACCGAATATGACGCGATCGGCCGCGTCACCAGCCAGCGTTCGTTCGGCGGCGACGTCACCACGATCGGCTATGCCTGGAATGCGGGGATCGCGATCGCAGGCCTCGGCACGTTCGGCGGCTGGACCCGCACCACGACCTACGCCAACACCCGGACGCTGGTGGAAAGCGCCGATATCTTCGGCCGGACCACCGCCAAGACCGACATGGGCGGCCATGTCTGGTCGTTCGCCTACGATATCTCCGGGCGGCTGACTTCGGTCGGCACCGGCGGGCTGGCGACCAGCTATGCCTATTTCAACACCGGGCTGCTGAGCTCGACCGCGGTCGGCACGCCCGCGCCCGCGGTCAACACGACCTGGACGCGCACCGTCGCCACCTATGGCTATGACAAGCTCGGCCAGAAGGTCAGCGAAGCCACTGCCGAGGAAGCCGGCTACTACTCGCCGGGCTATTGGCAGGACGAATATGATCCCTATTACGGCTGGGTCACCGGTTCCTACTGGGTCGACGAATCCTATTATACGACCTCCGCGTCGGTCCAGAACGCGACCGCGACCTATGACGCGCTGGGACGGCTCAAGACCTTCACCGAGACCGGCTCGACCTACAGCCCGGCGGCGAACATCGCCTATGAATATGACGCCAACGGCAATGTCCGGCGCACCACCGCGACCTACCGCTCGCTCGACGCGCAGGGCAATGCCTCGGCGAGCCCGACGACCACCGATTACTGGTTCCGCTACGACAGCATGAACCGCCTCGTCACCGACCGCGGCGTGCTCCGCAGCGGCCAGATCGTCCGCGGCGAGGGCATCTACGGCTCGACCGCCGGCCAGGACATCCAGTACAATGCCGCGGGCGATCGCGTCGCGGTGATCAAGACCGAATATACCCCGGGCGGCTACGACTATTACTGGGGCATCTATTACCCCGGAAATTACTATGAGAGCCGCGAGAACTATATCTACAACCCCGCCGGGCGGATCTACGAGGTCCAGCAATCGAGCGGCGCGGCGGCCTACGAAGTCTATAATCCGGCCACCGGCACCTATACCGCGCCGACCACCATCCCGACCGCCCCGACCACGGGCACGGTGCGCTCGCGCTTCACCTACGATCTGCTCGGCCGCCAGATCACCCAGACCGACTATGAGGCCAACGGCACCACCGTCGCCTTCAGCCGCAGCGCCGCCTACAACAACAAGGGCCAGCTGACCTCGGACTATACGGCGACCAAGAAGACCGACGGCTATACCTATCAGTCGAGCACCATCTATGATTACGGCTATGGCAGCGCCTATGCTCTCGGCAGCGCGCTGACGATCTCGACCAAGAACTACCGCAACAACAACGACGCCAACGCGCCCGACACGCTGACCAACAACACCTATGTCTGGTGGGACGGCGCAGTGCAGGCGTCGATCAGCTACAAGCCCAACACCAGCCAGTCGACCACCTACTATACGACCTTCACCTATAACGGCCTCGGCCAGCTGGGCTCGGTCTTTGTCGGCGACGCGCGGGCGCGCACGGTGAGCTTCCACCTCAACGCCGACGGCCAGATCGTCCGCCGCGACGAGTCCGACAACAACTGGTCGAACGGCGATCCGCACGAGGTGTGGTACCGCTTCAACGGGCGCCAGCTCGGCTATACCGGCAACAACGGCACCAGCAATGTCAGCGTCGCGGCGTCGATCGCCGAGCGCGAGCAGGCGGGGCCGACGGGCACCCCCGGCGCCTTCCGCGGCGGGCTGACCTATGGCTCGTCCTACGCCGATTTCGCCAACAGCTACGATCCGATCAACAGCTACAGCCAGGGCTCGGCCGGCGGCGGCAGCTACACGGTGCGCAGCGGCGACACGCTCCAGAGCATCGCCCAGGCGATGTGGGGCGATTCGAGCCTGTGGTACAAGCTCGCCGAAGCCAATGGCCTGAGCGGCGGCGCGTCGCTGGTCGAGGGCCGCACGCTGGTCCTGCCCGGCGGGGTCATCAAGTCGACCTATAATGCGAGCACGCTCAAGCCGTACAATCCGGCCGAAGCGATCGGCGACGTCACCCCGAGCACGCCTGCTCCCCAGTCGCCCAAGAAGAACAAGTGCGGCGTCTTCGGGATGATCCTGCTCGCGGTGATCGCGATCGCAGTGACCGTGGTGACCGCGGGTGCGGCGCTCGCGGCGATCGCGCCGGGAGTCACCGGCATCGCATCGGGCATCTCGACGATCCTCGGCACCGCGGTGCTCGGCGGCACGGTGGTGACCGGCGTCAGCGCCGGCGCGATCATCGCCGCGACCGCGGTCGGCGCGATGGTCGGCAGCATCGTCAGCCAGGGCGTCGGCGTCGCGACCGGAATCCAGGAGAAGTTCAGCTGGAAGGCGGTGGCGCTCGCCGGCATCGGCGCGGCAGTGACCGGGGGGCTGGGCCAGGCCTTTGGCGGCGGCGGCGTGCTCGGCGCGGCGGCGCGCGGCGCTGCCGGCAGCGCGATCACCCAGGGCATCGGGGTCGCCACCGGACTGCAGGACAAGTTCAGCTGGGCGGGCGTCGCGGCCGCGGGCGTTGGCGCTGCGGCGGGCTATGCCGCGGGCAAGGCGTTCGGCGCCAAGCCGTTCGGCGACCATCCCGGGCCCGGCGGGACCGTCATCGCGGGCGATACCAGCGTCGGCAACATCTTCGCGCATTTCGGCCAGAGCGCGGTTGCGCTGGTCGCGAACGCGGCGACGCGCAGCGCGATCGAAGGGAGCAGCTTCGGCGACAATGTCATGGCGGCGCTGCCCGACGTGATCGCCCAGACGATCGGCGATATCCTGCTGTCGTCGCTTGCGCAGAACCAGCAACCGGTGGCGCCGACGCCGGCGCTGGCCCAGACCGCGCCGGGCACCGGGACCGCGGGAGCGGCAGCCACCGCGCCGCCGCCGCCGCTTACCCTGGCGGACAAACGGCGCCTGCTCACCGCGGCGCTCCCCACCGCGCGCGCCGACATCGCCGCCGCGGCGACGAGCACGACGATCGATGCCGGCCAGCGGGCGGATCTCCTCGCGACTTCGACCTTGCTGGACGGCGGCACGGTGCCGATCCGGTTCGAAGCCTCCTCGCCGGGATCGGCGGGCGGGGCGTCGATGGTCAACGGACGCGGGACGATCAAGATCGATCCGAACGCCCCCGGGCTGTTCAACGCGGACAACACCGTCAACATGACGCTGTTCGAGGCCGAGCTCGTCCACGAGGCGCAGCACATCGTCGACAATATCCGCTACCATCTGCGCAACGGCCCGGACACGACCGACCAGGAGCGGCGGACCGAGCGCAATGCGTACCGGACGCAGGCGATCTTCCTGCAGGCGACCGGAAAGACGCTTTACTACAAGAACATGGCCGGCGTCAGTACGTCGCTGACAACCGCGACGTCGGATGATATAGCCGAAGGGTCCGTCAAGATCTGGGTCAATGAAACGATCGCCAGCCGAACCGCGACCAACGCGCAGATCAGGATCAACAACAGACGGGGCGCCGCCGATATGGTGCGGTACAACCGGGACGTGGATGCATGGAACGCAAGAAACCCGACCGCCACGCAGCTGCAGCACGGAAGGTTCAGGCCCCAGCAGCCTTACGCGGTGCCCGCACCCTATGCGCCGCCGCCGCCTCCGCCGCCTCCAGCGCCGGTGCCGGCCCCACCCGCCGCAACGCCGCCGCCTGCAACGCCGCCCCCGACCGGGCCGTGAGGCGCAGCTTCGGGCGGCGCGGCCTGCGTCGCCTGTTTCACTGGCTGGCGGCGGCATCGGTGATGCTGCCGTCCGCCGCCTTATCGAGCGCCTGTCATATGCATATGAATGTCTCCCCGGCGAAATCGGTGTCGGTGTGCGAGATCGCCGGGAATATCGACGCGCATCATGCGCAGACGGTTTCGATCGAAGCCGTCGTCCTCAACACCGCGCACAGCATCGCGCTGATCGATCCGCGCTGCCCCGATGCGACCGTGATCCTTCGGTGGCCGACGCAACAGCCGGCGGAGAGCGGGATTCCGGCGCTGGCGGACCTGCTGAACGGCCCGGGCGCGGCCGCCACCGTGGGCAAGCGCGTCTTCTGCGTGTGCACGGGGCGGCTGAGCAAGACCGATGCGCTGCCGACGCTCGAGGTCGAGCGAGTCGACCGGACCTGGGTGGCCGACTGATCCGATGACCGCCGCGAGGATGCTGCTGGCGGCCCTGCTCGCGATGCTGTGGCCGTTCGCCGCGCCGGCGCAGACCTTGTACCCCGCAGCCGGCGCGCGCATGGTCAATCCCGACGTCCAGCTGCGGCTGACCTTCGCCGAGGCGCCGCGCATCGGCACCTCGGGCACGATCCGCATCTACGACGCGGCCGACGACCGGCTGGTCGATACGCTCGACCTCGCCATTCCCGCGGGCCCGGACCGACCGGTCGACCCCGCGGTCCGCGCGAAGGACTATCTCGGCTTTCCCTACCCGTACGCGCGCACGCGCCGCCCGACCAATGCCGACACGCGGCCGGGAACCCCCTCGGCGGGTGCCGCGCCGGCGTCGGACCGCTACCAGCTGACGATCATCGGCGGCTTCACCGACGGCTTCCATTTCTACCCGGTCACGGTGAGCGGCAACACCGCGACGATCCACCCGCACCACGACCTGCTGCGGTACGGCAGGACCTATTATGTCGAAGTCGACCCCGGGGTGATCGAGGTGCCGGGCTTCGCCGGCATCGCGGGCAAAAGCTGGCGCTTCACCACCCGCCCGCACGGCCCCCGCGCCGGCGCGGCACGGGTGACGGTCGCCGGCGGCGGGTCGGGCGACTTCGATACCGTGCAGGGCGCGATGGACTGGGTGCCCGACCATGGCCGCCGGCGCGTGACGGTGTTCGTCCGCAGCGGCGTCTATGAGGAGATCGTCTATTTCCGCAACAAGGCCAATGTCACTCTGCGCGGCGAGGGCCAGGCGCGCACCGTCATCCGCTATGCCAACAACGAGGTGTTCAATCCGCACCCCGCCAATCTGCGCACCAACGAGCTTGCCGGCACCTTCCCCTCGCGCCGCGCCGCGGTGACCGCCGACAATTCCGACGGCATCCATTTCGTCGACATGACGCTGCAGACCACGGCGCCCGGCCAGGCCGAGGGGCTGCTGATCACCGGGCAGCACAATATCCTGTCGCACGTCACCGTGATCGGCGCGGGCGACGCGCTGCAGGCCAACGGCACGCTCTATGTCGCCGACAGCACCATCATCGGCACCGGCGACACCGTGCTCGGCCGCGGCGCAGTGTTCTTCGAGCGGACCACGCTCAAATCGACTCGCGTCTTCATGTGGATCCGCAACACCGCCACGGGGCACGGCAATGTCTTCAAGGACTGCATCTTCATCGGCCTGGCCGAGCCGACCACGATCGCCCGCGCCCCGGTCAACGGCACCGCGCGCTACCCGCATGCCGAGGCCGTGCTGCTCAACGCGACCCTCATCAACATCGCCCCCGAAGGCTGGGGCGACGCCGATCGTGGCGGCAGCGTGCATTTCTGGGAATATGCCAGCCGCAATGCCGACGGATCGCCCGCCGACACCAGCCGGCGCGCCGCCTGGTCGCGCCGGCTCGACCGCGTCAGGGACGCGCGGCTGATCGCCGATTACAGCCGGCCCGAATTCGTGCTCGGCGGGTGGCGGCCGGCGCTCCGCTAGCGACGCCTTTCGCGCTTCGTCCCGAGCAGCGCATGCTAGCGCGCTCAGAGATCAGGTTTATCCCAGATTAGGCATAGTCGAAATTTTCCGTGTTACTATGGCGAAATTCTCCAAGACAGTTGTCTGGAAGGCGTGCTCTTATTTGCATCGACGGCGTGAGAGCAAATATCGGCTCATGCAGTGAATCGTAAGTTGGTATGTCGCGCCATTTCGGCGTGGTCGTACTAATAACTCTGTATTCGTAAGATTTTACATTTCTCGACGAAAGTCGGGCTGTAACTTGTTGTCGAACAACCTGAGCGAAAGGTTCTCCGATGGCGTCCGCCTTGATTGTCCCTGGGGTCCAGGTCAAAACCGAATTCGAGCCTGCACCGGTACTGGCCGGTGCAACGGGTATATTGGGCTTGGCCGGGGTCACCGACTATGGCCCCGTCAATCCGACCCGCGTCGGCTCGTTCGGCGAATTCCTCAGCCTGTTCGGGCCGGCAAGCCGCTTCTCGATGCCCGAGGCGCGCACCGCCTTCACCAACGGCGTGATGGAAGTCGTCGTGGCGCGGACCGTGTCGGGCGTGGCGCAGAAGGCGACGCTGCTGCTGAAGGACGACGAAGGCGATGACGTCGCGACGCTCGTCGCGCGCGCCGAAGGGGCATGGGGCAACGGGCTCTCGGCGAAGATCACCCAGATCAAGACGCTGGGCGGCGGCGGGCTGAAATATGTCAACCTCGACATCGCGCTCGACGGCGAGGTCGTCGAGACGCTGAGCAACCTGGTGATGGACGACAGCAGTCCGAGCTATTTTTTCGACCAGATCAACTTCCAGTCGCGGCTGATCGTCGCCTATGATGCGAAATTCGGGAAGCAGCTTCCCGCCAACCAGGCCAAGACAAACTTCGAGCCGCGCGTGGCTGCGAGGCCGGCGGTCGCGACGCTCAGGAGCGGCAACAACCCCGTCATCACCGTCACGGCGTCCGATGCCGGCCCCGCGGGCAATCTGACGGCGATCCGCGTGCTTGCCGGTACGCTGCCGGGCACCGTGAAGATCGAGGTCGTCACCGAGGGTGGCGACACCCGCAGCTATGACAATCTGGCCGACCTCAGCAAGATCGAGGCGCTGACGGCCGAAGCGGACAATGTGAATCCGAAGCTCGACTTCAAGATTTTCGGAGGCGCGACGGCGCTCCCCGACGCCAAGAGCTGGGCGCTGACCGGCGGACGCGCGAAGGGGCCGGCCTTGTCGCTCAGCGGCGGGACCGACCCGCTGCTCGAGCTCCAGCAGGCGCCGGGGGTCACCGGCACGATCGCCGTGGAGATCGCCAACGGCACCTCGAGCGTGGACGGGATCACGCCCGTCGTCGCGCTCCAGGTCTACCAGGACGATGCGCTGCTGGAGAGTTTCGCCGATCTGACGATGGATCCGGACGATGCCAATTATCTGCCCGCGGTCCTCAAGGACTCGTCGCTGATCCGCGCTCACGACCTGTTCCTGCGCGTACACAGCACGGCGCTGCCCAAGGAAAATACCCGCCCGCAGAAATTCACCGGCGGCGTGTCGCCTTCGGTCGGCGATTACCAGGACGCGCTCGACCGGCTCGAGGGCGCAGAGGAAGTCGATCTCGTGATCGCCTCGGTCGCCAACCAGCTCGACGATGCCGGGGTCCGCAAGGTCCATCAGGCGGTCGCGGCGCACTGCGCCAAGATGGCCGATCCGGCGCGCAACCGCATCGGGCTCGGCTCGGTGACCGCCGCCGCGACGTCGAACCGAGTGACTCGAGTCAACGCGATCCTCGATCATGCCGACGACGTCCGCAGCAACGATTTCATCCTGACCACGCCGGCCGGGTCCGAAGCCGCGGTGGCGGGGCTGCTCAGCCTGCAGGATTATTTCCAGTCGCCGACCTTCAAGAATGTGCCCGCGCTGGGCGTGGACCCGGGATCCTATTCGGACTCGGAGCTCAACCAGCTCGTCGGCGGCAACGTGCTGGTGGTCAACCAGAAGCGCAGGCTCGGCACGATCGTGGTCAAGGGCATCCTGACCAGCGGCCGCCAGATCAACGTCCAGCGCACCGCGAACAAGGCAGTGCGCGACGTCAAGGCGATCGCCGACGTCTATATCGGGCTGCTCAACAACGAGGGCAACCGCAACGCGCTGCGCCAGCAGATCATCGCCATGTTCATGACGATGACCCGCGCCGGGGCGCTGGTGCCGAGCACCGACGGCAAGGATCCGCCGTTCAAGGTCGAGGTCTATTCGACTCAGGCCGACTTCGCGACCGGCATCGTGCGGATCGACATCGCGATCCGGCCGGTGCGCGCGATCGATTATATCTACGCGACCATCCTGGTGCAGAACTGATGTTTCGCACCTGAGTAAGCGTTTCTTTTCAGCAACCTAGATCGAGCCGGGAGCAGGCAATGGCACAGGTCTACACGGCGTTCGCTTCCGAAGTGAAAGTCAACGAGGAGACCATCGCCGGTCTCCAGACGATCCAGTACGCAGTCGAGCGCTATCGCCAGAATGTCGGCGCGGTCGGCACCAGCGAACGCATCACCGCCTATTACGGGGTGCAGCTCGTCACCGGCTCGCTGACCGTCGCTTCGGTCAACGCGACGCTCGACGGGCTGCTCGCGAGCGGCGAGAAATTCTCGATCAGCGCCACGCTCAAGCATGGCCAGGACTCGCGCAGCGTGACCTTCGACGATTGCTTCGCCGAGACCAAGGCGTTCGACATGAATGTCGGCGCGCACGGGCAGACCACCTACGGATTCAGCGCGACCCGCGTGCGCGAGGAATAGCCGGTGGCAGCGCGGGTCGATACGCGCGCCATGCTGGTGCGGGATGGCGCCTTTGCCATCGCCTTCGCCGTCGATTGCGGCGCGGGGACCGCGGTGCTCGATCCGTCAGGCGCGCCGCATGCGCTGCGGCTGCTCCGCTGGCACGAGAAATGCGGGCTGGCGCGCTTCGTCGATGCGGGCCCCGAATTCCTCGAGGCGCAGTTCGTCGCGATCAGCGGCGGCGCGCTGCCCGGCGATGCCGCGCGGCGCGATGCGCTGGGCGCGCTTGCCTTCTGGCTGCACGGCACGGCACCGCTCCCGCTCGATACGGCGCTGCTCGGCGAGGTGACGCTGGCGCTTTGCGCGGCGCTCGCGATCGGCCCGGCCGAGCTTGGCGCGCTGCCCGCACCCGAAGTCGAGACGCTCTGGCACGCGTGCGGCGCGGCCGGGGCAGGGGCGGGGACGCACGCGCCCGACTCGACCAGCGGCCCGGCCAGCCCGAACAGCCTGAGCGGCATGACCTGCATCGTGATCGAGCCCGATCCTGCCCCAGGCGCGGTGGCGGCCGGCGATGACGCCGCACGCGCCGAGGAAGCGCCGCCCTCGCCGCCCCAGGCACGGGACGATCCGCAATCGCGCGGTGCAGATGCGCGGCGGGTTCGCGACTCCGGTCCGCAGATCGCCGGCGAACCGGCGCCGCTGCCCGCCGGTCATGCCCCGATGGCTCGCGACGGGTTCGGGGCGCAGGCCTCCCCGGCGCCCACTGAGGAAAGTTCAACCCCTTCAGCCCAAGTGCCTGCGGCCCCCACCCCCCCGGAGCCGCAGGCGCGACCCGGCGAGCGCGTGTCGCCGCTACTCGCCGCTGCGCCGCGATCCAGAGGCGCGGCGCCGCGCTTTCGGCTGCACCCGCAAGGGGAAAGGGCTCCCGAGGCTCAGTCGGAAGGACCCGACCCGGTTTTCCCCGGCGAAGGCCGGGGCCCAGTGGCGAGCGGTTCCGGATGGCGGGAAGCAGCTTCGAGTCCGCCGAAGCTGGGCCCCGGCCTTCGCCGGGGAAAAGCGTTGGACAGGCCGGATGCCGTTGCTGTCGCTGCTGCCGACGCGGATGCACCGCGTTCCGCAACGAGTCGGCGCGAGCCTTTGGCGGCTGTAGCGCGGCTCGATCCGCCGTTCCGCGGCGAGACGGCCGAACCCGTTCCAGACGCCGCAAGGACGGACCCCCGCGCACCCGTGCTGCGCCCGCGCGACGCGATGGACACGGCCCCCGCGCTCCCGCCGGCTCCGCCCGCCTCCGCGCTCGCATCGGTGGCGACCGTGGAGCCCGTCGCCACTGCGCGGCCTCGCCAGGACCGGGACGGGGCCGAGTCACCGGCGGCCGCCGCCATCTCCGCGATGATCTCCGCAGTGGCGCCATCCGGCGTCCGGAACATGGCGCCTAGCCCCGCACGGCCTGCCGCACCGCGCCCCGCCGGTGCGGTCGCTGCCTCCGCCCCCGCACCGGCCCCTGCGCTCGACGGCCGGCTCGCCGCGCTGGTCGATATCGTCACGCGCAGCGCCGCGCCGCCGCGCGACGCCGCGCCCGATCCCGACGCGGTGATCGAGTCGTTCGGTGACCGGCTCGCCGACGCCGTCGCCGAGCTCGGCCTGGCGGGAGCCGAGTGATGGCGGTGCCGATGCTCGACGATATCGAACTCAAGGCGGTCCAGCTGATCCGGCAGGAAACCGAGCAGGACTATCGCCGCCGCCGCATCGCCGGGCTGCAGGGCACGCTCCACCAGCATGTCGGCCGCCGCTCGCACCGCGTCATCGTCGCCGGGCTGCTGCTCGCCGCGACCGGTGCCGACGATCTTGCCGCGCTCCAGAAAAAGGCCGCGGCGGGCGCCGAAGTGACCTTCACCGCCGATATCGCCACTGCGCTCGAGATCGAGCAGATGGTGATCGAGTCGTTCGCCGCCGAGCAGGTTCCCGGCGCGGGCGGGCAGACCGCGTACGCGATCCTGCTCGCCGAAAGCCGCGAACAGGCCGCGCTGCTGCGATCGCCCAA
>JAZKCD010000023.1:0-47365 GCA_040388355.1 Pseudomonadota bacterium | reverse complement strand
GCATCCGGCGCAGGCGGTCGACACCCATATCTTCCGCGTCGGCAACCGCACCGGGCTGGCGCGGGGCAAGACTCCGCTCGCGGTCGAGCTCAAGCTCGAAAAGGCTGTGCCCCAGCCGTTCCGCCTCCACGCCCACCATTGGCTGATCCTCCACGGCCGCTATGTCTGCAAGGCGCGGACCCCCGAATGCTGGCGGTGCATCGTCGCCAACCTCTGCGCGTTCAGGCCCAAGACGCCGCCGCCCAAAGCCGCGCGCGCCGCGTCATGAGAGGAAATGCCATGCGCCTGCTGCTGATCCGCGCCGCGCTGCTGCTCGCCGCGCCCGGTATCGCGAGCCAGAAACACTCCGTTCCCGAGGCGACGCCCGCGGGCAAGCCGGTCACCTGCCTGTCGCTCGGCCAGATCCGCGAGACCCGGGTGCGCAGCGACGAGGTGATCGATTTCTACGTCGGCGGGGGCAAGGTCTACCGCAACACGCTGCCGCACAAATGCCCCGGGCTCGGCTTCGAGGAGCGCTATGCCCACAAGACCTCGATCGGCCAGATCTGCTCGGTCGACACGATCACCGTGCTCCAGTCGCCGGGCATCACCCAGGGTGCGAGCTGCGGGCTCGGCACTTTCCAGCCCGTGACGCTGGCCGACGGGACGCGATGAAGAAGGCAATCCGCGATGCGATGATCGCCAAGGTCGCGGGGGATCCGCTCGGGCAGGTGCGCCTCGCCCGCGCGCTCGCCCGCGACGCCTATCGCGCGGCGGCCTACCGTCTCGTCGCCGACGCCACTGCCGCGGCGCCGGGCGACCGCGAGGTCCGCCGCATCGCCGCCGAGGTGCTCAGCCAATGCGTCGGCGACTCCTTCTTCGACGTGGTCCGCAACGAAGTCCGCAATGCCGCGCACGACAAAGCGATCCGCCGCGCGATCCGCCCCGGCATGCGCGTGCTCGAGATCGGCACCGGCGCGGGGGTGTTCGCGATGATGGCGGCGCGCGCCGGGGCCGAGGTCGTCACCTGCGACATGAGCACTGCGATGGCCGACACCGCGCGCGCGATCATCGCGCATAACGGCCTGTCGGACCGCATCCGCGTGATCAATTCGCATTCGACCAGTCTGACCGCGGCCGACATCGGCGGCCCCGCCGACCTGCTGATCTCCGAAGTCATCCTGCTCAGCCTGCTCGACAAGCGCGGCCGCGAAGTGATGCGCCACGCTGCCGAGCAGCTGCTGACCCCCGAGGCGCCGATGATTCCCGCGCGCGCCACCGTCTGCGTCGCATTGGCCGAGGATGCCGACCTGCCGGGCTTCCGCGCCGGGGCGAGCGCGGGCTTCGACCTGTCGCCGCTCAACCGGCTCGCGCCGCCCGCCTACATCACCCGCCACGATGGCCGCGGCATCATGCTGCGCAGCGCGGCCGGCCACGTCTTCACGCAGGATTTCGACCCGCGCCGCGGCCCCGCGCCGTCCGAGGGCGGGGTGCTGCTCACTGCCGCCGGCGGCCGCGCCGATGGCATCGTCCAATGGGCGCTGCTCGCGCTCGACGAGTCGACACGCTACGAGAACGTGCCCGGCACCCCGGCGCAGATCGGCTGGGAGCCGGTGTTCTTCCCCTTCGAGCGCCCCCGGGACTTCGCCCCCGGCACGCAGGTCGCCGTCCGCGCGCGCCAGGAAGGCAACCGGCTGCACGTCTGGAGCGAAGACGCCTATTGAAGGCTGGCGCAGCCCCGCGCGCTTTGCTACGCGGCTCCCCCACGCACCCGTAGCTCAGCTGGATAGAGCGCTGCCCTCCGAAGGCAGAGGCCACAGGTTCGAATCCTGTCGGGTGCGCCAGTTTTGTTTGAAGTGCCTCGCATAAGCGCGGGCGGCCGTTCGGCCTTGTGAACCCCAACGGGTTCGAAGTCACTCCCTCCGGGCGCACTATTTTCTCCAATTATTCCACCCACTTGGCGCCGAAACAGGTCGCTTTCCGCGAGGCCGTGCGAGAGTCGTTCGGGGACTGGTTGCCTTGGGACCCATCCGGTGTGCAAGATTGCCCGACGACCTGGGACGTAAAGGGAGGGGGCGCATGGCAAGCGACAGCTACGATGTGGTCGTAGTCGGATCAGGCGCCGGCGGTGCGATGGCGGCGTGGACCCTCACCAGAGCCGGTGCGAAGGTGCTCATGCTCGAAGCCGGGCGCGACTATGATCCCGGCGAGGCGGCGATGCTCAACTTCTCGCGCGACGCGCCGCTGCGCGGGGCGGGCACGCCGGACAAGGATTTCGGCTATTACGATGCGACCGTGGACGGCGGCTGGGACATCCCGGGCGAGCCCTATGCGATGGCGGAGGGCACCGAATTCAAATGGTGGCGCAGCCGGATGCTCGGCGGGCGCACCAACCATTGGGCGCGCAACTCCTTCCGCATGGGCGAATATGACTTCAAGCCGTTCAGCCGCGATGGCCAGGGCGTGGACTGGCCGGTCAGCTATGACGAGATCGCGCCCTGGTACGACAAGACCGAAGCGATCGTCGGCGTGTACGGCAACAACCCCAATCTCGAGAACCACCCCAATAGCGGCGAGGGCGTGCTTCATGATCCGCCGGCGCCGCGGGCATGGGAAATCTTCCTGAAGGCGGGCGCCGGCAAGGTCGGCGTTCCGGTGGTCCCGGCGCGGCGGGCAGTGCTTACCCGCGCCATGGATACGCGCCTGCCCTGCTATTGGGCGTCGGGATGCGGCCGCGGCTGCGCGATCGGCGCGGCGTTCCAGACGACGACGTCGCTGATCCCCCAGGCGCGTGCGACCGGCAAGCTGACCGTGCGCACCGACGCGATGGTCTATGAAGTCATGCTCGACCGGACCGGCAAGGCATCGGGCGTGCGGTTCATCGACCGCAAGACCCGCGCCCAGCGCGAAGCCAGGGCCCGGGTCGTGATCCTTGCGGCCAGCACCGGCGAGACGGCGCGCATCCTGCTCAACACCAAGGTCGCGGGACGCTCGGAGGGCCTCGCCAATTCGAGCGGGCAGGTCGGCCGGAACCTGATGGACACGGTCGGCGCCAATCTCACCGCGAGTTTTCCGGCGCTTGAAGGGCGACCGCGCTACAATGAAGACGGCGCGATGGGATTGCATGTCTATATCCCGTTCTGGCTCTACAAGGAGCAGAAGGCAGGGAAGCTCGATTTCGCGCGCGGCTATCACTTCGAGGTAGACGGCGGCTTCGACGAGCCGGGCGATTTCGGCGGGCTCGACGGCTATGGTGCGGGGCTGCGGCAAGCGGCGCATCGACGCTATGGGTCGAGCATCGGGTTCGTCCTGCGCGGCGAAATGATTCCCAACGCCAATTCTTATTGCGAGATCGACCCGGACCTGAAGGACCGCTTCGGCATCCCGGCGCTTCGCTTTCACTTCGCATGGACCGACCAGGAGCGGAAAATGGTCGATCACTTCCACGAGACGACGCAGGAGATCGTCGGCGCGATGGGCGGCAAGCTCGTCGCGCCGCCGCAACCGGCCGACCGCGCGCTCAAGAAGGGCGGCGAGATCATCCACGAGGTCGGGACGGCGCGAATGGGCGCGGACCGGCGGACTTCGGTGACCGACGGCTATGGCCGCTGCTGGGACGTCGACAATCTCTATGTGGGCGACGGCGCGGTGTTCGCGTCCAAGGCCCACAAGAATCCGACGCTGACGATCATGGCGCTGGCGATGCGATCCGCCGACCATATCGCCGCGCGCCTGCGCAAGGGCGAGCTGTGAGCGGGGGGCTCGCCGTCGACCGGCGCACGACGCTGGCTTGGCTCGCTGCCGCGCTCGCGATCCCCGAATCGGCGCGGGGCAGCGGGCTCGACGGGACCAGCTGGCCCGCCGTGCAGCTGACGCCGGTCACTGCGCCGGGCTACGGCGTCGATCCCGATCTGCTCAATCCCAAGATTCCCTGGCCGCTGACGCTGACAAAGGCAGAGCTCGAAGCGGCCGCGGCGCTGTGCGACATGATCCTGCCGGCGGACGGCCAGTATAGCGCCGCCTCCGCGGTCGGCGTTCCGGCCTTTATCGACGAATGGGTCAGCGCGCCTTATCCCCGGCAGCAACAGGATCGCGCGCTGATCGTGCCGGGCCTTGCCTGGACCGATGCCGAAAGCACGCGCCGCTTCGGCAAGGCCTTCGCCGACGCGACGGCAGGCGAGCGCGCCGGGATCTGCGACGACGTGGCTTTCGCCGGCCGCGTCAAGCCCGGCTTCGAGAAGCCCGCCGCGTTCTTCGCGAACATACGCAGATTGACGCTTCGCGCCTATTACTCGACCGAGGAAGGCTGGGCGCAGGTCGGCTATATGGGCAACACGCCGGGCGCGGGCCCGTACCCGGGCCCTACGCCCGAAGCCATGGCGCATATTCAGCAGGTTATCGCGCAGATGACGGGCGCATGATGGCGGCAGTGCGCCAGCGGGGAGAAGTCGAATGATGCGGATCTTGGTCCTGGCGGCGATGCTCGCCTGCGCGACGGTAGCCTATGCCGGCACTTCGAAATGGCGGCCGTTGTTCAATGGTTCCGACTTCAGCGGCTGGCGCGGGTACAAGGGCGCGCCCGTTCCGACGCGCTGGCGTGTCGAGAACGGCGCGATCGCGCTGGCGGCGGAAGGCGGCGCGGGCGATCTCGTCACGGCCGAGGAATTCGGCGACTTCGAGCTCGCGCTCGAATGGAAAGTGTCCGAGGGCGGCAACAGCGGCATCATCTATTTCATCCAGGAGTCGGCCGATGCGCCCTACACCTGGTCGACCGGCCCCGAGATGCAGGTGCTCGACGACGCGCGCCACGCCGACGGCAAGCTGCCGTCTCACCGCGCCGGCGCGCTCTACGATCTGATCGCGCCGGCAAAGGCCGCCGCCAGGCCGGTCGGACAATGGAACCGCGCGCGGATCGTGGTGCGCGGCGGCCGTATCGAGCATTGGCTCAACGGCGTGCGCGTCGTCGCGACGCCCTATGGCGACGAGGGCTGGGGCGCACTGGTCGCGGGATCCAAGTTCAAGGCGATGCCGCATTTCGCGAAGACCCCGCGTGGGCGCATCGCGCTGCAGGATCACGGCGACCGTGTCTGGTTCCGCAACATTCGAATCCGGACATTCTGAAGCGTAAAGTACAGGCCGACCTTGCGATCCGCCCGCGGCTCCCGATCCGCGCGGCGGTTCACCGCCGCCCGAACCGCACCGGCAAATAAAGGCTGCGCACCGGGCCGACCGGTGATAACGTCTTGAAGTGGGATCGATTCTCGATCCCCGGGGGGAATTTTCATGCCGCGTATTGCCGGCCGCGCCATTGTTGGCGCGACGATCGCGGCGTCGTCCGCTGTTTTGCTCGTTCCGCATGCGGCCGCCCAGTCGGTCCCGGGCGCGCTGCCCAGCCGCGAACAAGTCGAGGTTCCACGCGCGCAGGAAACCAGGCCAAGCGCTTCGGTCACGGTTCGCGACGATACGCCGCGCGCGGCCGACTGTCCCTTCGCCGATTCGACGCTCGAAGTCGCGATCGACCGGCTGCGCTACGTCCAGCCCGACGGAAGCGCGCTGCCGCCCGAGGCGCTGGCCGCACTGGCGGCGGTCGCGCCCGAAGCCGGACCGCGCCGCCTGGTCCAATTGTGCGACTTGCGCGACGCCGCCGCGGCGTCGCTCAGCCGCGCCGGCTATGTTGCGGGCGTCACCATCCCGCCGCAGGAGATCGATGCAGGCGAAGCCCGCCTGACGGTGATCCTCGCGCGGCTGGTCGGGGTCGAGGTCGTCGGATCGGCCGGGCCGCACCGGCGAACGCTCGAGGCGCGCGTCGCGCAATTGAAGGCGCTGCCTGCGCTCAACACGCGCGAGATCGAAACCATCCTGCTCGGCGCCAACGACGTGCCCGGGCTCCAGGTCATGCTGGCGCTGCGTTCGGCGGGAAGCGGGCCCGGCGAAGTGATCGGCACGCTGAGCGTCAGCTACACGCCCTTCATGTTCCTCGCCAATGTGCAGAACAGCGGATCACGCACGCTGGGCCGCGAAAGCGGATCGCTGCGCGCCGAATATTACGGGCTGACCGGCCATGCCGACCGCACCTTCATCGGCGTGTCGTCGACGCTCGACGTCCACGAGCAGCAGGTCGTCCAGGTCGGCCATTATTTCTCGACCGATAGCGGCGTGAGCTTCGGCGGACGGTTCAGCTACGCCTGGTCGCGGCCCGATCTCGGCGGGCTCGATCTGCGCTCGCGTTCGATGATCGGCGGAGTCGACCTCTCGGTGCCGCTGCGCCGCTCGGTGCGCGCAAGCTCGGATTTCGGCGCCGGGTTCGAAGTCATCGAGCAGCGCGTCCAGCTGAACTTCCCGGGTTTCGGCGCCATTCCGGTGACGCAGGACCGGCTGCGGGTCGGCTATTTGCGGGCGTCGATGCGCGAGCACGAGCCCCGGTTCGGCGGGCCCGACAAATGGGGGATCGGCGCGTCGGTCGAAGTGCGCAAGGGCTTCGACCTGTTCGATGCGACTCCGACCGCGACGATCACTCCGGCGGGCTACGCGCCCAGCCGGTTCGACGGCGTCGCGACCGCGACCGTGGTGCGCGGCGGTGTGGACGGCTTTGTCAGCCTGGGCCGCCTGTTCAGCCTGGGCATGAGCGGGCAGGCGCAATGGGCGAGCGATCCGCTGCTGAGCTTCGAGGAATTCTCGGTCGGCAGCCTGACCATCGGCCGAGGCTATGATCCCGGCGTCACGGCGGGCGACAAGGCGATCGCCGTGCGGATCGAGCCGCGGCTCACGCTCCCGCTCAAGTCGCGCGTCGGCGCGCAGGCGTTCGGCTTCATCGACGTCGCGCATATCTGGAACGACGATCCCTTCACCACCGAGAATGACCGCAGCCTGCGCTCGTTCGGCGGCGGCGTCCGCGCCTGGCTGCCCGGGCTCATGTCGCTCGAAGCCACTTACGCCCATCCCCAGGATCCGGAGCTCCGCTTCCCCGGCGCGCCGCGCGCGTCCGACCGCGTCCTGCTTTCGCTCACCGTCCAGTTCGCGCCGCGCCGCTGAAGCCCGCGAGGAGATATTTCGATGACCGCCAAATCCACCAGGCTCCGGCTCGCACTTTCCACTACCCTCGCGAGCGGCCTGCTGTTCGTCGCCGCGCCGGCCTGGGCGCAAGGCCTGCCCGACACGGGCAACGTGACCAACGTCAATGCCGGACTCGGCGGCGCGGTGCCGACAACACCGGTCTACACGCCGACGCCGACGCCGACCGGCACGAACCTGCAGGTCGATCTGCGGAACAACCGGACGATCCTCAACTGGGGCGGCACCGGATTCGCCATCGCCGCGGGCAACAGCGTCAACTTCAAGGATGCGCGCGCGACCACCGGCGTGACCAACCGGACCGACAATATCGCCGTGCTCAACCGTGACCTGAGCGGCGGCCCCTCGCTCATCTTCGGCAACCTCAACGCCGATCCCAACGTCTCGGTCTACATCCTCAATCGCAGCGGCGTCACTTTCGGCGGCGCGTCGGCGGTGGACGTCGGCGGACTGTTCGCCATCGCCGGCAACATCACCAACGACAACGACTTCCTCAACGGCAACACGACCCAGCGCTTCTCGAACTCGCTCGACGGGGGCATCGTCGTGGCGCCCGGCGCGAAGTTCACCACGCACGCATCGGCCAGCAGCGACGGCGGACGAGTCGGCGACTTCGTGTTTGTCGGTTCGCGGATCAACTTCAACGGCGCGGGCGGCGCTGCTCTCACGGCCAATGTCGGCGGCGACGCCGGGCTGATCGCGGCGACCGACGTGACCATCGTCAATGCGCCCGGCAGCCCGCTGTCGTTCACGATCAACCGCGGCAGCGCCTTTCTCGGCGGGAGCGACGCGATCACCGTCACCGGCAACGTCACGGCGCGCAACGTCACCATGGCCTCGGCCAGGATCGGCTCGATCAGCGGCGACCCGCGGATCAATATCTCCGGCACGATCACGGCGACCGGCGCGGCCGGCACCGATCGCGGCGTCGTCCTCACCGCGGGCGCGGCCGCGCCCGGCGTCGCTTATGGCAGCCCGCCCGCGAGCGGCGCCGGCGCAAACGTCTCGAACACCGGCAGCATCCGCCAGGCCGGCAAGATCGTCAGCGCATCGGGTATCTGGATCAATGCCGCCGACGGCACCAGCGGCGACGGTTCGCTCACCGCGACCGGCCTGATCGACATCGCCGGCGGTTCGTTCGCCGCCGGCGGCGTCTATAACGAGTTTTCGGCCAACGCTGCGGTCACCGGCGGTTCGATCGCGGTGCACACCCAGGCCCTCTTCAAGGGCAATGTGAAAACCACCTCGGGGAATCTGACGCTGGATTCGGCAGCCAGCCTGCCGTTTGCGACGAGCTTTCTGGGTACCCTGAGCGTCGCCGGGAGCATGACCGGCAACGCCTATGGCTTGTCCGTGACCGACGCCACCGTCGGCGGCGCAATCGATATCACCACGACGCGCGATCAATTCTGGGACGGTCACACCACGGCGACTTCGTTCCGGGGCGTTTCGACCAACGGCTCGCTGGTCGCCCCCAATATCGTCGCCAGCGCAGGAGGAATCTACGCGCGCGCCTTCGAAACGGTGGATCTGGACTATGCCTCGGCGACGACCACGATCGACGCCGGATCGGGGCACACGCTCGCCATCGACGAGGGCTATGCCGTCGACGGCATCAAGCTTACCGGCGGCACCGAGGTCTTCGTCAAGAAGATCGTCACGACCGGCGCCAATTCGGACATCGAAATCCAGGGCTGGCTCCGGAGTGCGCCGACGCTGGTCTCCGCCGCTCGCGACATCTCGATTGCGCTCCCGAGCTCGAACGCCTCGCTGCTCGGGACGGTGATCGCGGGGCGCAACGTCACCGTCACCGGGTCGGCTTTCGGAGTCGGCGGCTCGGCCAGCGCCGAACTGATCAAGGCGACCTCGGGCTCGGCGACGCTCGGCGGCACGCTCGGCATCAACCAGCTCGTCACCGGCCTCGGCGCCACCTTCACCGGGGCGAACTTCTCGGTCAACCAGGCCCAGATCGGCGGCGATTTCATCATCAATGCCAGCAGTTCGGGAGTCAGCCCCTTTCCGGGTACCGTGGTCGTCCGCGACACGGTGGTCGGCGGCAACCTCCAGATCTCGAACACCGCCCAGCTGACCCTTGGCGGCAGCATCACGGCGGGCGGCGCCATTTCCGCGACGACGACAGGCGAGCTGATCTTCGGGGGCACGCTGGTCCAGGCGAACGGCGAAATCTACGCCAAGGGCGCCAGCATGCGGTCGGGTTCGGTCACGATCCAAAGCAATGCCGACGGGATTGGCACCGAATCGCTGACGCTGGAAACGCCGGGTCGCGTCGAGCTCGCCGAGAGCAAGCTGATGGGCGGCCCCGCGCGCCAGTCCGATGTGAGGCTCCGGTTCGATTCCTATCCCTTCCCGCTCAACTTCGGCGCCATCAGCGCGCGGAGCCTCCAGGGCGCTTCGGGCAGCGGCGCCTTCAGCAACAATTTCACGATCGCCGGCGGGATCAGTTTCGCGGGCAGCGTGAACCTGATCGATTCGCTGACGTTGACGGCGCCGCAACTCGCCGCCCTCAACATCGCGATCACCGGCGGCAATCTCGATTTGCGGATCGGTAATGCGACCACGATCACCGGCGCGTGGAGCGCCTCGGGCGATGTCAAGCTCGCCCTTGGTGCGGGGAACCTGACGATCGGCGCAAGCGGGTCGGTCAACGGCGTCAATGTCGTGCTCTCGACCCCGGCTGCCTTCAGGAACCTCGCCGGCTCCGCCGCAGTGACCGCCTCGGGCCATTGGGTGATCTACTCGGCCAATCCGGCCGGCAACACCTTCGGCAATCTCAACAGCGGCAACACCGCGCTGTGGAATTCCACGCTTGCGACCCGCGCGCCCGAAACCGTCACGGGCAACCGCTACGTCTTCAGCTTCGCTCCGACGCTGACCTTCACCACGGTCGACTTCTCCAAGGTGTACGGCACCGATCTCAACGGTGCGAACGGCGCGGTGCTGTATGCGATCACCGGCTATCGGCCCGGTGTTGCGGGCGCCTTCCTGGGCGATACCGCGGCGACGGCGTTCAGCGGCAGCCCGCTGGTCACCTCCGCAGGGCTCGATCCACGCGCGAGCGTGGCAGGCGGCCCCTATGCGACGGCGGTCGGGCAAGGCTCGCTCGCCAGCGCCGCCGGCTATGGCTTCGCGTTCAGCAACCCCGGCAGCAAGATCACCGTGACGCCCAAGCCGATCACCGGCATCTATGCCGTCGACACCAGGACCTATGACGGCACCACCGCCGCGACCGGCTCGGTCGCGCTGAGCGGCGTGGTTGCGGGCGATATCGTGGGCACCACCGGCGTCAGCTTCGCCTTCGCCAACAAGAATGCCGGCCTGGGCAAGCTGGTCAACGTCACCGGCACCGCGAGCCTGACCGGAGCCGACTCGGCGAACTACAGCTTCACGCCGCCTTCTGGCAGCACGACGACCGGCAACATCCTCCAAAAGGCGCTGACCGGCACGGTCAATGCCAACAGCAAGACCTATGACGGCACGACATCGGCGACCGGATCGGTAACCGTCTCGGGTGCGATCGCCGGCGACGATGTCAGCGCCTCGGGCTTCGTGCTGAGCTTCGCCGACAAGAATGCCGGGATCGCCAAGCTCGTCTCCGTCGCGGGAACGCTGTGGGGCGCCGATGCAGGCAACTACACGCTCGGCGGGCTGAGCGGCAGCGCCGACATCCTCAAGAAGGCGCTGAGCGGCACCGCCACGGCGAACAGCAAGACCTATGACGGCACCCGCAGCGGCTCGGGCAGCGTCGCGCTGTCGGGAGTGATTTCGGGCGACGCCATCGGCACCACCGGCACGGTGTTCACTTTCGCCGACAAGAATGCCGGCGCGGGCAAGACCGTCGCCGTCACCGGCACGGCGCTGTCGGGTGCCGATGCCGGCAACTACACGCTGACCCTGTCCGCAACCGCGACCGCCGACATCTTCAAAAAGGCGCTCACCGGAACGGTCACCGCCAACTCCAGGACCTATGACGGCACCGCCGGCGCCACCGGCTCGATCGCGCTGTCGGGAGTCGTCACCGGCGACGATGTCGGCACCACCGGCGCCGTCCTCGCCTTTGCCGACAAGAATGCCGGTACCGGCAAGACCGTCACTGCCACCGGCGCCGCGCTTTCGGGCGCCGATGCGGGCAATTATACGCTGGGCAGCATCGCGAACGGGCTCGCCGACATCCTGAAGAAGGCGCTGAGCGGCACGATCACCGTCAACGGCAAGACCTATGACGGCACCCGCGCCGGCACCGGCAGCATCGCGCTGTCGGGCGTGGTCTCGGGCGACAACGTCGGCACGACGGGCTCGGTATTCACGTTCGCCGACAAGAATGCCGGCACCGGCAAGACCGTCGCCGTGACCGGGACTGCGCTCAGCGGAAGCGACAGCGCCAACTACACGCTGACGCTGGCCGGCACCGCGACCGCCGACATCCTGAAAAAGGCGCTGACCGGCACCATCGCCGCAAACAGCAAGACCTATGACGGCAATGCGGGCGCCACCGGCACGCTGACTCTGTCGGGAATCGTCGCGGGCGACGATGTCGGCGCGACCGGCACAACGCTGGCCTTTGCCGACAAGAATGCCGGCACGGGCAAGACCGTCACCGCCAGCGGCACCACCCTGTCGGGCGCCGATGCCGGCAATTACACCCTCAGCGTCGGCAACGGGCTCGCCGATATTCTGAAGAAGGCGCTGACCGGCACGGTCACTGCCAACAGCAAGACCTATGACGGCACCACCGCCGCCACCGGCACCGTCTCGGTCTCTGGCGTGATCGCCGGCGACGATGTCAGCGCCTCGGGCTTCGTGCTGAGCTTCGCCGACAAGAATGCCGGGATCGCCAAGCTCGTCTCCGTCGCGGGAACGCTGTGGGGCGCCGATGCAGGCAACTACACGCTCGGCGGGCTGAGCGGCAG
Organism: Pseudomonadota bacterium; assembly: GCA_040388355.1. GTDB lineage: Bacteria > Pseudomonadota > Alphaproteobacteria > Sphingomonadales > Sphingomonadaceae > Sphingomonas. Next base: position 35,387 of record JAZKCD010000023.1, on the reverse strand, counting down.
CGCCGACATCCTCAAGAAGGCGCTGAGCGGCACCGTTACGGCGAACAGCAAGACCTATGACGGCACCCGCAACGGCTCGGGCAGCATCGCGCTTTCGGGGGTGATCTCGGGCGACGCGGTCGGCACCAGCGGCTCGGTGTTCACTTTCGCCGACAAGAATGCCGGCATGGGCAAGACCGTCGCCGTCACCGGCACGACCCTCTCGGGCGCCGATGCCGGCAACTACACGCTGGCCCTGTCCGCAACCGCGACCGCCGACATCCTGAAAAAGGCGCTGACCGGAAACGGCACCGTCACCGGCAAGACCTATGACGGCACGACCGCCGCCACCGGCGGCACGCTGACGCTGTCGGGCGTGATCGCGGGCGACGATGTCGGGACCACCGGATCGGCCTTCGCCTTTGCCGACAAGAATGCGGGCACGGGCAAGGCCGTCAACGTCACCGGCACCACGCTCACCGGCGCCGACGCGGCGAACTACACGCTATCCGCGATCGTCGCCGTCGGGGACATCTTCAAGAAGGCGATTGCCGGCACCGTGACGGCCAACAACAAGACCTATGACGGCACCACCACGGGCAGCGGCACGGTCTCCCTCTCGGGCGTGATCGCGGGCGACAGCGTCGGCACCACGGGGTCGGTCTTCACCTTCGCCAGCAAGAACGCGGGTGCGGGCAAAACCGTCACCGTGACGGGCACCACGCTGAACGGCGTGGACGGCGGCAACTATACGCTGTCCCTGCCCGCGAGCGCGCTCGCCGATATCCTGCGCAAGTCGATCACCGGCAGCATCACCGTCACCAGCCGCCAGTATGACGGCACCACCGCCGGGTCCGGTGCCATCACGCTGAACGGCGTGGTGAGCGGCGACGCCGTCGGCACCGCGGGGACGATCTTCACTTTCTCCGACAGGAATGTCGGCAGCGGCAAGACCGTGACGGTGAGCGGGACCGCGCTGAGCGGCGCGGACGCGGGCAACTACACGCTCGCGCCGCTTCCCGCGACGGCGATCGGCGAGATCCTCAAGCGCGTGATCGCCGTCGCGGCGGACAACAAGTCGAAGACCAACGGCGAAGACGATCCGTTGCTGACCTTCACGATCACGTCGGGCTCGCTGGTATCGGGCGACGGTTTTTCGGGGCTGCTGGCGCGGGCGCCCGGTGAAAATCCGGGGACCTATGCGATCAGCATCGGCGCGCTGTCGGCGGGCGGCAACTACCAGCTGAACTTCACGCCGGGCCTGTTCACGATCGAGATCAACCCGGCGACGCAGGTTCCGCAGACGCTGAAGACGATCCCGCTGCCCCTGCCGGTCCCGCCGCAGCAACTTTCGGACAGCCTGGTGACGATCGACAAGGACGCCTTGTGCGGCGAGGACAAGGCGTGCGTCGCGCGGTAGGCTGCCGTGCGTTGGCTGCCTCTCTCAATAATGGGCGTCGCTTGATCACCGGCGGGGCGTCGCGTAGTCGGCCGTGATGTGCTCCAAAGGCAGAGTCCGCAGGGTCGATCCATCGCTGGAACGCGGCGCATGACCGCGGGCCTCATCGCCATCGACTGGGGCACCACCAACCGGCGCGTTTTTGTCCTCGCGGCGGACGGGGCGGTCGAGGACCGGCTCGCCGACGGGCTCGGCATCCTCTCGGTCCCCGACTTCCCCGCCGCGATCGCCGACCTGCGCGCGCGCTTCGGCGATCGGCGGATGCTGCTCGCCGGAATGGTCGGATCGAACCGCGGCTGGATCGAGGCGCCCTATGTGCGCTGCCCTGCCGATCTTGATGCGCTAGCGGACGGGCTGGCGCAGGCCGAGGGCGCGGCGATCGTGCCGGGGGTGTGCGACGACGCCGATGTGATGCGCGGCGAGGAGGTCCAGCTGCTCGGCGCGGTGGCGGCGGGGCTGATGGCAACCGACGGCCGCGCGTGCCTGCCCGGCACGCACGCCAAATGGGCGGCTTTCGAAGGCGGTGCGATTACCGGCTTCCGCACGGTGATGACCGGCGAGATGTTCGCGCTGCTCCGCAATCACTCGATCCTCTCAGGCCAGCTCGAAGGCGAAGTGCAGCCCGGACCCGCCTTTGCCGAGGGCGTCCGCCGCGCGCTCGAGTCGGGCGAGCTGCTCGCCGACCTGTTCGGGGTCCGCGCGCGCGGGGTGCTCGGCAGCCTCGCCGCTGCCGACGCGCCGTCCTATGCCAGCGGGCTGCTGATCGGCAGCGACATCCGCATCGGGCTCGCCTTTGCCGGGCCCGATCCGGTCGCGTTGATCGGCGATCCGCGCCTCACCGCGCTCTACGCCGCCGCGCTCGCCGAAGCCGGCCGGCGCTGTACCGAGATCGACGGCGAGCAGGCCTTTCTCGCCGGCATCCGCGCCCTTGCCGAAAGACTGACATGACCCCCGCCGAAACCTTGCACGCCCACCTGACCCGCTGCCCGCTGATCGCGATCCTGCGCGGCGTCACCCCCGACGAGGCCGAGGCGGTCGGCGAAGCGCTGGTCGAGGCGGGGATCGCGATCATCGAAGTGCCGCTCAACTCGCCCGACCCGTTGCGCAGCATCGAGCGGCTCGCGCGCCGGCTGGGCGATCGTGCGCTGATCGGCGCGGGGACGGTGCTTAGCGTGGCCGACGTCCGCTCGGTGCGCGAGGCGGGGGGGCGGATCATCGTCTCGCCCAACACCGATATCGAAGTGATCGCGGCGAGTTCGGACGCGGGAATGGTGTCGGCGCCGGGCTATTTCACGCCGAGCGAAGGCTTCGCCGCGCTCAAGGCCGGAGCGCATGCGCTCAAGCTGTTCCCCGCCGAGGCGGCCAGCCCCGCGGTGGTCAAGGCGCAGCGCGCGGTGCTGCCCAAGGGGGTGCCGCTGCTGGTGGTGGGCGGGGTGACGCCACAATCGATGCAGCCCTGGATCGACGCGGGCGCCGACGGGTTCGGGCTCGGCTCGGGGGTCTATCGCCCCGGCCGCACGCCCGCCGAAGTTGCGGCGCAGGCCCGCGCCTATATCGACGCGCTGCCGCGCTAGAGCGGCTTCACCACCACCGCTTCCGCGTCGCCCGCCGCCATCGGGTTGCGCAGCGGCAAGTCGAACGCGTCGGCTTCGATCTCGAACCGGTCGCCGGGCTGGACGCCGATCCCCTGCGAGAAGGAAAAGGCCGCGGCGCCGAGGTAATGGACATGGATGTCGCCCGGGCGGCGGAACAGCGGATATTTGAAGTGGTGCGCCTCGAGATTGGCGAGGCTGTGCGACATGTGCGCCTCGCCCGAGAGGAAGCTCTTCTCCCAGATCGTCTCGCCGCCGCGCACGATCCGGCTGGTGCCGCGCACCGAATCGGGAAGGTCGCCGACGCGCAGCTCGGGGCCGAGCGCCGAGGGGCGGAGCTTGGAGTGGGCGAGGTAGAGGTAATTGGCCTGCTCGGTGACGTGATCCGAGAATTCGTTGGCGAGCGCGAAGCCGAGCCGGTGCGGGGTGCCGTCGGGCCCGATCAGATAGAGCGCGGCGATCTCGGCCTCGTCGCCGCCGTCGAGCGCGAAGGCGGGCGAGACCAGCGCGCCTTCGGGCGGGGTGAGCATCGAGCCGTCGCCCTTGTAGAACCATTCGGGGGCGACTCCGGTCTCGCCGGGGGCGGGCTTGCCGCCGTCGAGCCCGAGCTGGAACATCTTCATCGAATCGGTGAGGGTCTCGGTCGCCGCGAGCTTGGCGTGCATCCGGTCGCGTTCTTCGGCCGAGCCGAGATGCGTGAGGCCGGTGCCGGTGAGCAGCAGGTGCGCGGGGTCGTCATGGTCGACCGGCGGCAGCACGCGGCCCTCGGCCAGCGCCGCGGCGAGGTCAACGGCTTCGCCCGGTCCGGCCGCGGCTACGGCTTCGGCCAGGGTCCGGCCCGCGGCGATCGCTTCGCCGGCGAGCTCGCGCACCGAACGCGCGCCGGGGACCAGAGCCCCGTTCGCCGCCACGGCGCGCGATCCGTCGGGAAGGCGCAATTGAACCAACTTCAGCGTCATCAGTGATTGTCCCTCGGAATGCCCATCGACTGGTCGACGCGCTGGAATTTCTCGGCACCTTCGAGGATCGCCCCGGTCTCCATCTGGCCGATCAGCGCGCGCTGGATCTCCTGCCACGGAGTCTGCGAAGGCGGATAGGGATAGCCGCCGCGTGCCCGGAGCGCCTCGCGCCGCCGGGCGATCTCCTCGGCGGGAAGGAGGATGTCGGCGGTGCCCTTGCGCAGGTCGATCCGCACCCGGTCGCCGGTCTCGAGCAGGGCAAGCCCGCCCCCCGCCGCCGCCTCGGGCGAGGCGTTGAGGATCGAGGGGCTTCCCGAGGTCCCCGACTGGCGCCCGTCGCCGAGGCAGGGCAGCGAAGTGATCCCCGCCTTGATCAGGTAATCGGGCGCGCGCATGTTCACCACCTCGGCCGCGCCCGGATAACCGATCGGCCCGGCGCCGCGCATCACCAGCACGGTGCGGCCGTCGATCCCGAGCGCGGGATCGTCGATGCGGTGGTGATAATCCTCGGGGCCGTCGAACACCGCGACCTTGCCCTCGAACGCCTCGGGATCGTCGGGGTTGGACAGATAGCGCTCGCGAAACTCGTCCGAGATCACGCTGGTCTTCATGATCGCGGAGTCGAACAGGCTGCCGCGCAGCACGAGGAAGCCCGCGCGTGCAACCAGCGGTTTGCTAAACCGCCGTATCACCTTTTCATCCTCGATCGTCGCGTCGCGGTTATTGTCGCCGATGCTGGCCCCATTGGCGGTCATCGCATCCTCGCGGATCAGGCCCTGCTGCATCAGCTCGGCGACCACCGCCGGCACGCCGCCCGCGCGGTAGAAATCCTCGCCGAGATATTCGCCTGCGGGCTGGAGATTGACCAGCAAGGGCACGTCGAGCCCGACCTCCTGCCAGTCGTCCAGCTTGAGCTCGACCCCCATGTGGCGCGCGATCGCCGCGAGGTGGATCGGCGCGTTGGTCGAGCCGCCGATCGCGGAATTGACCGCGATGGCGTTGAGGAAGGCGTCGCGGGTCATGATATCCGACGGGCGCCGGTCCGCCTTGACCATTTCGACGATGCGCAGCCCCGTGCGATAGGCATTCTCCTGCCGGTCGCGATAGGGCGCGGGGATCGCCGCCGATCCGGGCAGCGACATGCCGAGCACTTCGGCGAGGCTGTTCATCGTCGTCGCGGTGCCCATCGTGTTGCACCAGCCGGTCGACGGCGCCGATGAGGCGACGAGCCGGACGAATTCCTTATGGTCGATCTCGCCGCCCGCGAGCATCTGGCGCGCCTTCCACACGATCGTGCCGCTGCCGGTGCGCTCGCCCTTGTGCCAGCCGTTGAGCATCGGCCCGACCGACAGCGCGATCGCCGGGATGTTCACCGTCGCCGCCGCCATCAGGCATGCGGGGGTGGTCTTGTCGCAGCCGATCGTCAGGATCACCCCGTCGATCGGATAGCCGTAGAGCAGCTCGACCAGCCCGAGATAGGCGAGGTTGCGATCGAGCCCCGCGGTCGGGCGCTTGCCGGTCTCCTGGATCGGATGGACAGGGAACTCGATCGCGATCCCGCCCGCCTCGCGAATGCCTTCGCGCGCGCGCTCGGCGAGGACGAGATGGTGGCGGTTGCAGGGCGAGAGGTCGCTGCCGGTCTGGGCGATGCCGATGATCGGCTTGCCCGATTGCAGCTCCTCCTGGCTGAGGCCGTAATTGAGGTAGCGCTCGATATAGAGCGCGGTCATGTCGATATTGTCGGGATTGTCGAACCACGCCCGTGAGCGGAGCTTCTTCTCGGTCATCATCTTTCCCCGGAGACGCGGGCAAGGCCCTCGTCGATTACTGTGAGCATCGCCTGCGAAGCGGCCTGCGGCGCGCGCGCCTCGATCGCGTCGGCGATCGCGCGGTGACGTGTGACATTGGCTTCGACGCCCTCGGGATCGGCGGGCGTGGTAATCGTGAAGGAGGCGGCGAGCGCGGTCTCGACCACCCCGGCAAAGGCGCGGAACAGCGGATTGCCCGATGCCGCGCTGACTGCGATGTGGAAATCGAGATCGGCCTCGGCGAAGGCGCGGCGGTCGCCGCCTGCCGCGGTCATCGCGGTCAGCGCCGCGCGCATCTCGGCGACATGCTCCGCCCGGTGGTGCTTCGCCGCGAGCGCCGCGCCCGCGGGCTCGACTGCGCGACGCATCGCGGCGAGGTGGGCGAGGAAGCCGGGATCGAGCCCCAGCCGCACCCGCCACGCCAGCACTTCGGAGTCGAACCAGTTCCAGTGCGAAGGATCGAGGACGTGCGTCCCGACCCGGCTCTTCGAGGCGACCATGCCCTTGGCGGTCAGCGTCTTGATCACTTCGCGCATCAGCACCCGCGACACGCCGAAGCGCTCGAACATCTCCATCAGCGTCGGCATTCGGCTTCCCGGCGCTCGCGCGCCCGACAGGATCTCCGCGCCGAGGGTCGCGGCGATCTCGTCATGGCCGGTGAAGTGGCGGGGGGTGTGGCGGTTCATGGAGTTTGACGCGGTGACAGGAGCAGGACGAGGCGCTGCATCGCGATGAAGCCGAACAGGAGCACGCCGGTCGCGATCCTGGCCCACCAGCTCGAGAGGGTTCCGGTGAACAATATGTAGGACTGGATCAGGCCGAGGATCATCACCCCGAAGAAGCTGCCGAGCAGCCCGCCATAGCCGCCGCTGAGCAGGGTGCCGCCGATCACCACCGCGGCGATCGCGTCGAGCTCGATCCCCACCGCCGCCAGCGGCTGGGCGGACTGGGTGTAGATCGAGAACAGGATGCCCGCGAGCGCCGCGGCGAGGCCGGAAAAGGCGTAGATGCGGATCGTGGTGCGGCCGATGCCGACTCCCATCAGCTCGGCCGCGCGCGCGTCGCCGCCGAGCGCATAGACCGTCGCGCCGAAGCGGGTGGCGCGCAGCATCACCATGCCGCCGGCGAAGGCGAGCAGCATCACGACCGCGCTGAACCCGCTGCCCCCCGACAGATCGGCATAGAGCGGGTGGGTGACCGGGATCGAATCGGTGGTGAGCAGGAAGCAGGCCCCGCGCGCGAGGAACATCGCCGCGAGGGTGACGATGAACGGCGGCGCCTGGAGCCAGTGGATCGCCGCGCCGATCAGCGCGCCATAGGCGGTGCCGACGATGAGCGCGATGGCGAAGGCGAGCAGCGGGTTGATCCCGTGCCACTCGATCAGGATCGCTAGCAGCACCCCGGTGAAGGCGACGACCGCGCCGACCGACAAGTCGATCCCGCCCGAGAGGATGACGACGGTCATCCCCACCGCGAGCACCCCGAGGAACGCGTTGTCGCTGAGCAGATTGCCCGCAACCCGAGTCGAGACCATGAACGGGAATTGCACGGCGCAGGCGATGTAGAGCAGCACGAACACCGCGACGGTCACCAGCGAGGGAAGGTTGCGAGTCATGCCCGTGCGAACCGCTGCCGGATCGTCGGGGCCTGGATGACGAGCAGCACGCTCACCACCGCGGCCATCGCGACGAGGTTGAACTCGGGCGGGAAGCCTGCGAGCAGGATGCCGGTCTTGAGCGCCTGCAAGGTCAGCGCGCCGAGCAGGGTCATCGCGTAGGACAGCCGCCCGCCGAACAGCGAGGCGCCGCCGAGCACCACCGCGAGGATCGCGTCGAGCTCGAGCCACAGCCCGGCATTGTTGGCGTCGGCGCCGCGGATGTCGGCCGCGACGATCACGCCGGCGAGCGCCGCGAGCAGCCCGGACCCGGCATAGGCGGCGAGCAGCAGCCCGCGGGTGTTGATGCCGGACAGCCGGCTGGCGCGCGGATTGACGCCCACCGCTTCGATGAACAGCCCGAGCGCGGTCCTTTTGGTCAGCAGGATCAGCGCCGCGGCGGCGGCCAGCGCGATCAGGATCGGGATGGGGATGCCGATCAGGCTGCCGCTGCCGATCGCGGCGAGATGCGGGTCGGTGAAAGTGACGATCCGCCCTTCGGTGATCAGCTGGGCGATGCCGCGCCCGGCGACCATCAGCACGAGCGTCGCGACGATAGGCTGGATCTCGAGCAACGCCACCAGCGCACCGTTCCACAGCCCCGCCGCCAGCCCCGCGCCGAGCGCGAACAGCACCGCGAGCCACCACGGATAGCCCGCCTCGACCGACACCGCCGCGACTGCGCCGGCGATCGCCATCACCGCGCCGACCGACAAGTCGATCCCGCGCGTCGCGATCACCGGTGCCATGCCGAGCGCGAGCAAAGCCACGGGCGCGCCGCGGTTGAGGATGTCGATGACGCTGCCGGTCAGCCGGCCTTCGGTGACCGAGAGGTTGAAGAATCCGGGGAATACGATCCAGTTGGCGAGCAGCAGCAGGCCGAGCGCGATCAATTGGGGGGCGGCCCGAAGAACCTTGGCGCGCATCACGACGCGATCGCCTGGACGATCGCGTCGACCGAAACATCGTCGAGCATCCCGGCCTGCTTGCGGTCGCGCATCACGCTGACGCGGTCGGCATAAGCGGCAAGCTCCTCGAGCTCGGACGAGATGACGTAGAGCGCCATGCCGTCGTCGCGGAGCTGCTCGATCAGCTTGACGATCTCGGCATGCGCGCCGACGTCGATGCCGCGGGTGGGCTCGTCGAGGATCAGCAGCCGCGGCTCGGTCGCCAGCCAGCGCGCGAGCAGCGCCTTTTGCTGGTTGCCGCCCGAAAGCTGCTCGATCGGCTTCTCGGCGTCGGGCGTGCGGATGCCGAGCAGGCCGATATAGCGGTTGGCGATCTCGTCCTGCCGCGCCCGCGAGAGCTTGCGGACCCAGCCCGCGCGCGCCTGGAGCGCCAGCACGATATTCTCGCGGACCGACAGCGCGCCGGCAATGCCGTCGGTCTTGCGCTCCTCGGGGGCGAAGCCGAAGCCGAGCCGGATCGCGTCGCTCGGCGAGCGGAGGCGGACCTCGCGGCCGTCGACTTCGGCGCTGCCCTTGTCGGCGGCGGCCGCGCCGAACATCAGCATCGCGGTCTCGGTGCGCCCCGATCCGAGCAGCCCCGCCGCGCCGACCGCTTCGCCGCTGCGCAAGTCGAGGTCGAACCCCTCGACCATCCCCTTGCGCCCGAGCCCGCGGAAGCGCGCGATCACGGGTCCCTCGGCGGTCGCGCGCGGCGGGCGCTGGACGGCTTCCTCGAGCCCCTTGCCGAGCATCATCGACACCAGCTCGAGCCGCGGCAGGTCGGCCGCGGCCTTCGTCCCCACCAGCCTGCCGTTGCGCAGGACGGTGAAGCGGTCGGCGAGCGCATAGGCCTGGTCGAGGAAATGGGTGATCAGGACGACGCCGGTGCCCTTGGCGGTCAGCCGGCGCACCAGCGCGAACAATTTCTCGACTTCGGCGGCGTCGAGGCTGGCGGTCGGCTCGTCGAGCACCAGCACCCGCGCATCGCCGCGCGCCGCCCGCGCGATCGCGACGAGCTGGCGCACCGCGACCGGGTAGCTGTCGAGCAGGCGCGTGACGTCGAGGTCCAGCTCGAGTTCGGCCAGCACTGCCCGCGCGCGGGTGTTCATCTCGCCGCGGCGGACCAGCCCCCAGCGGGTCGGCTGCATCCCGAGGAACAGGTTCTCGGCGACGCTGAGATTGGGCAGCAGGCTGACTTCCTGGTGCACCGCCCACACCCCCGCCGCCTGCGCCGCCGCGGTGCCGCCCGGGGCATAGGCGTCGCCGGCCAGCGTCATCGCCCCCGAATCGGCCGCGAGCGCGCCGGTCAGGACCTTGATCAGCGTCGACTTGCCCGCGCCGTTCTCGCCCATCAGCGCATGGACCTCGCCCGCGACGAGGGCGAAGTCGACGCCGTCGAGCGCGACGACGCCCGGGAAGGCCCTGGTTATTCCCCGCGCGTCGAGCATCGCCTCAATACATGTCCTTGCGCTTGGCGTACTCCGCCGCCGCGGTCTCCGGCGTGTAGAGCTTCGACGGCGTCTGGACCCATTTCGGCGGGGCCTTGTGGTCCTTGCGCCATGCCGCGAGCAGGTCGAACGCGGGGCCGGCCATGTCCGGCGTCAGCTCGACCGTGGCGTTGGCGTCGCCATCGGCCATCGCCTTGAAGATGTCGGGCACTGCGTCGATCGAGATGGTCAGCACCTGGCTGCCGGGCTTCATCCCGGCTTCCTTCATCGCCTGGATCGCACCGATCATCATGTCGTCATTGTGCGCATAGACCGCGCAGATATTGGCGGCGCCTTCGGCCTTGATGAAGCTCTCCATCACTTCCTTGGCCTTGGCGCGGGTGAAGTCGCCCGACTGGCTGCGGACGATGGTGATGCCGGACGCCTTGGCGATCGCATCGCCGAAGCCCTTCTTGCGGTTGGTCGCAGGCGAGGAGCCGACCGTGCCCTGGATCTCGACGACGCGGCACGGCTTGCCCGCCATGCGCTGGACCAGCCAGTCGCCGGCGACCTTGCCCTCATAGACCGTGTCCGACGTGACCGCGGTCAGATACAGGCTCTCGTCCCTGGTCTCGATCGAACGGTCGAGCAGCACCACCGGGATGTTCGCCGCCTTGGCCTCGCCGAGCACCGAATCCCAGCCGGTCGCCACGACGGGCGCGAGGAAGATCGCGTCGACGCCCTGCGCGATGAAGCCGCGGATCGCCTTGATCTGGTTCTCCTGGCGCTGCTGCGCGTCGGAGATGCGCAGGTCGATGCCCTTGGCGTCGGCGGTCACCTTGGCCATCTTGGTCTCGGCCGCGCGCCAGCCCGATTCGGAGCCGATCTGCGCGAAGCCCACGACCATCTTGGCGTTGGCGTCGGCCTTCTTGCCGTCGCCGCAGGCGCTCACGCCGAGGCACAATGCGAGCGCGGCGAGCGCTCCGGTCAGACGCTTCATATCCATCTCCCTTGGCTTTATGCGGCAACTGGTATTATCAATCATCCCAGAGAGCAATCGGCTCAGTGCAAGGAGGGGGCGGGAAAATGGCGATTCGCAAATTGATGGCGGCGGCGCTGATCGCGCTCGGCGCGCCCGCACAGGCAGCGCCGGTCGAAGCGACCGCGACGATCGACACCAGGGCGGCGGGCGTGCGGATCGCCCCCGAGATCTATGGCCAGTTCGCCGAGCAGCTCGGCAGCGGCATCAATGGCGGCATCTGGGTGGGCGAGGACTCGCCGATCCCCAACATCCGCGGCTACCGCACCGACGTGGTCGAGGCGCTCCGCAAGCTCCGCGTGCCGGTCGTCCGCTGGCCGGGCGGCTGCTATGGCGACATCTATCACTGGCGCGACGGCATCGGCCCGCGCGCGAGCCGCCCGGTCACGCTCAACAAATGGTGGGGCAATACCGAGGAAGCCAACCAGTTCGGCACGCACGAATTCTTCGAGTTCGCCGAGCTGATCGGCACCAAGACCTATCTCAGCGTCAATGTCGGCAGCGCCGAGCCCGCCGAGGCCTCGGCCTGGGTCGAATATGTCACTTATGCCGGCAACTCGACGCTCGCCAAGGAGCGCCGCGCCAATGGCCGGGACAAGCCCTGGAAGCTCGATTATGTCGGCATCGGCAACGAGACCTGGGGCTGCGGCGGCAACATGACCGCCGAGGAATATGATCCGATCTTCCGCCGCTTCGCGACCTTCCTGCACGAGAAGGACGGGCCGAAGATCATCGCCTCGGGCGCCAACAGCGCCGACTATCACTGGACCGAAGTGCTGATGGGCAAGTCGCGGCGCCAGCTCGACGGCATCTCGCTCCACTACTACACGCTGCCGACCGGCGTCTGGTCGAAGAAGGGCGCGGCGATCGGCTTTCCCGAGAGCGAATGGGCGAGCACCTTCATGCGCACCAACAAGATGGAGGAGATGATCCGCGAGCACGGGAGCCGGATGGACAAGGAGGACCCGCAGAAGAAGATCGGGCTCGAAGTCGACGAATGGGGCACCTGGTACGATCCGACCCCGGGGACCAACGGCGCCTATCTGATCCAGGAGAACACGATCCGCGACGCGCTGATCGCCTCGACCAACTTCAACATCTTCCACCGCCATGCCGACCGCGTCCACATGGCCAACATCGCCCAGATGGTGAACGTCCTCCAGGCGATGATCCAGACCGACGGGCCGAAGATGGTGCTGACTCCGACCTATTGGGCGTTCCTGCTCTACCAGCCCTTCCAGGGGGCGATGGCGCTGCCGATCGCAGTGCAGACCCCGGACTATGTGTCGGGCGAGATCAAGCTGGCGGCGGTGGACGTGACCGCGGCGCGCGGGACCGACGGCAAGCTCTATGTCGCGCTGACCAATGTCGATCCGAACCAGGCGGCCGAAGTGGCGCTGCCCGGACTGGCGCGCGCGGCGGTCTCGGGACAGCTGCTGACGGGCAGCAGGATGGATTCGCGCAATAGCTTTGCCGATCCCTCGGCGGTGCGGCCGGTGGCGTTCGGCGGGGCGAAGTGGCGCGACGGCAAGCTGGTCGTATCGATGCCCGCCAAGTCGCTGGTGGTGCTGACGCTCGGCTAGTTGCTCCCCGCCTCGCCGTCACTTACACCCGTGTCAGCAAACGGGAGAGGCGGCGTGGCGGAAGCATATATAGTCGAGGCGGTGCGCACCGCCGGCGGGCGGCGTAACGGGCGGCTGATGGGCTGGCATCCGGCCGATCTCGGCGGGGCGGTGCTCTCGGCGATCGCGGCGCGGTCGGGCATCGATCCGGCGGCGATCGAGGACGTCATCATGGGCTGCGTCGGCCAGGCGGGCGAGCAGGCGCTGCATATCGGCCGCAACGCGGTGCTCGCCTCGACTTTGCCGCAGTCGGTGCCGGCGGTGACGATCGACCGCCAGTGCGGCAGCTCGCAGCAGGCGATCCAGTTCGCCGCGCAGGCCGTGATGTCGGGCACGCAGGACGTGGTGATCGCCGCGGGAGTCGAGCATATGAGCCGGGTGCCGATGGGCACCAGCGTCGCCGGGATGAAGCCGTTCAGCCAGGCGGTGCTCGACCGGTTCGGCGTGCGCGGCTTCAGCCAGTTCACCGGCGCCGAGATGATCGCGAAGAAGTACGGCTATTCGCGCGACCGGCTCGACGCCTATGCGCTCGAAAGCCACCGCAGGGCTGCCGCGGCGACGGAGCGCGGGGATTTCGAGGGCGAGATATTGCCGCTCGAGATCGAGACGCCCGAGGGGACCGCGCTCCACACCATCGACGAAGGCATCCGCTTCGACGCCAGCCTCGAGGGGCTCGGGTCGCTCAAGACTTTGGTCGAGGGCGGGGCGATCACCGCGGGCAATGCCAGCCAGATCTGCGACGGGTCGTCGGCGGTGCTGGTGGTCTCGGAGCGCGCGCTCAAGGATCACGGGCTGACGCCGCTGGCGCGGATCCACAACTTGACCGTCACCGGCGGCGACCCGGTGATCATGCTCGAGGAGCCGCTGTTCGCGACCGACCGGGCGCTCAGGCGCGCGGGGATGACCATCGGCGAGATCGACCTGTACGAAGTCAACGAGGCGTTCGCGCCGGTGCCGCTCGCCTGGCTCGACCACACCGGCGGCGACCCGGCGAGGCTCAACGTCAATGGCGGCGCGATCGCGCTCGGGCATCCGCTGGGGGCGAGCGGCACCAAGCTGATGGCGACGCTGGTCCATGGCTTGCGCAAGCGCGGCCTGCGCTACGGGCTCCAGACGATGTGCGAGGGCGGCGGACTCGCCAATGTGACGATCGTCGAGGCGCTGTGATGGCGGTGCTCGACGTGCCGCCGCCCGCGTGCATGCGCGATCCCGAGATCGAGCTGCTCGCCGACGCGGCGGCGCGCTTCTTCGAGCGCGAGGCGACGCCGGCGCGGATCCAGAAATGGCGCGACGCGGGACAGGTCGAGCGCGCCTTCTGGCGGCAGGCGGGCGAGGCGGGGCTGCTCGGCGCGTCGATTCCGGTCGAATATGGCGGCGCCGGCGGCGATTTCCGCCACGACGTCGCGCTGGTCGAGCAGGTCGGCAGGCACGGCGTCGAGGGCTTCGCGCTGTCGCTGCACAATGTCATCATCCTCCCCTATGTCCTGGCGCACGGCACCGAGGAGCAGAAGCGGCGCTGGCTGCCGAAGCTGTGCTCGGGCGAGAGCGTCGCGGCGATCGCGATGAGCGAGCCGGGGGCGGGATCGGACCTGCAGGCGATCCGCACCACCGCGCTCAAGGACGGCAACGGCTACCGGATCAACGGCGCCAAGACCTTCATCTCGAACGGCCAGATCGCCGACTTCATCATCGTCGTCGCCAAGACCGACCCGGAGGCGGGCGGCAAGGGCGTCTCGCTGCTCGTCGTCGAGACCGGGGAGGCCGAGGGCTTCCGCCGCGGCAAGGCGCTCGACAAGATCGGGCTCGATGCGCAGGACACGTCCGAACTGTTCTTCGACGATGTCTGGGTGCCGGCGGACAATCTGCTCGGCACCACCGAGGGGCTCGGCTTCCGCCAGCTGATGGCCGAGCTGCCGCGCGAGCGGCTGATCATCGCGGTCGGCAGCATCCAGACGATGGAGCGCGCGCTCGAAGTCACGGTCGACTATGTCAAGGACCGCCAGGCGTTCGGCCAGCGCATCTTCGACTTCCAGAACACCCAGTTCAAGCTCGCCGAATGCAAGGCCAAGGCGACGGTCGCCAAGGTCTATGTCAACGACTGCATCCAGCGCTATGTCGACGGCACGCTCGACCTCACCACCGCGGCGATCGCCAAATTATGGGTGACCGAGACCGAATGGGAGATCGTCGATGCCTGCCTCCAGCTTCATGGCGGCTATGGCTATATCAACGATTATCCGATCGCCCGGATGTTCCGCAATTCGCGGGTCCAGCGCATCTATGGCGGGTCGAGCGAGATCATGAAGCTGCTGATCGCACGGTCGCTGTAGGCCGCCATCCGGCGGCGGGCGCCCTAGGGTCCGTACTCAATTGGATGATGCCCCCTATTCTTCCTCTCCTGGGGGAGAGGATACCGGAGCTTGGGACCCCGGCCTTCGCCGGGGTGCCTAGCGGAGGTTGGTGAGGGGGTTCGCGCTATCGATAGCTCCCGAAACCCCTCACCCAGCTCCGACTAAGGCCTTGCAAGAGCAAGACCTAAGTCTGCGCAACCAGTTCCGGGTAAACAGCGCCCCGCGCTGTTTAGGCCATGCCGGGGGCATGGCCGACCCGGAACTCCCTATGGGAGAGGGGAGCCGTGCAGCTAATTAAGTACGGAGCCTAGCCCTTCCGCCGGAACGGATAGAGGAACTGCGCGCGGTAGCCGCTCGGCACCCGCTCGGGGACGCCATAGCCGCTCGGCCACTCGCCCTTCGGGAAGTGATAGGTGCCGAACAGCCGGTCGTAGAGCGGGAAATGGATCGCGAAATTCTTGTCGACCGCGACCTCGTCGATGCCGTGGTGCCAGTGGTGGAAGCGCGGCGTGACGAGAAAGCGGCCGAGCAGGTTGAAGTCGCCGCGCAGATTGGCGTGGACGATCGAGGCGTAGATATAGACGAAGCCGATATAGGCCTGCATCACGCCCGGGCCGAAGCCCAGCGTCATCAGCGGCAGCGAAGTCAGCCCGCGCAGCATGATGATCTCGACGAAGTGCATCCGCGCGCCCGCCAGCCAGTCCATCGACTTCGCCGAGTGGTGGACCGCGTGGAAGCCCCACAGGAAGGGGACGCGATGGAAGGCGCGGTGGAACCAGTATTGCGCGAAATCGGTGAGGACCATCACTTCGACGAACTGGAGCAGCCAGGGTTGCGCTGCGACCGCGGCGCGGAAATCGGCGAACCCGCCGGTCTCGGCCATGATCCACGCCGAAGGGGCGAGCGCGAGGAAATTGATCAGCTGCACCATCATCGAGCTGACCAGGTAATAGAACAGATCCTCCTGCCATTCGGGGCGGAACAGCCGCTGGCCGGCATGGCGCGGGAACAGCCGCTCGACGGGTGCGAACATGAAGCCGGTGGCGACGAGGTTCACCACGAAGAAATCGACCCCGAAGAAGATGCCCCAATCGCGCATCTCGTGCGCCTGCGCGCCCGATCCGCCGAGCAGGGTCGCGGTCAGCACGGTGAGCAGCGCGGCGCCCCCGAGCACCTTTCGCTTGCGCAGCAACAGGCTGAGCAGCGACAGCGCATAGGCGGCGATCAGGATGAAATGGATGAAGCCGCGAAAGCCGGGAAGCGCGCGGAGCGCATCCATCTCGGGCATCGCGGTCCAGGCCGGCCAGCGCAGCGACACCACCAGGCACAGCCCGGTGATCGCGAGCACCAGCCCGAAGAAACCGGCGAACCAGCCGCTGCCGAAGCGCCGCGCCTCGACCGGCGCTTCGAGATCGCGGCCAAGCTGCCTGACCCATTCACGCATCGTCTTTTCCCCCTTGAATGGCGACTGCCGCGCCCGCGGCGGCGAGCGTCTCGCGAACCCGGGCGAGCGCCGCGCCGCGCGGATCGTCTTCGCCCAGAAGTGCGAAGGTTCCGTTGACTGCGAACAGGCAATGGCCGTGGACGCCCGCCACCAGCGAGCGCGCTAGCCCCGCGGCGAGCGTCGCGCGGCCGGGCGGCAGGATGGCGGCGATCTCGGCCTCGACGAGGCTGGTCAGCTCGCCGCGCTGCGCGACATAGCGTTCGGGCAGCGTCTGGCCCGGGCCCATCCGGTGATCGTAGATCGCCATCCACAGATTGGGATTGGCCAGCGCGAAATCGAAATAGCCGTCGACCAGCACCGCGATGCGATCGGCGCTGCCGCCCTCGAGCCGCGCGCGGATCGACTGCGCCCATAGCGTGAAGGTGCGGCTGTTGATCGCCAGCAGCAAATGATCGAGGCTTTCGAAGACATTGTAGAGCGTGCCGATCGAATAGCCGATCCGCTTGGCGACTTCGCGCGCGGAGAAGCGGGCATAGCCGGTCTCGGCCATCAGCCGATGGCCCTCGGCGAGGATCAGCGCCTCGAGCTCGTGACGGGTATGATCGGATCGGCGTCCCATGGATCGCCCGATATCCGATTAATTGAGCGGTGTCTATTTTTTCTCTGTATGAGTGATGGCTGACGCACGCCTCTGCCGGAGCCTATTGAAGGACGTCATTGTATGGCGACGATGATGGCGATGGCTCCGAGCCCGACAGTGACGATTAAAGGAACCATCCACTGCGTAGTCTTCATTTGCCCAGCTAGATCACTCATTTTCCCACTCAGATCAGCGACGTTCGCACTGAGTGATCGAAGCGAGGTGAGAACTTCCGAGAATGCCATGCCATCTCCCTCCGCGATCGAATCCAGATCCTCTACCGAAAGCCCATATTTCCCTTGGTAAGGGCCGCTATATGGCTTCCCCACCGGCTTCTCGAGGCGGTGAATCTCAAGTGTCAAAATGTCATCCCGATGAGATAGAGGTACCGCCTTTGGAGTGAGGTTCGCCAATCCAACCTTGATGCTGCCCTCAAAACCCGGATCAATCTGCGGACCCGTGGTGGCGATCAGCCCCTTCCGAGCATATTTTGATCGAAGCCCGATCCGGCCAACATATTGGGGACCCAGCTTAACGTGCTCCAAAATGCAGATGACTCCGAAGTCGCCGGGCTCCAAAATTATCAAACCCCGCGTCGCGATATCCACCCGCTGCTTGTGCTTGGTAGTAGCACCTTCGTCGCCCACTCTCAGGTCGATGCTTGCAGGCTGAATTTGATTCTCATCATATAGTTCGCCTGGAGCAGCGATCACGATTTCGCCTGCGTCCAGTGCGGCTTTGATATCTGAATCCGTGAGGATCACCCGCCATTCCTATCTCGCCCGCGAAATGGAAATAAGAACAAAACGACACAAAGTCACGACGACTCGACGCAGATTTGCGATAAAGTGTGCGAGAATGAGTCCAAGGCGAGTTGTGGTTCGAAGAAGATTGCAAACCGAATTCCGCTCTCTGCGCGCGGCAGCGTCCGCCGCAATTCAAGTTCTGGGTCCGGCGGTGAAATTTACCCTTGGCGCTGATGCCGATATCGCCATCAGCGGCCCCCCACCCTATATAAGCCGCGTGACTCGCGACCCCGCTTTTCGGCAATCAGCACCCGCGCGACTGACCTCTACGGCCGGCGCGATGTTCGGCCTCGTGGTCGCGCTGCTGATCGCGCTGCTCCCCGGCGATGCCGGCCCCGGTTCGCGCCTGCAATCCGCGTTCAGCGCGGCGACCCCCGACCAGGGACTGCTGGCGGCCTCCGACCGGGCCGGCGATTCGCGGCGGAGCCTGCAGAATGCCAAGGGTCCGGGCGCGCGGCGTCCCGATTTCGGCGATACGCCGGCGCTCGTCCCGGCGGTGCCCGGTCTCGCCCGCGCCGCCGCCGCGCCGGCATCGGCACGTCCGGCACTTGCGCGGGCGCAGCGCCCCGGCCGCTGGCTTTCGACTGCAAGGGCCCGCGCGCCTCCGCTCGCCTGAGCTTTTCCTCATCGACGCAATCTGCCCGCCCGGCCCCTGGCCGCGCGGGTCCTTACGACTGCGCGGCTGCCGCGGCGGCGCGCGCGACAAGAGGCAGTGAATCATGATTATCGAACATGAAGACAATCCGACCTGGGCCACGCCCACCGTCCCCCGCAATACCCAGAGCGCCGCGATCGACGACGTCGAGGCGCTGCTGCGGCGCTATCCGCTGCTGAACGCGGCGGAGACTGCGCGCTGCATCGACTTCCTCGCGCATGCCCCGATCGCGCAGCGCGGCACGCTGTCGGCGCGGGCGGGGATGGCGGCGAAGATGGACCAGCTGCGGCGCGACCATTCCAGGCCGTTCAAGCCCTCGATGACGAGCTCTGTCGTCTTCGGGCTGCTGATCGTCGCGATCCTGGGGTCCAGCCTGTTGATGGCCGGGTGACGGCGGGGCGGCGGGGTGCGCGCATCCCGCCGCCTTGGCCCTAGACGTCGAATTCGACGCCTTGCGCGAGCGGCAGGGTCCGGCCGTAATTCACGTTCTGGGTCTGGCGGCGCATATAGGCTTTCCAGCTGTCCGACCCCGACTCGCGGCCGCCGCCGGTGTCCTTCTCGCCGCCGAACGCGCCGCCGATCTCGGCGCCCGAGGTGCCCATGTTGACGTTGGCGATGCCGCAGTCCGAGCCGGTGGCGGAGAGGAAGGCCTCGGCTTCGCGCAGGTCGTTGGTGAGGATCGAGGAGGACAGGCCCTGCGGCACGTCGCGCTGGATCGCGACGGCTTGCGCGAAGTCCGAATAGCGCAGGACGTAGAGGATCGGCGCGAAGGTCTCGTCGCGGACGAGATCGCTCTGCGCGGGCATCTCGGCGAGCGCGGGGGCGACGTAGCAGCCGCCCTTCGCTTCGCCGCCGGTAACGTGGCCGCCCTCGGCGCGGGCGCGGTCGAGCGCGGCGGCCATCGCCGTCACTGCGGCCGAGTCGATCATCGGGCCGATCAGCACCGCCGGGTCGCGCGGGTCGCCGATACGGAGCGACGCGAACGCCTTCTTCAGGCGGGGGAGAAGCGTGTCATAGAGTGATTCGTGGACGATCAGGCGGCGCATCGTCGTGCAGCGCTGGCCGGTGGTGCCCGCCGCGCCAAAGGCGATCGCGCGGACGGCGAGGTCGAGATCGGCCGAGGGCGCGACGATCGTCGCGGCGTTGCCGCCGAGCTCGAGCAGGCTGCGGCCGAGCCGTTCGGCGACGGTGCGCGCGACGGCGCGGCCCATCGCCACGCTGCCGGTGGCGGAGACCAGGGGAATGCGCGAGTCTCCGGCGAGCGCGGCGCCCGCCTCGCGGCCGCCGGTGACGAGCTGGCAGAGGCCTGCGGGAGCGTCGGCAGCGACCGAATCGAACAGCGCCTGCACTGCCCAGGCCGTGACCGGAGTCTTCTCGGACGGCTTCCACAGCACCGAATCGCCGCAGACCAAAGCGAGGCACGCGTTCCACGCCCACACCGCGACGGGGAAGTTGAACGCGCTGATCACTGCGACCGGGCCGAGCGGATGCCACAGCTCGCGCATGTGATGCTCGGGGCGTTCGGAGGCGATGGTGAGGCCGTAGAGCTGGCGCGAGAGGCCGACCGCGAACTCGCAGATGTCGATCATCTCCTGGACCTCGCCGACGCCTTCGGAGAGCGGCTTGCCGGTCTCGATCGTGACGAGGCGGCCAAGGGTCTCGCGGTGGGTGCGCAGCGCCTCGCCGAAGCGCCGGACGAGCTGGCCGCGGACCGGGGCGGGGACGCTGCGCCACTGCGCGAAGGCGGCGGTGGAGCGGGCGATGGCGGAGTCGATATCGGCGGTTTCGGGGACTGCGGGCATCGCCGAGCCGTCGATCGGCGAGGGGCGGCCGGTGGCGGGGAGCGGGCAGCCGAGCGTGCGGAGGAGTTCGGCGGCTTCGGCACCGGCGGTGGGGAGGGGTTCGGTCATGGCGCCTCCTACCCTCCCCGTCGTTTCCGCGAAAGCGGGCCCTCTCTCTTCTCCGCGCTCTCTGCGCCTCTGCGCGAACCAATCTCTTCTTTTTTTCGCGCAGAGGCGCAGAGAACGCAGAGGCGCAGAGAAGAAGGTTGAGCCCGCTTCGCGGGAAGTGACGCCGCGACTTGAAGCCGCATCGCCCGAGGCGTACCTCGCCCTCATGACCGACTCCGCCCAGGCGCTCGACTTTATCGAGCAGAATCTCGACGACTCGATCGACCGGCTGTTCGCGCTGATGCGCGTGCAATCGGTGTCGACCGATCCCGCTTATGCCCCGGAATGCCAGCGCGCCGCGCAATTGCTCGCGGACGAACTGGCGGGGCTCGGCTTCGAGGCGCGGGTGGCGCCGACGCCGGGGCATCCGATGGTGGTCGCGCATCATGACGGCCCCAAGGACGGCGGTGGCCCGCATGTGCTGTTCTACGGCCATTACGACGTCCAGCCGATCGACCCGATCGAGCTGTGGAAGCGCGACCCGTTCGATCCGGTGATCGAGACCCGCGCCGACGGCAGCAAGGCGATCGTCGGGCGCGGCGCTTCGGACGACAAGGGCCAGCTGCGCACCTTCATCGAAGGCTGCCGCGCGTGGAAGGAGACCGCGGGCGAACTGCCGTGCCGCGTGACCATATTGTTCGAAGGCGAGGAGGAATCGGGGTCGCAGAGCCTCGATCCGTTCCTCATCGCCAACGCCGCCGAGCTGACCGCCGATTTCGCGCTGATCTGCGACACGCTGATGTGGGACACCGAGACCCCGGGGCTGACCATCGGGCTGCGCGGGATGACCGCGGGCGAAGTGATCGTGCGCGGCCCTTCGCGCGACTTGCATTCGGGGCTCTATGGCGGGCCGGCGCGCAATCCGATCCAGCTGCTTGCCGACATCCTCTCGGACCTCAAGGACGATGACGGGCACGTCACGCTCGCCGGCTTCTATGACGGGGTGCCGGCGATCAGCCCGGCGGTGCAGGCGTCGTGGGACGCGCTCGGCTTCGACGGCAAGGCGTTCCTCGGCGATGTCGGGCTGAGCGTGCCCGCGGGCGAGGCCGGGTTCGACGCGCTCCAGCAGAGCTGGGCGCGGCCGACCGCCGAGATCAACGGCATCTGGGGCGGCTATACCGGCGAAGGCTTCAAGACCGTGATCCCGGCCGAGGCGCACGCCAAGATCAGCTTCCGGCTGGTCGGCACGCAGGACCCCGACCAGGTGTGGGCGGCGTTCGAGGACCATGTCCGGTCGCGGCTGCCCGCCGATTGCAGCGCCGAATTCCTGGTGCGCGGCCCCGGATCGCCGGCGATCACGCTGGCGAGCGACAGCCCGCCGCTGGCGGCGACGCGCGACGCGCTCGACGCCGAATGGGGCAAGTCGGCCTTGCTCGGCTGTGGCGGATCGATCCCGGTGGTGCAGTCGATCCGCACGATCCTGGGGATGGACACGGTGATGGTCGGCTTCGCGCTCAACGACGACAATATCCATTCGCCCAACGAGAAATACGACCTCAAGAGCTTCCACAAGGGGCAAAGGTCGTGGGTGCGGATTCTCGAGCGGCTGGGCGAGACGGCGAAGGTTCCGGCCTGATGCGGTATCGCGGCCTGGGCGCGCTGCTGGTGCTGGCCGGGTGCAACGCGCAGCCGCCCGCCGCGCCGGCGAACAATACCGCCGAGGCCGTGGTCAATGCCGCGCCCGAGGCCGCGCCGCCGCCCGCTGCCGCCAAGCCCGCCGCCGACGCGCCGCTCGCGCAGTGGCTGGTCGGGCATTGGGCCTATGAGGACGACTGCGCGACCGATTTCACTGTGGTCTATTCGCCCGACGGCAAGCTCGACGCGCATGGCGATGTCGGGAGCTGGGCGGTCGAGGGCGACCAGGTGACCGAGACGATCACGGCGCGGATGGGCGAGGCCGGGACCGAGCCGGTCGATCCGCCCGAAACGGTCCGCTACAAGGTCGAGAAGCAGGGCGCCGACCGCGGGCTGCTCCGCCGCGGCACCCAGACCCAGGCGATACGCCGCTGTTGACGCGCGCGCCCGTGCGCCCGATAGCGGAGCCCATGGTTCCCCTTTCGTTCGCCGGTCATGAATTCAATGCGCTGCCCGAAGGCGCGCTCTACTGGCCGGCGCGGCGTGCGTTGCTCGTCGCCGACCTGCATTTCGAGAAAGCGAGCTGGTTCGCCGCGCGCGGGCAGATGCTGCCGCCCTATGATTCGATCGCGACGCTGACCGCGCTGGCGGCGCTGGCCGAGCGGACCGGGGCGGAGGCCTTGTGGTGCCTCGGCGACAGCTTCCACGATTCGAAGGGGTGCGAGCGGCTGCCCGGCGATGCGCGCGCGCTGCTGACCGGGCTGACCCGGCGGCTCGACTGGCACTGGATCACCGGCAACCATGATTCGCTGCTGGCCGATCATTGCGGCGGGACGATCCATGAGGAAGCCGAAGTCGACGGGCTGCTGCTGCGGCACGAAGCGAACCCGAGCGAGCTGCGGCCCGAATTGTCGGGGCATTTCCATCCCAAGTTCCGCGTCCAGGTGCGCGGGCGGCTGGTGTCGCGGCGCTGCTTCGTCGCGACCGGGACCAAGCTGATCCTGCCCGCGTTCGGCGCGCTGACCGGCGGACTCGACGCGCACCATCCCGAGATCGTGCGTGCGGTGGGGCGGCGGGCCGAGGCGCTGATTGCGGTGGAAGGGCGGCTGCTGCGATTCCCGATCGCGGCGTAATATCGATTGCAAACATGACCGCCGTTCTTAGCCCTCTCCCGCTTTCGCGGGAGAGGGTTGGGTGAGGGTCTTCTTCTTCACCTCGGTCGCGGCCCACCCGCACGGAAGAAGAAGACCCTCACCCTCCCACGCTTCGCGTGGGCCCTCCCTCTCCCGCGAAAGCGGGAGAGGTGTACGCCATCCGCACTGACGGGTTTGCAATCGATACAATCGCCCCTTCCAGGGAGGGGAGAAAGATTCGATCAATCGAAGCCGCCTATTTCGTCCGGATCACCTTGCCGGCGCATTCGACCGGGCCGTTGCCGCTGATCGTGCATTCGGGCTTGCCGTCGAGATGGACCGTGCCGATGCCGAGCGCGATCACGCGGGCGGTGTAGCGCACGCCGATCCGCATCGGCCCCGAGCTTTCGGAGACCAGGGTCGCATCGCCCGCGGTCAGGCCGGTCCCGTCGAAGCCGCCCGCGCCGTTCGAGCGGACCCGGACGCGGCGGGCGTTGCCGGCGATCGTCATCGCGCCCGCGCCGGTGATCGTCGTGTTGAGATCGTCGGCGTCGAGCGCGCCGACCGTGATCGCGCCGGGACCGTTGAGCGCGAGATCGACGCGCGCGCTGCGCATCTCGGTGACGCGGACGCGGGCGCCGCCATTGACCAGCACCGCGCGCAGCACCGGGGTCGACAGCATGATCCGGGGCGTCGCGACGCTTTCGCCCGCGCGCAGCTCCCAGCCGCGCGCGCCCGCGCCGACCACCAAAATGGTGCCGTCGACATGCACGTCGAGCTGCTCGAGCGCCCTGGCATCGCCTTCCGCGCGGGCGGAAAAGGGACCGCGGACGATCTCGACTTCATAGGGGCCGTCGATGCGGACGCGCTCGAAGCCCGAGACCAGATAGCGTTTTTCCTGCGGGGCCGCGGAGGCGGTCAAGGCGAGCAGAAGAACGAGGGCGAGCCAGCGCATTGCCCTGACTCGCACTCTGGACCCTTGCGCGCAATGGCCTGCGCGTACGGTGCCGGCCCATAATTACGATGCCGTCGGGTGGCCGGGAGGGGGAGCGGGCCGGGACCGCGACATCAAAGCCTTACGTGCAGCGCGCGTCGCCCGAGCCCATGCTGCTGACCTTGCACTTGGCGCCGCCGCCGAGCTCGGCGTCGCCCGAGCCGATCAGCGAGACATCGGCTTCGCCGTTGACGGTGCCGCGGACATTGCCCGAGCCCGCGATCGACACCCTCGCGCTGGCCGCGGTCAGTGCCTTGGCGTCGATATCGCCCGAGCCGGCGATCGAGGCGTTGAGGCTGGCCGCGGTGCCGGCGACCTTGAGATTGCCCGAGCCGGCGATGTCGAGATCGACTGCGCCGCCCTGGAGCGCGGCGACGGTGAGATTGCCCGACCCCGCGATCGCGCCCTTGAAATCGCCTTCGCCGCGATCGGCGTCGAGATTGCCCGCGCCCGCGACGCTTGCCGAATTGAGGTGCGGCATGGTGACGTAGATCTTGACGCCATCGTCACCGTGATTGCCCCAGCTCCAGTGCGACGACTCGCCCTTGCGGCCGATGCGGAGCTGGCCGTTGACCACGGCGATCTCGAGCTGGTCGAGGATCTTCGAATCGCCCTCGGCGCGGACCGAGAAGGCGTCGGCGGCCTTGACCTGGACATCGTCCGATCCGCGGACCTCGACGCCGGTGAAGCCGGTCGCGTCATAGGTGCGCGCGGCCTTGGTGCCGCTCGACTGCGCGACATGGGCATCGCCGCCGTCATGGTCCCAGCTGGCGTGGCAGGCCATCAGCGGCAGGAATGCGGTCATCAGCAGAATGCGCATCGGATTTCCTCTCGTCGCGTCTGTGTGTTGCACACGCAATACACCAACTCCTCCGCGATGGGAAGAGCGATTACCGGGCGCGGGCGCCATTACCTTCGCGGCCGGCGCTTTCGACAGCGCTTCGGGCGACGTCCAAATGCGTTGAATCGAATTCCGCAACCGTGGGAAAGAACACGGGGACGCTCTTGAGCGCGAGCGCCTTGGTTCGTAGCGCCCGGCAAGCAGCCACCGCTCGTCGCGCAAGATCGTTTACCTGGCTCGGTCGGCTTACAGGCTTGCGAGCGGCCTGATCTACGCAGTTGGCGTAATCGAGCGTTGCCTTCTCGATGGCAGCAAACGGAGGGAGCGTATCGGCGCTCTGCCCAGAGCAGGCGGACAGCGTAACCGCATAAACCAATGCAACGATGTGCTTTTTCACGCGCTTTCTCCAGCCACCTTCGCATTGTGAGCCGGAAGCAGCCGGACGGCAATCCGACGATCACGCTGGCGGTTCGGCGTCCCGCGCGAAAAACAAAAAGGGCGGCCGTTGCGGGCCGCCCCTTCTGATTCCGAACCGGAGCCGCTTTACGCGGGCACCTTGTCCTTGTTCCAGGTCACCGCGGCCTTGCGCAGGATGTCGAGGATCTTCTCGAGCGCGGCGGGCTCGAGCACCTCTTCCATCGCCGCGAGCTCGCGGGCGAGGCGGCTGGCGGCCGCTTCGAAGATCTGGCGCTCGGAATAGCTCTGCTCGGGCTGGTCCTCGGCGCGGAACAGGTCGCGGACCACTTCGGCGATCGACACGAGGTCGCCCGAATTGATCTTGGCCTCATATTCCTGCGCCCGCCTGGACCACATGGTGCGCTTGACGCGCGGCTTGCCCTTGAGCGTCTCGAGCGCCTCGCGCAGCGTCTTGTCGCTGGAGAGCTTGCGCATGCCGACGCTCTCGGCCTTGTTGGTGGGGACGCGGAGAGTCATCCGCTCCTTTTCGAAGCGCAGGACATACAGCTCGAGCTGCATTCCCGCGATTTCCTGCTTCTGGAGTTCGATCACACGGCCCACGCCGTGCTTGGGGTAAACGACATAATCGCCGACATCGAAGGACAGCGCCTTGGCAGCCATGTACAGCCTTTCCGTGATACAGGGCCCCGACGGGGTTGCGGCGTCCACCCGCAGACGCTAGGCGCTGCGAGGAGGGCGATCGGGGCGACTTCTCTTGTTGTCTCCGGGCGGAGAATAGTCTCTCCGTCGGCGCGCTTATAGCACGGCTGTAATAAAATTACCAGCGGAACGTCACGTTTCGCCGCAGGAAGTTGCGCGTTGCCGCAGGTTTCCGTGGATAACGGTAGGGAAGGGAACGCTAGCTGCCGGTGCCCGGGTTGGCCGAGAAATATTTGTCGAACTTGCCCTCTTCGCCCTTGTGCTCGTCGGCATCGGCCGGCGCGTCGCCCTTTTGCGTCACGTTGGGCCATTCCTCCGAATAGGTCTTGTTGAGCTCGAGCCACTGGTCGAGGCCGTTCTCGGTATCGGGCAGGATCGCCTCGGCGGGGCATTCGGGCTCGCAGACGCCGCAGTCGATGCACTCGCTGGGGTTGATGACGAGCATGTTCTCGCCCTCGTAGAAACAGTCGACCGGACAGACTTCGACGCAGTCCATGTATTTGCATTTGATGCAGGCGTCGGTGACGACGTAGGTCATGGAAAACGGCCCTCTAGCGGCAGGCAAAGCCCCGAAACATGCCCTCTGCTATGCCCGCGTTACGGACGCGTCAATCAATAGGGTCTTTCTGCGAGACGTTCTCATTCTTTAGATCGGCGTAGCAGGCGCGGGCCTCGGCGGGCGGGCCGCGGCGGTGGGGGAGCGCTTCGATCCGCAGGATGCGGACGTCGCCATGCGCGGGGAAGGCGAGGATGTTGCCCGGGCGGACGGGCGCGTGCGCGCGCTCGATGCGGCGCCCGTCGATGCGCAGATGCCCGCCCCCGGCCAGCGCCTGCGCCTGGCCGCGCGTCTTGACGATGCGCGCGAACCACAGGAACCGGTCGAGCCGCATCGTCCCCGCGTCAGACACCGCGCAAGCTCGCGAGCGCGGCGAAGGCGTTGTCGGTGGGCGGGGCCTTCGGATTGGGAGCGGGGGTCAGGCCCTGCCAGATCCAGCGCGGCGGCTGTCCCTCGGCGGCCTTCGCGGTGCGGAAACCGAGCTGCGCCATCAGCCGCGCGATCGTCTCGGGCTGGAGCCCCATCGACGTGGCGAGCGCCGGATCGGGGGCGAAGGGCTTGCGGCCTTTTCGCGACTCATGCGCGGCGCGGGCGATGCGTTCGACCAGGTCGACGCGCACAGCCTGGGCGCCCAGCGGACGGAAGCCGTGGGCGAGATCGGCGCCGGGCGCGCCCCGGGGCAGGACGGTGGCGCCCTCGCGCGGGCCTTCGGCGAGCGCCATCAGCACCCGGCGCCACTGCGCCGCGCCGGGCTTGAGCAGGGCCGGGGCGAACAAGTCGAGGGTGCCGATCGACACGCCGATGCTGCGCAGCGCCTTGCGCGCGTCGGAGGCGAGCGCCTCGACCATCGCGGCGGCGGCGCGGCGGGGGAGCAGGCCGCCGGCTTCGAGCAGCGCGCCGGCGAGCGCGCGCAAGGGGGCGCCGGCTGCAGGGTCGCGAGTGGTGGCGTCGAGCTTCGCCAGCACCGGCAAGTGGCGGGCGAGGTGCGCGGCGAACCAGGCGTCGAGACGCGCCTGGATCGCGGACCGGGCCGGAGCGTCGAGGACATCGAGCGCGCGGTCGAGCTTGATCTTCGGGCGGGCGAGAGTGGGGCCGGGCTTGAGCTGGGCTACGGCGACGTCGTGCCAGAATAATTCTATTTTCCCCGGCGCAGGCCGGGGCCCAGTTGCGAGCCGGTCCGGAGCGCGGGATGCCACCTCGGCTTCATCGATACTGGGCCCCGGCCTTCGCCGGGGAAAGGCGAGGGAGAGATCGTCGTCCGGAGCCTCGGCGAGCGCCTTTCCCCGGCTGCGCAATTCCGCCGCCAGCCTTTTCTCCGCCGCCGCGAGCAGCATCCTCTTGTCCGAGGCGCGCGCAACGGGAGTCACGGTGAAGCGGAAGCCTTCGAGCCTCCCGAGGCTGTGCTCCTCGACGCTGACTTCGCCCTCGGGTCCGATCGTCACCGGCAGGTTGGACGCATCGGCGCCGATCTGGCGGAGCAGCACCGTGGTGCGCTTGTCGACGAAGCGCTGGGTGAGGCTGGCGTGGAGCGCGTCGGACAGCTTCTCCTCGACGGCGCGGGTGCGCTCGGCCCAGTGCGCGGGGTCGGCGAGCCAGTCGGCGCGGTGAGCGATATAGGCCCAGCTGCGCGCGGCGGCGATCCGCCCGGCGAGCGTCTCGACATCGCCTTCGACGCGGTCGAGCCGGGCGATCTCGTCGGCGAACCATATGTGCGGGATATGGCCATCGGCTTCGCTCAGATGCCCGAACAAACGGCCGACGAAGCGCGCATGCGGATCGACGCCGAGCTTGCGGAAATCGGGCAGCCCGCACGCCGCCCATAGCCGCGCGACCTGGCTGGGCGTGCGCACCCGGTCGCGCACCCAGGCCTCCTCGGCGAGCCGCTTGAGCACCGCGAGATCCTCGGCCTGCGGCGCGGCGCGCAGCACGCGGGCGTCGGGCCGCATCTCGAGGCTGGCGACCAGATCGTCGATGCTCGAGAAATCGGGATCGCCCTCGCGCCAGTAGAGATGCTCGAGCCGCGGCACCCGGTGCGCCTCGATCGCCAGCACTTCCTCGGGGGTGAAGGCGCTGGGGCCCTCCTCGTGGAGCGCGCCGAAAGTGCCGTCGCGCTGGTGGCGGCCGGCGCGGCCGGCGATCTGCGCCATCTCGGCGACGGTCAGGCGGCGCTGGCGGTGGCCGTCGAACTTGCTGAGGCTGGCGAAAGCGACATGCGCCACGTCCATGTTGAGCCCCATCCCGATCGCGTCGGTGGCGACGAGATAGTCGACCTCGCCCGCCTGGAACATCGCGACCTGGGCGTTGCGGGTGCGTGGGGAGAGCGCCCCCATCACCACCGCCGCGCCGCCGCGCAGCCGCCGCAGCGCCTCGGCGACGGCGTAGACCTCCTCGGCCGAGAAGGCGACGATCGCCGAGCGGCGGGGCAAGCGCGACAGCTTCTTCGCCCCGGCATAGCTGAGCGTCGAGAAGCGCGGGCGGCCGATGATCTCGGCGTCGGGGACCAATGCCTTGAGCATGGGTCTCAGCGAATCCGAGCCGAGGATCATCGTCTCCTCGCGTCCCCGCGCGCGAAGCAGCCGGTCGGTGAAGACATGCCCGCGCTCGGGATCGGCGCCGAGCTGCGCCTCGTCGAGCGCGACGAAGGCAAGGTCCCTTTCGAGCGGCATGCTCTCGGCCGTGCACAGGAACCAGCGCGCCTTGGGCGGCAGGATCTTCTCCTCGCCGGTGATCAGCGCGACTTCGGCCGGCCCCTTCATCCGGACGACGCGGTCATAGACCTCGCGCGCGAGCAGCCGCAGCGGGAAGCCGATCATGCCGCTGGCATGGCCGCACAGCCGCTCGACCGCCAAATGGGTCTTGCCCGTGTTGGTGGGGCCCAGGACCGCCGTGATGGGGGAACGCGCGAACCGACTCATGCCTGCACAAGATCGTTCCGAGTCGCCCCTTAAGCAACTCCCCCGACTGGCAGAATCGCGTTAACCCCGTTCTATTGGTTAGCGAATATAGTGAAAGCTTCCCTTCATCCTGGGTGTGGCACATCTTGCCGCAGGGACGAGTCGCCAAGGGGCTACTTAATTTGACTTTAAACCCTGCCTTCCACAGTCATTCGACCCTTGCCGGGGGTGTCGGCACCATCGACGACGATTTGTGGGGGCAGCGCGCCTTGTTCACGCGCAATGATCATGGCCAGATCGACGGGAGCCGGCGTGCAGAGGCGCGCGCGGGGCTGTTGCAGCGCCATTTCCCCGATTTCGACATCACCCCCGATCTCGGTTCGCGGATCGGCACGCTGACCTGGTACCGCGGCGCCGCGACCTGCGCCGGGCTGTGCGCGCTGACCTTCCTGCTTTCGCCCGGCTTCGAGAACCCGATCTACGGCTATGTCCCGCCCGCGCTCCAGGGCAAGGAGCTCGACGCCGCGCGCGCGCAGGCGATCAAGCCGCTCGGCGACGGCGCGGGGACCGGATACCACATGGCGGCGACTCGGCTGGTCGCCCCCTTGAGCGACACTCCCGAGCGGCCGCAGCTGACGCTGCCGCTGACGATCGGTTCGGGCGACGGGCTCGCCGGGCTGCTCAAGCGCTCGGGCGTGGGCGCGAGCGATTCGTCGCAGGTGATGGCGCTGCTCCAGAAGGCGGTCGCGCTCGGCGACGTCAAGAGCACCCGCGGCGAGCTCATCCTCGGCCGCCGCGCCGACAAGTCGCAGCCGCGCCCGCTCGAGGCGCTGGCGTTCCGCGCGCGCTTCGACCTCAACCTCCAGATCACCCGCAGCAACGGCGAGCTCGCGCTGAAGGAGATCCCGATCCGGATCGACAACACGCCGCTGCGCATCCAGGGCGCGTTCGGATCGAGCCTCTACCGCTCGGCGCGCGCCGCGGGGGCGCCGGCCAAGGCGGTCGAGACCTATATCCGCTCGCTCGGCACGCGCGTGGCGGTGTCGCGGATCGGCTCGGGCTGCCGCTTCGACATCATCGTCGAGCAGGCGCGCGCCGAGACCGGCGAGGTCCGCATGGGCAATTTGGTGTACGCCGGCGTGTCGGGCTGCTCGAACAAGCTCCAGCTGGTCCGCACCTCGGTCGACGGGCGCGACGAATGGTATGACGGCTCGGGCCGCGGCGAGCGGAAGGGCTCGATGGGGATGCCCGCCAACGGGCGGATCTCCTCGACCTTCGGGATGCGGCGCCACCCGATCCTCGGCTATACCCGCATGCACAAGGGCATCGACATCGCCGCGCATTACGGATCGCCGGTGTTCGCCGCGACCGACGGCGTCGTCCAGTTCGCCGGGCGCAGCAGCGGCTATGGCCAGTTCGTCAAGCTCTCGCACGGCGGCGGCTACGGCACCGGCTACGGCCATCTCAGCCGCATCCTCGTCCGCCCCGGCCAGCGCGTCCGCCGCGGCCAGCAGATCGCGGCGAGCGGCAATTCGGGGCTCTCGACCGGGCCGCACTTGCATTACGAGCTTTATCGCAACGGTGCCGCGGTCAATCCGATGTCGGTATCCTTCTCGGTGATCCGCCAGCTGACCGGCAACGACCTCAGCGCGTTCCGCTCGCGGCTGAGCCGGCTGCTCGCGGTCCCCGTCGGCGGCGGCAAGCGTGGGGACGAGGACGAGGAATAGGCTTTCGATTCGACGGACCGACCGTCAGATGATGATGTCGTCCGTCCGGGTCGATTCGCAGCGGGTCCTGAAGTCGCCGGCCATTTCCGCGGTCCGCGCCAGCAGCCTTTCCGCCTCGGGCTCGAATCCTTCGAACGCAGAGCGGTCGAGGGCGGTTGCGGACAGCACGCGGCCCTTGCGATCCTTCAGGACGAGAGACAGGCGGCCGGCCCCGCGCGCCATCGCTGCGACATCTGCCCAATCGGCGCTCAGCCGGACGCCGTCCGATAGCGGGAAACGGCCTTCGAGAACCCCATACCCCTCCCAAGGCGGACCGGGCCGCACGCGCAATTCGAGCCGATAGCGGGAAGTACGGCGCCGCCTCGGGTCGTTGCTGACGGTCCAGTCGAACATCGCCAGGCCCCGGCCGAAATCCACGCTCGCAGGGGCGAGCGCTTGCCAACGCCCCGACACGATCAACCCCGGATTAGCCGGGACGCCGGGGGTCCACAGGACCACCGTGCTGCTCAGCGCGCCGGCGGCGGACAGCCATCGGACGACGCGGATTTCCCCGGCATCGAGAGTCGTGCGCGCGCTGCACTCATAATCGGCGAACATCCGCGGCGCGTCCTGCCTGGCTGCTGCGCATGACGGCAGGGCGAGGCAGGCGGCGAGGAGGAGGCGCAATTACCGCCCCTGCGCGCGCCAGCGCTTGATCGTGCGCTCGAGGATCGCTTCCTCGCCGCCGGTGTCGCGCCACAGCTTCGAGAACAAAGGATCGTCCGACGCGGGGCGCTTGTTGTCGTCGAGATTGTCGAACAGCAGCCGCACCGGGGTCGCGACGCCTTCGCCGACCGCGATGCATTCGCGGTTGCGCAGCGCGGGGATCGAATCGAGGAAGCCGCGCGCGCCTTCGGGCATCGCGGCGCGGACGAAGGCCTGGTCACGTTCGTTGTTCAGCCGCATCGACAGGATCGTGCCGCATTGCGAGAGCACGCCCTCGGCGAGGTCCGACGGGCGCTGGGTGATGAGGCCCAGCGAGACGCCGTATTTGCGGCCTTCCTTGGCGATCCGGCTGAGGATTCGCCCGACCGACGAGCCGTCGGCGTTGCGTTCGTTGGGGACGTAGCGGTGCGCTTCCTCGCAGACGAGGAGGATCGGCCGCTTGGCTTCGTTGCGCGACCAGATCGCGAAGTCGAACACCATCCGCGACAGAACCGCGACCACCACCGAGGTGATTTCCGAGGGCACGCCCGAGACGTCGATGATCGAGATCGGCTTTCCATCTCCGGGAAGCCGGAAGATGCGCGCGAGGAAATCGGCCATCGTGTCGGCGACGAGCATGCCCGAGAACATGAAGGTGTAGCGTGGATCGGCCTTGATCTCGTCGATCTTGCTGCGGAGGCGGAGATAGGGGGCGGTGTCGGTCGCCTTGTCCATCTTGCCCATCTCGTTCTGCAGGATCGTGGTGAGATCCGACAGCAGATAGGGGATCGGCGCATCGACGGTGAGCTTGCCGATCTCGGCGGCGAGGCGGTTCTTCTGCTTGGCGGCGAGCACGACCTTGGCGAGGATATCGGCGTCGACCTGGCGGTCCGAGCCGCTGGTGGTCAGGAAGACCTCGCAATGCTCCTCGAAGTTCATCAGCCAGTAGGGCATCTGCAGGTTCGAGACATCGTAGAGCGCGCCGATCGACTTGAAGGCGGACGAATATTCGCCGTGCGGATCGATCATCACGATATGGCCCTGGGGTGCCAACTCGCAGATGCGGTGGAGGATCAAGGCGGCGGCGGTCGACTTGCCGGTGCCGGTCGAGCCCAGCAGTGCGAAATGCTTGCCGAGCATCGCGTCGATATAGAGCGCGGCGCGGATATCCTTGGTCGGATAGACATTGCCGATCTCGATATGCGCGCGGTCCTCGGCGGCGTAGATCTGCTTCAAGTCGGCGGTCGAGACCGGATAGACCTGAGTGCCGGGGGTGGGATAGCGCGTCACGCCGCGGCGGAACTTGTAGAGCTTGCCGGTCAGCTTCTCCTCGTCGCCTTCGCCGAGGAAATCGACCTGCGCGGCGATCCCGCCATCGGCGAGCTTCAAGGAGCGGACATTGGCGATCAGCCAGGTGCTGCCGACCCGCATCTTGACCTGGCTGCCGACCTGGCCGGCATGCGCGACGGCGACGTCGCTATGCCCGACGAGCGATTCGAGCACCGCCGAATCGAGCACCACCGCGCTCGACGAACCCGCGATTTCGGTGACCGTGCCGATCAGGCGCCCGGGCGAAGGGGCGGGAATCGAGTCCGCTGAAATGGGCGTCGCGCCTTCGAAACCGCGCGCGCCGAACTGGCCTTCCATCGGCTGCTCCCTGTTGCCGTGTCACACCATGCGCACAGGGAGGTAAATATTGGATGATTTGTAGGTGTTTAGAATCTTCGCCAGATCGCGCCGGCGCCCCAGCCGAAGAGGACCGATAGCGCGACCGCGACCAGACCATAGATAATTGAGTGGCGGTCGGCCGAGCGCGCGACGAATCGCTCGAAGCCCGACTTGCGGATGTCGATCGGGCGCACCGCCGCGGCGAGGACGCGGCCGTCGCGGATCAGGAAGGTCTCGGCGGTGAAGCGCCCCACCGGCACGCGCGCCGGGATGGTCATGCGCGCGCGGTAGAGCACCCCGCCGGTGATCTCGACCGCGCCGGGCGCCTCGTAATAAAGCCCGCCGCGCCGGCGCAGCTCGACCAGCCCGGCGTCGAAGCGGCGCTGGACCTCGGGCGCGGCGCCCGAGGCGGGGGAGAGCTGGAGGCTGTCGACTCCGAGCTCGTAGATCGCGCGGGTGCGCTCGTCGACCAGGGCCTTGATCGGCCTCGACGAGGCGATCGCGTAGAAGCTCGGCGCCGAGCGATAGCGCATCCGCTCGGCATTGACCCAGATGCCGGCGACCTTCTCCTTCTCGCGGACCAGCACCGACTGGGCCGGACCCTTGACCACCACGACGATGTCGGCGGGCTTCTCGCCCTCGGCCGGCTTGCGCCCGCTCGGATAGAGGATCGCGCCGAACAGCAGCAGGTCGGCGCCGGTGAACGAATAGGCGATCTCGATGTCGCGCTGCGAAACGTCGGGGACGAGGACCGGCTTGGCCGGAGTCTGCGCCTGGCCGAGCAGCAGCGGGGCGAACAGCAGGGCGGCGAGCGCCTTCCTCACAGCAATTCGACCGAATAGATCTCGTCGGGCCGCCAGGCGAGGCCGAGCAGCATCCGCACCGCCACCACCAGCACCATGATCGCCAGCGCCAGCCGCAGATTCTCGGGCTTGGCCCTGGAAGCCAGCCGGGCGCCAAGCTGCGCGCCGACCACCGAGCCGAGCAGCAGCAGCACCGCGAGGACGATGTCGACTGCCTTGGTGGTGGTGGCATGGACCATCGTCGCCCAGGCCGTGACGAACAATATCTGGAACAGGGAGGTGCCGACCACGACCTGGGTCCCCATGCCGAGCAGATAGATCATCGCGGGGACGAGGATGAAGCCGCCGCCGACGCCGAGCAGCATCGTCAATATCCCGGTGAAGAAGCCGAGCAGCACCGGCGCGAGCGGCGAGATATAGAGCCCCGAGCGGTAGAAGCGCCAGCGCAGCGGGAGTGCCGCGACCAGCGGATGGTGCCGCTTGCGCCGCGGCTTGGCAGCGATCGAGCCCCGCGCGACGCGCATCGAATGGATCGATTCATAGAGCATCAGCCCGCCGATCGAGCCGAGCATCACCACATAGAGGATCGCGATCACCGTATCGATCATGCCCGAAGCCTGGAGCAGCCGGAACAGCCCCGCGCCGGCGAAGCTGCCGAGCATGCCGCCGGCGACCAGCACCAGCCCCATCTTCACATCGACTCCGTCGCGGCGGAAATGCGCGAACACCCCCGAGACGCTGGCGCCGGTGACCTGGCTGGCCGCGGACGCGGCGGCGACGGTGGGGGGGATGCCGTAGAAGATCAGCAGCGGCGTGGTGAGGAACCCGCCGCCGACGCCGAACATCCCCGAGAGCAGCCCGACGCCCAGCCCCAGCGCGACGATCACCAGCGCGTTGACCGAGAGATTGGCGATGGGGAGGTAGAGGTCCATGCCCATGAGGCGATAGCCCGTCATGCCGTCAAGCAAAAGGCATCGGCGTGTTTGTTTCGGTAGTTGGAGACCCAATCTTTTCCCCGGCGAAGGCCGGGGCCCAGTTGCGAGCCGATTCGGATGGCGGGCTGCC
>JAZKCD010000022.1:0-167212 GCA_040388355.1 Pseudomonadota bacterium | reverse complement strand
TCGCTCCCTCCTAGTTCCTCCCTGTCGGCCAAATTTCGCTCCGTCCTGGCCGTTGTGGCTACTAAGTACGGACCCCTGGGGGTTATCCCGGGTCGGGCGCGAGGCTCGCGACGATCGCGGCGCCGCAGCGGCAGATCGCCCGCGCCAGCGTCTCGGGGTCGCACGGCGCCTCCGCCATCACCCAGCCGCGCACCGGACCCAGCGCCGCTTCGGCGAGCTGGCGCGCGGCGAGCTTGCGCGGGATGGCCAGCGCTGCATCGCGCGCCTCGAGCCGTTCCTCGACCATTCCCGCGAGCAGCCGGGCGATCCGGTCGTCCATCCGCCCGGCCATCATCTCGCGGGCGCGCTGGCGATTCTCCCAGAAATGCGCGAGCAGGAAAGTGACTGCGCCGACATCGCCCGTTCCGGCCGCGGCGTCCGCCAGCGCCGCCATCGGCCGTGCCAGCGCCTGGAGCAGGATGTCGTCGGCGCTCGCATAATGTTCGTAGAAGGTCGACCGTCCGACATTGGCCTCGGCGACGATGTCGGCGACGCGGATATGGCGCTGGCGGCGGTTGAGCACGAGATGGTTGAACGCGCCGATCAGGGCTTCGCGGGTGCGGGCGATGCGGCGGTCCTGCACGTCGAGCTCCCTGTTTCCGGACGATGTGCCCGCGCCGTCCGGAAACCGGGCGGCGCGGCGCATTCCCGCTTTCCGCGGTGGCGCCATGCGTACAACCAACCGGCGATCAATCAAACCGGAGGGTGGAAATGGACGCGGGCAGGAATGATTCGATAGCGGGGGCGGTGCTGATCCTCGCGTCGCTGGCGAGCGTGCTGATGATGGCGCATCACCCGAGCAATGCGCACGACCTGGCGCTGGGGCAGTTCGTCCACGGCGCGATGATCGCGATCGTCGGGGCGACCGCGCTTGGCCTCGTTCACTTCGCGTGGCGGCTGGGGCTGGACCGGTTTGACGTGCTTGCCGGGTTGATCGCCTATGGCATCGCGCTGTCTGGGCATATCGGCGCGGCGACGATCAATGGGTTCGTCGTGACCAGCCTGGTGGCGCGCGGGGCGGGCGATCCTGCGGTCTTCGCATTCGCCTGGGAAGCCAATCAGGCGCTGGCACGGCTCGGCGTGGTGGCGAGCGGGGTGGCGTTCGTGCTGTGGTCGCTCGGGCTGATCCGGCAACAAGGCTGGGCGGGGCGAGCGCTCGGTGCGCTCGGAATCGTCGCCGGCGTGGCGCCGATGGTGCTGCTCGGCGCGGGCATGATGCGGATGAACCTGCACGGCGCGATCCTCATCTATGGCGGGCAGGCGGCGTGGATCGCGCTGGCCGGGCTCTACCTCTGGTCAGGCCGGCTCGCGAAGGAGCTTTCGCTTTTGACCGCAAGTCGCGGGATGTGAGCGCGTGGGGACCGGCCTATATCGGTCCCCATGAGCAACCAGCATATTCTCTCCGACGAAGCCGCCTGGGCGGCGTTCCAGGCGCGCGACCGGGCCTATGACGGGCGCGTGATCGGCGCGGTCACCACCACCGGCATCTATTGCAAGCCGAGCTGCCCGGCGCGGCGCCCGAAGCGCGAGCATGTAATCTTCTACGCCGATGCCGAAGCCGCGCGGGCAGCCGGATACCGCGCTTGTCTCCGCTGCAAGCCCGACGAGGTCGGCCGCGACCGGGTTGCGGTTGCCCGCGCCGTCGCGCTGATCGAGGCCGCGGAGGAGGGCATCGACCTCGACGAACTCGCGCTCCAGGTCGGCTATGCGCCGCATCATTTCCACCGCCTGTTCAAGCGCGCGACCGGAGTGACTCCCGCCGCCTATGCCCGGGGGCTCCGCGCCCGCCGCGCCGCGCAGGCGCTCTCCAGGGAGGACACCGTGACCGAAGCCATCTACGAGGCCGGCTATTCCGCGCCGAGCCGCTTCTACGAGACCGCCAATGCCCGGCTGGGAATGACGCCCTCCGCGTGGAAGCGCGGCGGGGCCGGGGTGACGATCCGCTGGACCGTCGCCGAGACCAGCCTCGGGCCGCTGCTGATCGCGGCGACCGACAGGGGACTGTGCCGCGTCGCGTTCGACGAGGACCAGTTCGCGCTCACGCGGCGCTTCCCCGCGGCCGAGATCGTCGCGGGCGGCGCCGCGCTCGCCGAGCTGGCGGCGCGGGTGGTGAGCGAAGTCGAGATGCCAGGACGGCACACCGACCTGCCGGTCGACGTCCAGGGCACCGCCTTCCAGGAAGCGGTGTGGCAGGCGCTGCGCGCGATCCCGGCGGGCGAGACGCTAAGCTATTCGCAGCTCGCGGTCGCCGCGGGCAACCCGCGGGCGGTGCGCGCGGCGGGGACGGCGTGCGGGGCCAACCATGTCTCGATCGTCATCCCCTGCCACCGCGCCCAGCGCAGCGACGGCAGCATGGGCGGCTATGCCTATGGCATCGACCGCAAGCGGGTGCTGCGCAAGCGCGAGGGGGTGGGCGAATGACCTGCCGGATCCCGGTCACCCCGGCCTTGTGCCGGGGTCCACGCTTGCCCCGCCGGCAATAGTATAGGCGCCAGGTACTTCGTTGCTCCCCTGCGAAAGCAGGGGTCCAGAGCCAGGCAGTTCAACCCTTGTGACCCTGGGCCCCCCTGCTTTCGCAGGGGAACAAGAAGCACGCGCCCTTGTTCGACGGGGCACCGAACAGTTCCGGGGTGACAGGGAAACCTGGGCGGCGCGCGAAGTGAATGTCGATACGCCCCGGGAACCTAACGCCGCCGCCGCCGCACCGGCGCGGGCGGGGCGCGGCGTTTGCGCAGTTCGGCGATCACGTGGATCGCCCATTTGCGCGACTCGTTATCGTGCGGAGAGTTGGCGATCGGAGTCAGCAGCCTGATCGCATAGGCGATGTCCTCGTTGCGCAGCGCGAACTCCAGCGCGGTATTGAGCAGGTCGGTGTCGCGCGGATTGAGCTGCACCGCGCGGTCGAGATAGCGGCGCGTCGCGGGCGTCGCGCCCTGGTCGGCCGAATAGTTGCGGAACATCGCCATCGCCACCGCGGGATTGTCCGGATCGATCGCCGCGGCGCGCGTCACCAGCTCGCGGCTGCGCGTGATCAGCGGCATCGCCCCGCGCGGCAGCTCGCGCGCGACGCACACCAAAGTCTGCGACTTGAACGCCATCAAGGTCGGGTTGCCCGGATCGGCGGCGAGCAGGGTTTCGGCCAGCGTGTCGGCGGCGGTGCACTCGCCATAAGCGAGCGCCAGCCGTGCGGCGTAGAAGCCGAGCTCGGGCTCATCGGGAAATTCGGCGAGCAGGGTCCTGGCGTATTGGTAGCGGATCCCGGCCGAGCGAGTCCGCACCGCGCGGTTGCCGCGCCCCTCGCGCTCGACCGCCACATCCTGCAGCCGGCGATTGAAGAAGCGCGCCTCGCCCGGGCGCATCGCGCGCACGGTCACCGCCGACAGGTCCACCGGCGGTACCGTCTCGTTGCGCGGCGGCGGCAGGGCATTGAGATAGGCGGTCATGTCCTTGTCGAACGCCGCGACGCCGCCCGCGAAGAAGCTGTCGGCCTGCGTCACCGGTTCGCCGGCGCTCACCGCACGGATATAGTTGCGGATCTCGTTCGCGCGGCTGCCGCCCGACAGCAGATTGTGCGTCATCAGCCAGCCCTGCGCATAGAGCTTGGCCGGCGGCGGGCCGTCGGTACGCTCGGCCGCCATCGACATGATGTCGGCAAAGGGCACGCCGGCGCCCTTGAGCGTGAAGAAGGTCTCGTCGGGGATCGCGCCGAAGCGGACCCGGTTGGCGCCGATCACCCGCGCGGTCTGGAAATAGGTCGCGAACCCTTCGACGAACCAGCCCGGCATGGCGTTGCCGAGGAAGCGCGCCATGAAGCTGTGCCCATATTCGTGGAACAGGCTGCGGCGCACATCGAGTTTCTGGGCGGCGTCGCCCGAGACGATGATGATCTCGCCCATGTCGCCGTCCATCGTGATCCCGCCGGTAAAGCCGGGGATGCCGGTCAGGCTGCCCGCTACGGCGATGTCGGGCACCACCAGGATAGTGGCCTTGGCGCGGTTGGCTCGCAACGGCCCGCTCAGCATGCGCATCAGTGCATCGATGGTCTCGAGCTCGTCGGCCATCTTGCGCAGCGCGCCCTCGGGAAGCTCGGCCTGGATGATGAAATGCGGCGATTCGGCGCGGTGCCACTCGGCGCGCGCCACGCCGGGCACGCACAAAAAGGCACACAGAAGCAGCAGCCTGATCATCGTCGAATCCCCCCGGAACAAGGGTAGGATCGCGTTCGCCTGCCCGCAAGCGAGGATCAGCGCCGCGGGCTGGGCGCGCCGCGATAGCCGGCCTGGCGCTCGATCATCCAGCCGGGATATTCGGGCGCGAGCTTGCTCGCGGCATCGAGCCGGGCGAGCTCGCCGGCCGTGAATTCGACTTCGACCGCGCGGAGATTGTCGGTCAGCTGCTCGGGCCGCTTGGCGCCGATGATCACGCTCGACACCGCGGGCTGGTGGAGCAGCCAGGCGAGCGCGAGCTGGGCGACCGACGCGCCCTTCGCATCGGCCAGCTCGCGCAGCACGTCGATGATGTCGTAGGCGCGTTCCTTGTCGACCGGCGGGAAATCGAAAGTGGCACGGCGGCCTTCCCCTTCGCTGTCGCGCGTGAACTTGCCCGAGAGGAAGCCGCCGGCGAGCGGGCTCCACACCATCAGCCCGACGCCTTCGGACTGGAGCATCGGGATGACGTCGCGCTCGAGGTCGCGGCCGGCGATGGTGTAATAGGATTGCAGCGAGGCGATCCGCGCCGCGCCCTTGCGCTCGGCGATGCCCTGCGCCTTGGCGACCTGCCACGCCGCCCAGTTCGACAGGCCGATATAGCGGACGAGGCCGCGGCGGACGAGATTGTCGAGCGCCTCGAGCGTCTCCTCCATCGGCGTCACCGCGTCCCAGCCATGAACTTGGTACAAGTCGATATGGTCGGTCTGGAGCCGCTTGAGGCTCGCCTCGACCTGGTCGTTGATATGCCCGCGCGAGGCGCCGGCGCCGTTGGGGCCGGGATGCATCCGCCCGAGCACCTTGGTGGCGATCGTCACTTCCTCGCGCCTGATGCCGAGGTTGCGGAGCGACTGGCCCAGAATCGCCTCCGAACGCCCTTCGGAATAGACATTGGCGGTGTCGATGAAGTCGATTCCGGCGTCGAGCGATGCCTTGACCAGCGCATCGGCCTCGTCCTGCCCGAGCCGGCCGATCTTGCCCCATATCCCGGCGTCGCCGCCGCCGAAGGTCATCGTGCCGAGGCAGAGTTCGGAGACGATCAGGCCGGTGCGGCCGAGCTGATTGTAGCGCATGAGAGGCTCCCGGGGGCCGCAGCGGCGCGGCGCGCCTGAGATGTGGGCGCGCCGGTCCGGGCGCAATCCCCCTGGGCAAAGCGGTAACGTTAACGTTTCCGCGGCGATTCGAGCGTCGATGGCAACGCTGTCATCGCGTTTGCTCGATAGGTTCAAACGCACATCTTCATGCATTGTGCTGTAGTAAGATATTCCAAAACAACAGAAATATCAAATTCCAAATGTATGAGTTGACAGTAACTCAGACCAGGCATAGCCCTTATGTGACCGCTAACATCGCGCAGGGCGATGACGTGGAAAGCCCGCAAGAGGCTAATTGGGGAGGTTTGCATGATCACGCGTTTCTCACGCTCGTTTTCCGCGCGTCGCGCCGCGATGCTGGGCGCCGTGCTTCTGGCCGGCACCGCTTGGCCTGCGCTCGCCGCAACCACCGATCCTGTCGACGAGACGGCGGCCGAGGCGCCGGCCCAGGCCGATCCGCAGGACGACGAGGCGGCAGAGGCCGACATCATCGTCAAGGGCTATCGCGGGTCGCTGCAGAGCTCGACCAACGCCAAGAAGAGCGCGACCGGCTTCACCGACACGATCTTCGCCGAGGATATCGGCAAGTTCCCCGACACCAACATCGCCGAATCGTTCAACCGCGTCCCCGGCGTGACGATCAGCCGCGAGATCACCGGCGAAGGCCTGCAGGTCACGATCCGCGGGCTCGGCACCAATTTCACCCGCGTGCTGCTCAACGGCGCGCCGGTCTCGGTCTCGTCGACCGGGCGCACCGACGCGCAGAGCACCAATCGCGAAGTCGATCTCGACCTGTTCCCGACCGAATTGTTCACCAAGCTGACCGTCAACAAGAGCCCGACCCCGGGGATGATCGAAGGCGGCGCCGCGGGCACGGTCGACATGCGCAGCGCGCGGCCGTTCGACAATCCGGGCACCCACATCGTCTATTCGGGCCAGTTCACCAACGGCAGCAATGCCGGCAGCAAATGGGGCTACAAGGGTTCGGTGCTCGCCAGCTTCACGTCGGGCAATTTCGGCGTGCTGGTCGGCGTCGCGGGCGTGCACAACGAAGTCCGCGTCAGGGGCTATGAGACGATCGGCTGGACCAATCCCGCGCTCACCGCGGCGCAGTGCACCGGCACCTGCAACAGCACCGGCGGCGGCAACTGGACGATTCCGGTGAACGTGCCCGCCAATGCCGGGATCACGGGCGCCCCCACCGGCACGCCGATCACCCAGGCGCTGCTGCTCCAGCTCAATCCGGGCGCGAGCATCCAGCAGATCGACAACGGCATCATCCCGCGCCTCGGCCGCCCCTCGGACGAGTTCGGCAGCAAGGAGCGGCTGAACTTCATCGGCAGCCTCGAATATCGCGGCGACCGGGTCCATGCCTATGTCGACGGGATGTTCGGGCGGAAGCTCAACCAGCTCGAGCGCATCGACATGAACTGGGTCGGCCGCAACGGCGCGGCGATCCCGATCAACACCACCTACGACCGCAGCGACTGCTCGCAGGGCTGCGTGGTGACCAAGGGCACCTACGCCAACGCGCAGTGGTTCCTCGAATATCGCCCGCACATCGAGCATGTCCAATATTGGGGGATCAACCCCGGGCTCGAGGTCGAGCTCAGCGACAATTTCAAGTTCGACATCAATGCCAACTACACCAAGAGCATCTTCCACCGCGAATCGCCGACGGTGCTGGTGATCACCCCGGGCAGCTCGGGCGTGACGGTGGAATATGACAATAGCGACGGCAACATGCCGAACGTCACCACCAATCTCGACCTCAACAATCCGGCCAATTTCGGCTGGCCCGGCGGCCGCGTGAACATCCAGGACGAGCGCCGCCAGACCTACACCAAGGGCGTGCGCAGCAACTTTCAGTTCGGCGACAAGCATCTCAATGTGCGCTGGGGCGCGGCCTATGACGATGTCTCGCGCAACATCCAGGCGTTCGACAACAGCCAGGCCTGGCAGAATGCGGTGTGCGGCGACCGGCCGAGCGTGTTCCTGCCCGGCCCCAACCGCCAGCCGCCGTGCGAAGGCCTGAACAGCACGACCACGCCCGCTGGCTATCCGACCTATCCGGCCTATGGCACCGGCTATACCGCCGGCGCGACCGGTTCGGTGACCTATGGCGGATCGCTGGTCCCCAACGGCGCGCCGCTCGCCTCGCTGCTCAAGCCGGGGCCGAGCGGGTTCATCACCGTCGACTGGGAGAAGTTCAAGGCGGCGTCGAACTATGACGCGTTCCACGATGCCGCGCCCGAGGCGGGATCGGCGAACACCGGCGCCAATGGCGGTTATGTCCGCGAGCGGACGCTGGGCGCCTATGGCGAGCTCAACGGCGACCTGCTGATCGGCGACTCCAACGAGCTGGTGTTCAACGCCGGCGTGCGCTGGGTGCGGACCAAGCAGCGGATCGGCGGCCGCGTGTCGATCCCCGATCCGCGCAACGTCCAGGATCCCGACGGTGTCGGGCCGCTGCCCGCGGACTGCCCGGGCACCGGCGCCAACGCCAATGCCCGCGACGGCTCCTGCTATCCCAACATCGTCAACTTCATCTACACCGACACCGACTATATCAACTGGCTGCCCTCGGCATCGGGCGCGTTCCATATCGGCCAGAACGCCGTGGCGCGCGCCGCGGTGTCGCGGACGATGACCCGGCCCAATCCCAACTCGATGCTGCCGGGCCTGGCCTTCACCAGCCCGTCGGCGGACGTCGGATCGGTCGGCAATCCGTCGCTGACGCCGTTCATTTCGACCAATATCGACCTGGGCTTCGAATATTATACCGGTGCCGAGGGCTATATCGGCTTCACGGCGTTCCGGAAGGCAGTGACGGGCTTCACCGTGACCACCGGCGTCACCGTGCCCTTCACCGACCTCGCCTTCTACGGAGTCACCTTCAACACGCTCTCGCCGACCCAGCAGACCGCGATCACGTCACGCGGCGGCCCGAACGTGGCGACGGTGGTGCTCAACCAGCAAGTCAACGCGACCGGCACGCTCAAGGTCAACGGCCTCGAGTTCAACTGGGTGCAGCCGCTCGACTTCCTGCTCGGGCGCTATCTCGGGCTCAACGGGTTCGGCTTCAACGCCAATTTGACGCTGATCAGCCAGAGCGGGTCGGGCGCGGCGCCGGCGGTGGCCACCGG
Source organism: Pseudomonadota bacterium (assembly GCA_040388355.1). Taxonomy (GTDB): domain Bacteria; phylum Pseudomonadota; class Alphaproteobacteria; order Sphingomonadales; family Sphingomonadaceae; genus Sphingomonas. The sequence continues at coordinate 158,728 of JAZKCD010000022.1, read as the reverse complement.
CGTGGCGCCGCTGACCTACAACATCACCGGTTATTACGAGAAGGGCGGGATCACGCTCAGGGCCTCGACTACCTTCACGCAGGGCGGGATCACCGCCACGGCGCCGCAGAACGGCATCACCGCCGCCGCACTGTACGGCGACGACTATCAGCAATTGGACCTCAGCGCAGGTTTCGACCTCGCCGAGATCCTCGGGACCAGGGGCCTGCCCGAGCTGACGGTCGACATCCAGAACTTCACCAAGTCGCAGCAGCGCAGCTACTTCCAGTTCGAGAATGCCGCGTTCACGCTGTACGACCCCGGCCGCGTGGTCATGGTCGGCCTGCGCGGCCGCTTCTAGGGCGAGCGAAACGATAAGGGGGGCGGCGGCCGGGGAACCGGTCGCCGCTATTTTTTGCGGTCAGCCGGAGTCGCCGGCGCCTTCGAGCGCGGCGATCAGCGCGTGCGGGCGCATCGGCTTTTCGAGCACCACGTCAAAGCCGGCGGCCAGCGCCCGATCATGGAGCCCGGGCGCCATTGAGGCCGTGACGAGCACCGCGCGGCCACGCCACCCGCGCTCACGAAGCGCGCGGATCATCGCGAGGCCATCCATTCCGGGCAGGCGATAGTCCGAAACCAGCAGCGCTACGACATCGGCGAGCGGATCGGCGAGCAGCGGCTCGGCCGCGCCATAGGCACGCACCCGGAAGCCACGGCCGCCGAGCATCAGTTCGAGCGAGCGGCGCACGCCGTCATCATCCTCGACGACGAGGACGCAGCGCGCTTCGGCAGGCGCGGCCTGGGTTGGTTCTGGTGGCATGGTCCGATCTTTCGAACCCGCACTGCAGCAAGCGCGCCGCGGCGTCGCTCCGTAAACTTCCCAATGGCGAAAGCCGAATTCCCCTAGAGGACTCCCTCCAGCCCAGCTGTGAAGGCCAGCCGCAGCGCCTCGGACAGGCTGCGGACCCCGAGCTTGCTCATCAGGTTGGCGCGATAGACTTCAACCGTGCGCGGCGAGATGCCGAGATCATAGGCGACGGTCTTGTTGGGATGGCCGCGCACCAGCCCGCGCAGCACGTCCTGCTCGCGCCTGGTCAGCGCGGCGATGCGCACCTTCGCCTCGCGTTCGGCCGCCGTCGCATCGACCGTCTGGTTCAGCCGGTGGAACGCTGCGTCGATCGCCTCGAGCAGCATCGCCTTCTCGAACGGCTTTTCGAGGAAATCGACCGCGCCGGCCTTCATCGCGGTCACTGCGGTGGTGGTGTCGCCATGGCCGGTCAGCACGATCACCGGCATCGCCACGCCGCGGCGGTTGAGCTCGGCCTGGACCTCGAGCCCGTCCATGCCCGGCATCCGCACGTCGAGCAGGATGCAGCCGGGCACGGCCGCCTTGACGTCCTTCAGGAAATCGATCCCTGAGGCGTAGGTCTCCACTTCGTAGCCCGAGGTGCGCAGCATGAACCCGGCCGAGCGCCGGATCGAATCCTCGTCGTCAACGAGATGAATTGTCTGCATCTCCGTCATTGGTTTCCTCCACCCCTGCACCCATCACCGTAAAATGAAACACCGTGCCGCCGCCTGCGCGCGCCTCGGCCCAGATTCGCCCGCCATGCGCCTCGACGATCGTGCGGCAGATCGACAGCCCCAGCCCCATCCCGCTTTCCTTGGTGCTGGCGAAGGCCTCGAACAGCTGTGACGCGATTGCCGGATCGATGCCGGGACCGGTATCGGCGACCGACACCCGCACCATCCCGCGCGCATCGGGCGCCGAACTGATCGTCACGTCGCGCACCTCGCAGCCTGCCAGCGCGTCGATCGCGTTGCGCACGAGGTTGACCAGCACCTGCTGAACCTGGACGCGATCGACCAGCACCGAAGCCGCCGCCGGATCGAGGTCGAAGGTCGCGCGCACACCGCGCTCGCGCGCGCCGATCAGCGCCAGCCGGCTCGCCTCGTCGATCAGGTGCGCGAGGTCCTCGACATGCTTTTCGACATCGCCGCGCGACACGAAATCGCGCAGCCGACGGACGATGTGCCCGGCGCGCAATGCTTCCTTGGCCGATTCCTCGACCGCCTCGACCAGCATCGCGCCGGTTCGCGCATCCAGTTCGGGCCGGACGAGTAGGTCACGGCTCGCCTCGAGATAATTGGCGATCGCGGTCAGCGGCTGGTTGAGTTCGTGTGCCAGCGTCGATGCCATCGTTCCCATCGCCGAGAGGCGCGAGACATGGATCAGCTCGGACTGGAGCTCCTTGAGCCGCAGCTCGGAGCGCTGCTTCTCGGTCAGGTCGCGGATGAAGCCGGTGAACAGCCGCTCGCCTTCATTATTGGCCTCGCCGACCGACAGCTCCATCGGGAAATCGGTGCCGTCGCGACGCTGGCCGACGACGATCCGGCCCATGCCGATGACGCGTCGCTCGCCCGTGGCGAGATAATGGCGAAGATAGCCGTCGTGCCGCTCGCGATCGGGCGACGGCATCAGCATCCTGATGTTGCGTCCGACCACCTCGGCTTCGGAATAGCCGAACAGCCGTTCGGCCGCGGCGCTGAACGACAGCAGGACGCCACGTTCGTCGATCACGATCATTGCATCGGGGACGGTCGCGAGGATCGAGCGGAACTGGAGCGCGCTGAGCTCGAGCGCGCGCTCGGCCGCCTTGCGATCGGTGATATCGTGGATCACCTGGCCGAAGCCGCGCCGGGTGCCGTCCGCGTCGCGGATCGTGGTGGTGGTCGCGTCGGCGAGGAATTCGCTGCCATCCCTGCGGATCCGCTTCGCCTCCTCGCGCAGCCGCCCCTCCTGCGCGGTGCGCGCCAGATCGGCCGCCGGCTTTCCGGCTTCCACATCGCCGGGGGGATACAGCAAGCTGCCCGACTGGCCGATTATCTCTTCGGCGCTCCACCCGGTGAGCAGCTCCGCACCGGTATTCCAGGTCGTCACGATGCCTTCGGCGTCGAGCAGGAACAGCGCGCGGTCGGTGGCGCTCTCGACGAACAGTGCGAGGGTAGCGGCTTCCTGGGTGGTACGGTTCTTCATTGGCTGCCCGCAAGTGTTGAGCGTTTCCAGCAACCCTTATCGGCTTATTTTTTTGGAGCATGCGCCCGCTCGGCACCTTTGGCCAGCACCTCACAGGGTCCGATTCGGATGTATTTTCACGTCACGTCAAAACTGTTGCGCATCCGCAACAACCTATGTTCGGCACTGTGCTTTCCTTGCGTGTCCGGCTGCGCTAGCGCAACTTCATGACAGACGCCGCACCCCCTCCCTTGATCGCCGGAATCGAGCTTGGCGGCACCAAGTGCGTGGCGCTGCTGGCGACCGGCCCGGGGGATGTGCGCGCGCAAATCACGGTCCCGACCACCGATCCGGCGACAACGCTGACGGCGATCGAGGCGGTGCTCGACGGCTGGGAATTCGACGCGATCGGGGTGGCGAGCTTCGGCCCGCTCGAGCTCGATCCGGCAGCGCCCGATCACGGCTCGATCACCGCGACGACCAAGCCGGGATGGACCGGCACCGACCTCACCCGCCGGCTCGCCGCGCGCTATGCCCGGCCGCTGGCGATCCAGACCGACGTCAACGGCGCCGCGCTCGCCGAGGCGCGCTGGGGCGCGGCGCAGGGCCTCAGCAGCCACGCCTACATCACCATCGGCACCGGGGTCGGCGTCGGCATGGTCAGCGGCGGCCGGCCGGTGCAGGGGCTGGCGCATGGCGAGGCCGGACATATGCGCGTGCCGCGCGCGGCGGGCGATGCCTATCCGGGCTGGTGCCCGTTTCACGGCGATTGCGTCGAGGGATTGATCTCGGGCCCCGCGCTCGCGCAGCGCTTCGGCGCCAAGGGCGAGGCGCTGCCCGACGACGGGCCCGAATGGGACCTGTTCGTCCACGATCTTGCCGGGCTGCTGCACAATCTCGTGGTCGGCTTCGCGCCCGAACGAGTCGCGATCGGCGGCGGGGTGATCAGCGCCCGCGCGCACCTCTTCCCGCGGCTGCGGGCGCGGCTGGCGGAGAGTCTTGGCGGCTATGGCTCGCTGGCGGGGTTCGCCGGCGAACTGGAGCGGCGGCTGGGTCCGCCGGGGCTGGCCGCGATGGCGGGGCCGCTGGGGGCGGTGGCGATGGGGCTGGAGGCGATGGGGGTGTGAGGCTGTCCCTACAGCGGGCGAGTTTGTTCAGCTTATCCTGACAAGGTTCAAGCCGTCCGGATCGGACGCCGGCCTCAGATCACCTCTATCCACCCTGTCGTGGTGCCCCGGTGCGATGGTATTCAATGTGCGACCGGTCGCTCGGCACGCCGCTTGGTTTTAGGCGCTCATATCAGTACCCTCCAGAACGTTGAATGAAAAGCCGCCGGTAGGGACGACGCTCGACCAGCGCGCCTTTCCCATCGAGAGCTGATGGTCGGAAGTCACGGCGGGCTCAGATCCGTTCCAACCAACGATGTAGTCTTGGCATACGAGCAATGGCGCCTCGCGAAGATCGCCACGGCGATGGAGGCAATGGGACGAAGCTGTCCTACAGCGCGCGAGTTTGCTATGTTCCGCCTATGTTCCAGAAAGCCGCCAACGCTGTTGCCAGCCTTTGCGACACAATCTTACGCATCCGGGCAACGTTATTTCACGATTCGCGTGCAAACTGCCAAGCTAAGCCGCACCGATCCAACAGGGGCTGGCTAGATCACTTCCATATCCACCTTGTAATGGTGCCAGGCGAAGATCGCCGCTGCCCCCCGGTGCGGTCGCCAGGCCTCCGCCCATTCGCGCAGCTGCTTCTCGCTCGGGCGCTCGGCATGGCCCAGCATCCGGCCGATCTCGATCTGCACCGCGAGGTCGCCCGCGGGCCAGATGTCGGCGCGGCCTTCGGCGAACAGCAGATAGATTTCGGCGGACCAGCGGCCGATGCCCTTGATCCGGGTCAGCGCGGCGATTGCTTCCTCGTCGTCGGCGGGGAGGTTGGCGAGGTCGAGCCGGCCGCCGGTGACTTCCTCGGCGAGGCTGCGGGCATAGCTGGCCTTCTGGCGCGACAGGCCGGCGGCGCGCAGCACTTCGTCCGAGGCGGCAGCGACAGTGGCGGGCTGGGTCAGGTCACCGACCCCGGCCTCGAGCTTGCGCCAGATCGACGCCGCCGCGGCGACGCTGACCTGCTGGCCGACGATCGTACGCAGCAAGGTCTCGTAGCCGGGCTCGCGGATGCGCGGCTCGGGATAGCCGGCGCGGGCGAGCGCGCGCGCGAAGGCGGGTTCCTGCGCGGCGAGCGCATCGACCGAACCGCGGATCTGATCGGCGCTGAGGCCCATGCGCGCTATCCTTGAACTGAGGCGGGAACGGCGGCATGGGGGCCGCCGAAGGAGAATGTCATGCCCAGGCTTATCGTCGTGACCAGAGAAGGGGAAGAACGCGCGGTCGATGGCGAGGCGGGGCTGAGCGTGATGGAAGTGATCCGCGAGAACGGGTTCGACGAACTGCTCGCCCTGTGCGGCGGCTGCTGCAGCTGCGCCACCTGCCATGTCCATGTCGACCCGGAATTTGCGGCCAAACTCCCGGCGATGAGCGAGGACGAGAACGACCTGCTCGAAAGCTCGTCCGAACGCGACGCCAATTCGCGGCTGTCGTGCCAGATTCCGTTCAGCGACGCGCTCGACGGCCTGCGCGTGACGATCGCGGCGGAGGACTGAGCCCTCAGGGGATCGGCTTGACCCGCAGCACCGCCATCGGCGCATCGGGGGTCTTGGGAGTCACCCGCCAGGTGATGACGGTGTCGGCGCCGACGGTCTCGGCACCTTCCTCGTTGTTCTGGCTGACGACGCCGGCATCGGTGATGAGCGTGAAGGTGCCGTTGACCTTGCTCGGCGGGGCCGAGCCCCCCGGAGGCGCGCCGCCGCCCATGCCCAGCGGCCCCAGGCTCGACAGGTCCTGCTTGGCGAAGCCGGTCGCCTTGACGCGGACCGCGTCCTTGCCGCGCAGCTCGACCGACACCCAGGGGAAGACCATCGCGCTGTCGAGATTGTAGGGATAGGTGAAATTGTGGGTCAGCACCCCCGAGATCGCATAGTCGACATAGAAGACGCCGTTGCCGCGATATTCGACGGTGCGGTAGCCCGCCTCCTTCGCCAGCTGCGCCGCGACTTCGCGATACTGCTCGTCCTTCTCGGCCTGGCGCTTGGCGCTGGCCTCGGCGCGCTGCTCGGCGGTCTCCGCGGGAATCTCTTCGGTCGTGTTCTCATAGATCGAGTCGTCCGCTTCGGTCGCATTCTCCGCCATCATGTCCGCCGGTTCCGACGATGCTTCGGTAATGCCCTTGCCCGGATCGTCGAGGTCGAGCGCGACCACTTCGCCCTTGTAGGTGAAGGTGAAGCTGCGGTCCTTGTGGATGGTCAGCGACGATTCGAACTTGCCCGGCATGAACAGGCACGATGCCAGCATCAGCGGCAGCAGGATCGCCGCAGCGAGCGGCGCGGTCCAGGGCTTCCAAGGCTTCATCGTGTTCCCCTTCGGTCGTTTCAGCGCACGCTGATCGCGTAGAGCGCGATCGCGGCGGCGTTCGATACGTTCAGGCTCTCGACCTTAGGCGAGATCGGCAGCTTCGCAAGCGCGTCGCAATGCGCCTCGGTGTTCTGGCGCATCCCTTCGCCCTCGGCGCCGAGCACGAGCGCGATGCGGCCGTCGCCCATCACTTCGGCGAGCGTGCCGCCGGCGTGCCCGGTCAGGCCGATCCGCCAATATTGCGCCTCGCCGATCTCGTCGAGCGCGCGGGCGAGGTTGACGACGCGGACCCAGGGGACGCTCTCGAGCGCGCCCGAGGCGGATCGCGCGACGGTGCCCGATTCGGGCGGGGCGTGGCGGTCCTGCGTGACGATGCCGAGCGCGTCGAACGCCGCCGCCGAGCGCAGGATCGCGCCGACATTGTGCGGATCGGTGATCTGGTCGAGCACCAGCAGCGGCCGCCGGTCGCCCTCGCCTTGCGCGAGCAGGTCGCCGAGCCAGATATCCTCGAGCGGATCGACTTCGGCGACCAGCCCCTGGTGCGGCGCATCGCCGGGAACGAGCCGCGCGAGATCGGCGACGTCGGCGAAGGTGATCGGGATCACCGGAGGCAAATCGAGCGCGGCCAGCGCCTCGCGCGTGCCCCACAGCTTGCGCACGACGCGCTCGGGATTGGCGAGCGCGGCGAGCACGGCGTGGCGCCCGTAGAAGCGCGGGCGGCCGGGCTGGGCCTGGCTGGGACGGTGTCCGCGGCGGGACATCAGGAGTCCTTGGTCAGGGAGTGGTTCATGCGCGGGACGCTATGCGGGGCCCGCGCGGCGCGCAAGGCGTTGACAGGCTGCGCCCAGCCCGGCAATGGACCGCGCTCGCTGATAAGGCGGCCCCAATGGACAGGTGGCCGAGTGGTTAAAGGCAGCAGACTGTAAATCTGCCCGTGCAAGCGTACGCTGGTTCGAATCCAGCCCTGTCCACCATTCCCCCGCTCTACCGCGCAGGCGGAGGCCCGGCTTCCGGCGCGGGGGCGTCCGTCACGACCTGCCAGGCCAATACCGGCGAATGCGGAATCGCGACCGGGCGCAGCCAGGCGATGCTTTCGCCGCGTTCCAGCCTTGCCCACAGGCCATTCGGGGCAAAATGCTTGTACAGCTCGGTCTCGTTGGTGCCCGGGCAGCCGACGACATAGGCGGCGCCGCTCTCCCGCACCCAGCGGTGCGCGGTCTCGGGATCGGCCATATAGGTCGCCATCGCACGGTGGAGCGCGGCGAGGTTGCGGTGGTAGCCGGCGGCGATCGCGCTGTGGTGGGTGGCGGCGAGCAGCTGGGGGCTCAGGTCGACGGGCGCGAACAGCTTCGACGGCGGAAGCGCCGCTAGATCGGAAATTTCATGGCCATGGTCGCAGGGCTGCCGCGTCATCGCCGTCTGGGGTGACGTGGCGGACGAGGAGGCGGCGCTTTCGGGGGAGCCGAGCAGCGCGCCGGCCGCGAGTCCGGGGGTTGCCGCCAGCAGCGCGCCTGCGGTCGCGGCGGTGCGCGGGAGCAGCGGCCGGATCGCGCGGGCCCGGGTCAGCATCGCATGCAGCGCCCAGGCGCCGCCCGGCAGCGCGAGGGCATTGGCGGTCGAGCCGGTGCGGATGACGAGCAGCGACAGCGCGAAGGTCGCCGCCGCCAGCGCGAGCAGCATCGTCCAGCGCGCGCGATCCTCGCCGGCGCTCGCGCGCCACGCAAGCGTGCCGCCGATCAGGCCGGTGACGGGGAAGCCGATCGTCATCACCGCCCAGGACGGAACCTGGGTCCAGACCGGCATGCCTTCGGAGACATTCTCGTACCAGAAGCGGCGCACGAACGAGTCGAGCCCGGCGAAGGGACCGCCAAGGCAGTTCGGATCGAGCAGCGCGAGCGTCGCCAGCGCGGCAATCCCGGCCACGCCGAGCAGGCCCAGCCGGGCGACCAGCGGCAGGCGGGGAGTCAGCATCGGCACCGTCACGCCGATGGCGGCGACTGCGAGCGCGGCGATCCAGACGGGAGCGACGGCGTCGCAGGCCGGGCTGAAGATCGCGGGTCCGCGGGTTGCGACATGGAGCAGCACCACGGTGCCGGTCAGCGTCCAGACCGCCGCCATCGCCTGGCCGCGGCGCGACGGATCGAACGCCCAGGCGAGCATCGCGACGCCGAGGATCGCCGCGGTGACGGGCAAGCCCTCGAGCGAGATGGTGAGGAGGACGGCGAGCGCCCCGCCCATCAGCGCGCCGGAGCGCCGGTCCGGCTTGCCGGCCAGCGCGACCACCGCGAGCAGCGCGAAGACGATCTGCCAGCCGTGATGATCGACGCGAAGCGGACGAAGCTGATAGAGCAACGGCACCGACAGCGGCGCGAGCAGCACCGCCAGCTTGGCCCGCTCGAAGCCGCACAGCCGCCTGGTGAGCTCGGCGCCGAGCGCCATCACCGCCAGCAGCGTCACCAGCGGAACGGCGGTCACTGCGATGCGGGTGGAGGTCTCCGGCCCGACAATCGGATCGAGCACCCCCATGACCAGCACGAGCGGGAGGTCGACGAGGCGCGACCAGTGCATCGCGAAATGGCCGTCCCACAGCCGGTGCTGGCTGACGTCCCACCAGCTCTGCCCGGCGAGCAGGTCGCGCGCCTGGACCAGCCGCATCGCGTCGTCGGGGTCGGGAAACCAGAGATGGGCGATCGCGCCGAACGACAGCGCGACCAGGACGACCGCCGCGATGCCCCAGCCGCCGAGAATGACGGGCCAGAGCCGCTCGCGCGTCAAGCCGCGGCGACTCGCGCGGGCACCTGCCGCACGCTGGCGAGCGCCGCGCGTTCGCCTTCATTGCCCGATTCATGATATTCGGCGTCTTCGTTGACGTTCCACACGTCGTAGATTCGCTCGCCCAGCACGATGTTCTTGACCGTCAGCATCGCGGTCATCATCGCATGGTCCTGGTTGTTGTAGCGATGCATGCCGTTGCGGCCGACCATGTGGAGCGTCGGATAGCGCGCCTCCAGCTCAAGGCGCAGCGCCTCGACATTGTCGCGGTAGGTCTCGTCATAGACCGGATAGGCCTTTTCCTGGCGGACCACCGCGCCGCCGGTGACAGTCTGCGGATCGGCGAGGCCGAGCTGGTGCAGCTCGGCGGTGGCGAGCGCGACAAGCTCGGCGTCGGAGGAATTCCACAGGCCGTCGCCTTCGAAGCAGAAATATTCGAGGCCGACACAGGCGATGCTGTCGTCGGGCACCATCTCGGGCGACCAGCTGCGGAAATTCTGGACGCGGCCGACCTTCACGCCCTCTTCATGGACATAGATCCAGTTGTCGGGGAACAAATCCTCCGAACGGATCATCAGCGCGACGGTCAGGAAGTCGCGATAATGGAGGTCCATCGCCGCCGGGATGCTTTCGGGCATCGGCTGGATGCGCGCCGCCAGCTCGCGCAGCGGCGCCGAGGAAATGACGTGCGCGGCGTTGATCTTGACGGTCTGGCCGTCATGCGCGGCGTGGACATTCCAGCGCCGGGTGGCTTCGTCGAAGCGCAGCGCGGACAGCGCATGGCCCATCAGCACGCGGTTGCCGCCTTCGACCACGCGGTCGCGCGCGGCTTCCCACATCATCCCCGGGCCCTTGCGCGGATAGCGGAAGCTTTCGAGCAGCGTCTTGGTCTCCATGCCGTCATTGGGCTTGCGGTTGAGGTGCAGCGAGCGCTTGAGACCGTCGAGCACGGCCTTGCCGAGGCTCAGCCCCTTGATGCGCTGCGCCGCCCAATCCGCCGACATCTCGTCGCACGGCATGCCCCACACCTTCTCGGTATAGGTCTTGAAGAAGATCGAATAGAGCTTGTGGCCGAACTGGTTGACCACCCAATCCTCGAAGCTCTTCACTTCCTTGCGGGGGAAGAGCCGGACCTTGGCATAGCTCGCCATGCACAGCGCCGACGTCCAGGGGCCGAGGTTGAACAGCGCCTCGAACGCGCGCAGCGGATAGCTGTAGAATTTGCCGCCATAGAAGATCCGGCTCATCCGCGGGCGCTCGATGAAATCGTCGGGGAGGATCTCGTTCCAGAGGTCGACCACTTCCTTCGATTTGGAGAAGAAGCGGTGGCCGCCGATATCGAAGCGGAAGCCCTGATGCTCGACGGTGCGGCTGATGCCGCCGACATAGAGGGGATCCTTCTCGATCACCGTGACCGAATAGCCCAGTTTGGTGAGCTGATAGGCCGCGGTCAGGCCGGCAGGCCCTGCGCCGATGATCGCAACGTCGACGACCTGATCGCGGTGCATGGAATTGGGTCTCCGGTGAAGAACGGCGTCAGCTATCGATTTGACTTTGAAAGCCTAAGCTATGGTTAACAGTTGGTAGCGCCGGGGGGCGGGACCGGGACGATCCGCCACGGCTCCGCGGGTGCGGCGGCGGGTCCGAAAGCGCGAAGTTCCTGCTGGACGCGATCGTCGAGCTCGATCGTCAGCCAGGCGATGTGAGTCGCGTGCCGGCGGCGAGCGATGGCCAGGCGCTCGCAAGTGGGCGTGCCGGGCGCGAAGAAGCGGCGATAATCGGCCTGGCGGGCGGAATCCGACGGGCTGAGCGGCATCGGGCGCGGGAAGGCGGCGACCAGCACGCCGTGCGCGGGCATCACCAGCGCGGCGCTGTCCCAGCCGAGCACGCGCGCGCCGGGGGGCAGGGTGGCGACGGCGCGGCTGGTCTCCGCATCGACCGAGTGGACCGGATAGGGATAATGCGTGACTGCCCAGGGGTCGGCCAGCTGCTGCGCCGCCATCGCCACCTGGCAGAGGCCGAGCAGCCCCGCCACCGCCGCGACGCCGCGCCACGCGCGCGGAGTAAGCCGGGCGAGCAGCCCCGGCGAGTGGCCGTCGATCGTGTCGAGGACGGCCTTCACCAGCAGCAAGTGGAGCGCGAGGACGATATAGGGGAGCAGGCGATGGCTCACCGAAACGTCGGCGATGCCGCCCGCGACATAGGCGAGGAAGATCACCCCGAGCGCGACCGCGGCCACGCGCATGCTGCGCTGGCGGGCGAGGGCTGGGAAGCCCAGCAGCGCGAACATCGCGGGCCAGGCCTGCGCGACGACGAACTGCGGATCGTAGAAGAAGGCGAAATTGTTGAAGGTCGCCTGGCCGCGGGCGAGACCGGCGCCGGCGAGCGAGAGGGGGTTGAACCAGGGCCAGGCGATCGTCGAGGCGATGCCGGCGGCGATGACCAGCATGACCACGGCGCGGCGCGGCAGCGCGACTCCGGGCTCGAACGCCACGAACGCCGCTGCGCCCGCGACGAGGAAGGCGGCGTTGAGCGGGTGCGTGATGACGCTGCCCGCGACCACCGCCCAGAGCAGGGCTGCATCCGCGACGCCGGGGGTGTCGCTCCTGAGCAGGCGCAGCACGCCGGCCCAGGCGATGAAGGTCAGCGCGAACACCAGCGACGCCGGGTAATAATTGCCGTGGAGCTGCGAGCGGAAATCGTAGAAGCCCGTCCAGATCAGCGCCGGCAGTCCCCAGGCGCAGGTCAGCGCGGCGAGCAGCAGCGGCGGCGCCCAGCGGTGCGGAACCCAGGCGCGGGCGAAGGCGTGGACGCCAATGACGAACAGCACCGACACCGCCATCGCGCCGCATGCCATCGCCGTATCGGCGTCGAGATGGCCGAGCCGCGCCAGCGTGCCGAGCGCGAGCGACCAGGGCGTGTATTGCCGCGACGAGGCCGCCTCGCCGTAGATCGGGTCGAGCAGCCGGGTGCCGCCGCGCATCACCTCGTCGAGGATCGCGCGATGCTCCCAATAGTCGGTGAAATAGAGCAGGGTCGTGGGGCGCACGGCGAAGAAGGACAGCGCGCACAGCAGCAGGTAGACGCCCGCGCCGGCCGCGAAGCTGCGCCCCGGGGTGGCGTGCTGGCGGACCAGCGCCGCGAACCGGCGCAGGCGCGAGGCGGACGGATCGGGCAGGGCCGCGTCGAACCGCAGCGCCGAGGCGGGGGCATCGGGATGGCTCATCGCGCCGCTCCATCGGCGCACGGCCGCGCGCGCACCAGGGTGAGCGTGGCGCGGCCCGGCGGCGGGGGCGTGAAATCGGCGCGTCCGGCGAGCCAGCCTGGAAGGTCGTCGGCGCCGCCGTCGGGCGGCTGGGCGAAGAGGTAGAAGGCGGGGTTCGCGCAGAGAAACGACTGGGCGTCCTCGACGCGCAGGCTCGAGTCGATCGCCTTCCAGCGGCGCACCTGGTTGCGGTTGGTCGGGTCGCGCGACGGGACGCCGGGGGTGTCGAGGAAGATAAGCCGTTCGCCGATCGGCGTGTTTTCGCGGATTTCGAAGAAGCGCAGGCCGCTGCCGGTGACGACCGGCAGCGCGGGCGGGGCGGCCTCGATGGCCGCGAGCGCTTCGAGCCGGTCCGGCTTGGCGACTTCGCCGGTGCCGCGCCACGGCGTGCCGGCGATCAGCAGGACGAGGAGCACGACCGAGGCGGGCGCCGCGCGGGTGCCGAGCTGCTGCGCGAGCGATGCGAACAGCAAGGCGATGCCGATGCCACCGGCCAGCGCGTAGCGGTCGGCATAGCTGTGGCTGACCAGCAGCGCGAAGGCGAAGACCCCGATCGGCGCGGCCGCGACGACCAATGCGGTTACGCGCAGCGGGCTGGTTTGCTGCTTGACTGCGATTGCCGCGGCGAGCAGCCCGGCCAGCGGAAGCGCCAGCCAGCCGAGCAGCACGGCATAGGTGCGCACCAGCGCGATCGGTACCGGCTGGGCGTAATAATCGGGCGCGCCGACATCGCCGCCGCTATAAGCGCGCGCGGCGAGCAGGATCGGCAGCCACAGCATGATCGAGCAGGCCGCGAGCGCGATCGCCGCCAGTGTCCGCCGGCAAGGCGCGCGGCGTTCGGTGCGGGCGCGGATGAGCTCGAGCAGGGCCAGCCCGATCGCCAGCAGCAGCGCGTAGAAATGCAGCCCGATTGCGAGCGCAAGCAGCAGCGCGATCGCCGCGAGCCGCCGGTTCGACGCGCGCCCGGGCCGGTCATACAGCGCCAGCGCGCAGGCGAAGGCGGCGGTGACCAGCGCATAGGGGCGGGCCTGCACCGCATAGCCGAACAGTCCGCTCGACAGCACGATCCCCGCCGCGAGCGCGGCCGGTGCGGTTCCGGCGTGGTGGCGGACCATGAAACCGATGGCGAGCGCGGCGATGTAGATCGCGGCGATCGAGGGCAGGCGAAGCCCGAGCGGGCTGGTGACTCCGGCCTGGTGCAGGGCGTGGAGGAGGAGATCGTAGAGCGGCGGGGTGAACTCGGCGCCGTGGAGCAAAGCGGACCAGATCGCGGCGACGTCCGGCAGCCGCGCGGTCCACAGCGTCAATATCTCGTCCATCCAGAACGGGGCGTTGGCGGCGAGCGTGGCGGCCTGGACCCAGTAGAGCGCGCTGAGCAGCGCGAACGCCGCCACCGCGGCCCGGTCCAGCGTCACCACGCCGGGAGCGACGCGCGTTTCGGGGAGCGCTTCAGCCAGCACGGGCGATGCTCGGCGTGGCGGCCAGCCGCTGGGCGAGCGCGCGGCCGAGGCGGTCCGCATTCGCCATGATCGTCAGCGTCGGGTGGCGCGCCGAAAGCAGGGGCAGCGCGGCGCCGTCGGCGACGAACACGCCCGGTGCGCCGCGCAGTTCGCCGTCGGTGCTGGTCGCGGCTGGACCGGCGCCGCCCATCGGCAGGGTTCCCGCCGGGTGCGCGTCGGCACCGGGCATCAGCATCTGGCGCGATCCGGGGATGGCCCAGGCGCCGCGCTGCCGCACCTCGCGGGCGAGGGTGCCGAAGGTCGTGGAGAGCAGCCGCTCGGCTTCGCGCGGCTGGCGGCCGGTGATGCGGATGCGTCCGGCCGCGCCGTCGTCCTCGACGATGAGCTGGTTGTCGCTGAACCGCCCCGGCAGATAGGCGGTGGCGAGGACCAGCGCGGGCGCGAGCGCGCGTGCGGCGCGGAGCGCGAACGGGCGGGTGAAGGGCAGGCGGTCCGCCACCGGCGCGAGCGGCAGGGTGTCGGCGCCATAGAAGACCCCCGCGGCTTCGACGCCGGGCTCGGCCGCGAGCGTATAGAAGAGCTGGCCGAGCCCGAAGGCGCGCTCGGGCAGCGCCCGGCCGACGAGGTGGGGGACGAGGAAGGCGATGCCGCCGACCGGATTGCTCTCGAGCCGGACCGGGACCCCGGTCAGCCCGATTCGCCGCAGCGCGAGGCTGGTGGTCGCCAGCGTCCCTGCCGCGAGGATGACGGCCGCGCTGCGGAAACGCACGGGCTGGCCGCCGATCCGCGCCTCGACGATCTGCGCGCCGCCTTCGGTCGACAGGCGCTGGACGACGACCCCGCCGCGATAGGTGAAGTTGCGAAAGCGGCGCAGCGCCGGCAGCTCGAGCGCGCTGTGATAGATGCTGCCGCGCGCGCAGCCCTGGAGGCACAGGCCGCAGCGGTTGCAGCCGAGCCGGTCCTCGCGCGGCGCGGCCAGCACGGCGTTGGGCGCAGTGACGAGATCGAAGCCGGCGCGCGCCCCGCGGCGCCGGTGGCGGGCGGCGAGATGGGCGACCGGCGGCGCGAGCGACTCCGGATCGGCATCGGCGATGTCCTGCCCGCCGCTGGTGCCGATCCGCCGCGAGACGCGATCATAGCCGGCCTCGATTCCGGCGGCGGCATCGGGGAAGTGCGCGAGGTCGGAGGCGCTGTAGCGCGCGGCCAGCGCCCCCCATATCCGCGACAATCCGCCCGCGGCGTGCGCGCCCAGCGCCATATAGTTCTCGGCCTCCACGCCGGCGGCATCGGCGAAGCCGGCCAGCGCGGCGCGGGCCAGCGGGGTCGCGAACTTGGGCGAGACGCCGCTATCGGCGAGCGCGCCTGCGAAGCCGAGCTCGGTCTGCCAGCGCGCGGGATCGCTGCGCAGTTCGGTGAGTCCGGGTTGCGCGGGATAGGGCAGCGGGCCGCCCGATGCGTCGAGCATCAGCACGCGCACCCCGGCCTCGACCAGCGGCCACGCGGCGCTGACTCCGGCCGGGCCGCTGCCGATGATGATGATTTCGGCGTCGGTCACCGCGCGAGGCTTGCGATCAGGCGCGTGGGGAGCAGCACCATCTCGAACGCGCCTTCCGCGGCCAGGCGGAACAGCCGGCCGCCGCGCGATCCGCGGGCCAGCATCGCCTCTCCCGGCGCGCTGGCCTCGGCGATCCGCGCCGCGATCCGCAGCCGCTTGCCGAGCGCGCCCGCGGCGCCCAGCGGCTCGCGCCAGCGCAGCCCCCGATGCGGGCGGGCGATCGCGCCCTCGGGCAGCGCGCGCGCGTAGCGGCGAAGCAGCGCCGGGGTCGGCTCGACTCCGGCGTGAGGAAGAAAGGCGCGGGCTTCGGCGAGCAGCGCGCGGCGCCCGGCGGTCTCGCGCGGAAGCCGGGCCGCGATCGGCTGGACGTCGATCCCCAGCCGGGCGAGATCGAGCGCGGACTCGATCGGCTCGGTCCCGGCGAGGCCGAGCACGCGCTCCCTGTCGATCGTCGGGAACAGCGGCAGCCGCGCGCTGATGTCGCACGCCAGCAAGGCGACGCGCAGCGGGATGGGGAGGATGCGCAGCCGCCTGCCGTCAAAGGCCAAAGCCAGCGCGCGCAGCACGTCGCCAAAGGCGATTTGTTCGGGCCCCGCCAGCGCCAGCACGCCGCTTGCCCGGCCGTCGGCGGCGGCGAGCACGCCGCGCACAACTTCGTCGAGATGGATCGGCTGGACGCTGCGGTGGGGCTCGATCATCGGCAGCACCGGCAGCCGGGCGAGCGTGCACAGCAACCCGTACATCGCCTTGCGCGGCCCGCCATAGACCAGCCCGACGCGCAGCGAGGTCGCATCCGCGATCCGCTGCTCGGCCGCCCATTTCATCCGGCCATAGAGGTTGAGCGCCTCGCGCCGGGCCGATTGCGACGAGATGAAGACCCGCGCCGCCACCCCGGCATCGCGCGCGCTGGCGAACAGCGCCGCGGTGCCGTCGACATTGCCTGCCTCCCCGGCCCGCCAGTCGTGCGCGAGATGGATCAGCGCGGTGCCGTTCGACACGCGGATTCCGGGCGGCAGCGGGTCGCCCAGCGTCCATGCGGCGTGGTGCGTGCCCGCGGGTCCGGGCCTGCGTCCGAGCATGGTGACTCGGCGGCCCTGCGCGAGCGCATGCGCGACCAGGCGCGCGCCGATATAGCCGGTGCCGCCGGTGACGATGAGATGATCTGCCGGCATCGTCCGCTCCCAACCATGGCCGCGACCACAGGTAGGGGGCGATGGTTAATGGAAGCTAAAAAACGGCGTTGTGTCGCGCGCTGGTGAGCACTCGTTAAGCAAGCTCGGTTAGGGCTCGCTGCATGACGGCGACGATACAACGGCAATTCGAGATCATCTGGACCAGCGGCATCCTGGGGCAGCTCATCCGCTATGGCTTTGCGGGCGGGCTCGCGACTCTGGTCTATTCCTCGGTCTATCTGCCGCTTGCCTGGTGGGTGTTTCCCGACGGGCGCGCGGTGATGGCAGTGCCGTTCGCGTTCATGACGGCCCTGACCGCCGGCTTCTTCCTCCACTCGCACTGGAGCTTCGCCGGCCACGGCATTCGCGAGAATAGCGGCCGGCAGCACGCGCGGTTCCTGATGGCGCATTGCGTCGGCCTCGCGATGAACATGGTCTTCACCTGGACGCTGACCGCCGGCCTCGGCGCGCCGGCATGGGCGCCGCTGCTGCCCAGCGTGACTCTCACGCCGCTGGTGACCTTCGTGCTGCAGCGGCAATGGGTCTTCTCGCGAGCCTAGCCGCGCTTGCTATTTGCGGGGATGGTCGTATTGGCCCTCATCCCGACGGCCATGGAACTTCCAGGCGCGTCGACCGTTCAATACCACGGAAGTCTGTCCCCTCCGATCCGGGGGCTTTTTCCGTTTCCAAGAATCCAAAGGGAGCAAGGGCAGTGTACGCCAGCGAGATCAAGACCACCGACGTCGATAGCGGCGCAACCGTGCGCGACGCGTGGGTGAAGCCCGAGATCGCTTCGTTCGAGCCCGTCGGCGCGACTCAGTCGGCGACCTTCAACCCCGGCGACGGCCTCAGCTCGAACAGCTGATCCGACCTGCCATTTTTCGTTTCTGCGTATTAAAGGGAACAAGGCCGTGAACGCCAGCGAGATCAAGACCACCGACGTCGATACCGGCGCAACCGTGCGCGACGCCTGGGTGAAGCCCGAGATCGCTTCGTTCGAGCCTGTCGGCGCGACTCAGTCGAACACGATCAACCCCGGCGACGGCCTCAGCTCGAACAGCTGAGCCTCACCGGAAGGCCCGGGGCCCCTCGCGGACCCCGGTTCCACGCTACAGCACCGCATCCACCAGCTGCCGGAACGCTTCCGCGCGGTGGCTGATCGCGTGCTTGGCGTCAGGGTCCATCTCGCCGAACGTCACGTTGTTGCCCAGCGGCACGAACATCGGGTCATAGCCGAAGCCCCGGTCGCCGCGCGGCGGCCAGACGAGGCAGCCGTCGACTCGGCCCTCGAACCATTCGACATGCCCGTCGGGCCAGGCCAGCGCCAGCGCGCAGACGAAATGCGCATCGCGCGGGGTTTCGGGTGGCAGCGCCGCGAGGCGGTCCTCGACTCGCTGCATCGCCACGGCGAAATCCTTGCCTTCGCCCGCCCAGCGCGCCGAGAAGATGCCGGGCTCGTCGTGCAGCGCCTCGACGCACAGGCCGCTGTCGTCGGCGAGCGCGGGGAGCCCGGAGAGATCGGCGGCCTGGAGCGCCTTCAATTCGGCATTGGCGACGAAGGTGGTGCCGGTCTCGTCGGGCTCGGGCAAGTCGAGCTCGGCGGCCGAGACCGGGGTGATGCCATAGGGGCCGAGCAGCGCCGCGATCTCGCGGACCTTGCCGGGATTGTGGCTGGCGATCACCAGCTTGCCGGGTTGCAGCTTGCGGATCGCCTGGCGCGGCATCGCATCCTCCTCGTCGTCGTCGATCATGTCGCGCTCGCCTTCAGCTGGGCCTCGAACACCTTGCCGCAGCCGATGCGGGCGAGGCGGAGCAGGCGGAGCAGCTCCTCCTCGTCGAAGCAGGCGCCCTCGGCGGTGGCCTGGACTTCGGCGATCTTGCCGTCGGCGAGCAGGATGAAATTGGCGTCGGCATCGGCCGACGAATCCTCGTCATAATCGAGGTCGAGCACCGGCGTGCCCTGGTGGATGCCGCAGCTGATCGCGGCGACCTGCTGCTGGATCGGGTCCTTTTCGAGGAGTCCTGCGGCGAGCAGCTTGCTGGTGGCGATGCGCAGCGCCACCCAGGCGCCCGAGATCGCCGCGGTGCGGGTGCCGCCATCGGCCTGGATGACGTCGCAATCGAGCGTGATCTGGCGCTCGCCGAGCAGCTTGAGGTCGGTGACTGCGCGCAGGCTGCGGCCGATCAGCCGCTGGATTTCCTGGGTGCGCCCCGATTGCTTGCCCTTGGCCGCCTCGCGCTGGCCGCGGGTGTGGGTGGCGCGCGGGAGCATGCCGTATTCGGCGGTGACCCAGCCCTCGCCCTTGCCGCGCAGCCAGGGCGGGATGCGCTCCTCGATGCTCGCGGTGACCAGCACCTTGGTGTCGCCGAAGCCGATCAGGACCGAACCTTCCGCATGGCGCGTGAAATTGGGCTGACAAGTGATGGTGCGCATCTCGTCGGGGGCGCGGCCGGATGGGCGCATCTGCTTCAGTCTCCTGCAATGTTGATCGGGGCACCTAGGCGTTTGTTTATCGCGGTGCCAGCACCGGCCACCCAACGGCATCGTAATTTATGGGTGGCCGGGTGGGGGAGCGGGCCGGCACCGACTAGACTGGACAAGATCAACGCGCCAGTCTGCGTGCGTGATCCGTTGGAGGGTTCGATGCGCTGGATTATGGTCGGGATTGCTGCACTGGCGTTGGCGGGATGCGCGCGCACCGATGGCGGGCCGAAGTCGATTCCGATCGAGGCCGACTCGATCACCTACGAGACCGGGCCGTGCTTCGGCGCGTGCCCGGTCTATTCGGTGACGGTGCGCCCCGATGGCAGCGGCGTCTTCACCGGCAAGCGCTTCACCGCGGTGAGCGGCGAGCGCGCGTTCAAGCTCAGCCCTGCGCAATATGCCGCGTTCGCCGCGCGGCTGGCGCCGTATCGGCCGGAGAGCGGCGAGCGGCGGGTTACGCCCGGCGAGAAGGGCTGCGAGCAGGCGGCGACCGACCTGCCTGGCGTCGACGTCACCTGGACCCGCGCGATCGGCGACAGCCAGAAGCTGTCTTACTATTTCGGCTGCAACATGGGCGGCGACCGGACGATGGCCGAGGCGCTGGGCGGCGCAGTCGAGGCGCTGCCGCTCGAGCCGTTGATCGGGCCGCGGCCTTGAGGTGGGCAGTCGGCCTGCTGCTCGCGCTCGGCGCGTGCGGGCAGGCTGCGGCGCCCGCCGAGCAGGCCAAGGTTCGGCCGCCGCTCGCGCCGCCAAAGTTGATCGAGATCATGTACGGCGGGTGCATGGGCGAATGCCCGGTATTCACCGTGGCCGTCTCCGCCTACGGCAAGGGAGAACTGGTCAGCGATCCTGACTCCAAGACTGCCCGCAAACACCCCTTTTCGGTCTCCGCAGCGCAATTCGCCGCGGTGGCGGCGGCGCTCGATTCGATCCGGCCGGCCGACATCAGCGACCTCGCCGAGGCGGAGCGGGGGACGGCGTGGAAACAATGCGATGCCTATGCGACCGACTTCCCGGTGCGGATCGTGCTGTGGGCCGGCGCCGACGGCAAGCAGCAGGCGATGGTGTGGGACAAGGGCTGCAAGCTGAAGCGCTACGAACCCGTCCAGCCGGCGCTCGACAAGGCGCTGGCGCTGCTTCCGGTGGCGCAATGGATCGGGGATACGGCCAAGGGTCCGCAAGCATCGACGCGCGTGAAGTAGGCACGGCACGCGAAGTCTGGCACCGCGGCGCGATGCACCCTAGATCATCGGTATGATCACCCCGCCGATCCACGAGCTGACCGACCGCGCGCGCGACGTGTTTCGGATCCTCGTCGAATCCTATCTCGATCACGGCACGCCGGTGGGGTCGCGGACGATCTCGAAAATCTCGGGGCTCAACCTCTCGCCCGCGTCGATCCGCAACGTGATGCAGGACCTCGAGGAGCTCGGCCTGCTTGCCGCGCCGCACACCAGCGCCGGGCGGATGCCGACCGACATGGGGTTGCGGCTGTTCGTCGACGGGATGATGCAGGCGAGCGAGCCGAGCCTCGAGGAGCGCGCGGCGATAGAGGCGCGGGCGGGCAGGAGCGGGCCGGTCGAGGATGCGATCGCCAACACCACGCTGGCGCTGTCGGGGCTGTCGGCCTGCGCGGGACTCGTGCTGGTGCCCAAGCGCGAGCCGGTGCTCAAGCAGTTCGGCTTCGTGCCCTTGGCCGACGATCGCGCGCTGGCGGTGCTGGTCGGCAATGACGGATCGGTCGAGAACCGCGTCGTCGACTTGCCGCCGGGCATGGACCCGAGCGCGCTCCAGCAGGCGGCCAATTATCTGAGCGCGACGCTTTCCGGGCTGACGCTGAGCGAGGCGCGCGCGCGGATCGAGCGCGAGATCCATGCCGAGCGCGCGGCGCTGACGTCCGCGGCGCGGACGCTGGTCGAGCGCGGGCTGGCGGTGTGGAGCGAGGACAGCGGCGCCCGCCCGGTGCTGATCGTCCGCGGCCAGGCGCAGCTGATCGACCTGGCGGCGACCGAGGATCTCGACCGCGTCCGCCAGCTGCTCGACGAGCTCGAGGGCAAGGAAGAGATCGCCCGCCTGCTCGACAGCGCGCGCGAAGGCGAGGCGGCGCGGATCTTCATCGGTTCGGAGAACAAGCTGTTCGCGCTTTCGGGCTCGTCGGTGATCGCAAAGCCGGTTCGTGCGTTGGACGGGCGCGTGGTGGGCGTGGTGGGGGTGATCGGCCCGACGCGGTTGAACTATGCGCGCGTCGTGCCCATGGTGGATTTCACTGCCGCGACTTTGGCGCGGCTGCTGGGTTAGAGTTCGAGCGTGAACAGGGAAGACATGGCGAAAGACGCGAATAACAAGGGTGCGAAGATGGATACCGCAGACGTGCACGAAGAGGCCGACCTCCGCGAGGAAACCGCCGAGGGCGCCCCCGAGGTTGCCGATCACGACCGCGTCGGCGCGCTCGAGGCCGAGCTGGCCGATGCCAAGTCTGCGGTGCTC
Organism: Pseudomonadota bacterium; assembly: GCA_040388355.1. Taxonomy (GTDB): domain Bacteria; phylum Pseudomonadota; class Alphaproteobacteria; order Sphingomonadales; family Sphingomonadaceae; genus Sphingomonas. Next base: position 137,073 of record JAZKCD010000022.1, on the reverse strand, counting down.
TATGCCCAGGCCGAGACCCAGAATGTTCGCCGCCGCTTCGAGAAGGAGGCCGCCGACGCGCGCACCTATGCCGCGACCGGCTTTGCGCGCGACATATTGTCGGTCGCCGACAATCTCGGCCGCGCGCTCGCGGCGATCCCGGCCGAGCTGCGCGAGGACGAGCGGATCAAGGGCCTGATCACCGGGCTCGAGGCGACCGGGCGCGAGCTCGATTCGGTGTTCGCGCGCCACGGCATCACCAAGATCGAGGCGCTGGGCGAGGCGCTCGACCCCAATCGCCACCAGGCGATGATGGAGATGCCGAGCGACGCCGCGCCGGGCACGATCGTCCAGGAGATCCAGACCGGCTACATGATCCGCGACCGGCTGCTGCGGCCTGCTTTGGTGGGGGTGGCGAAGGCGGGGTGATTTTCCTGCCTGTTCCCCTGCGAAAGCAGGGGTCCAGAGCCAAACATTGCATCGCATGTGACCCTGGGCTCCTGCTTTCGCAGGAGAACGGCTCAGGGAGAGGGTTTGGCTAGCGCGCCGCGACTCGCTCGCCTATCTGCCCTCCATGTCCCGCTTCGACTCCGTCCCCCACCGTCGCGCGATCATCGACCGGCGTGCGCTGGCCGATACGCTGGCGGGGATCGAGGCGAAGGACCAGGCGGGGCTGCGCAAGGCCGCGACCATCGTCCTCAAGGCCGCGCTCGACGACGGCCGCGCCGAGATCGAGCGGCGGCTGACCGAGCATCCCGGGCGCGGGCTCGAAGTGACGGCGGCGGGCGCGTTCCTCACCGACCAGCTGCTGCGGCTGCTGTGGGACTTCACTGTCGAGCGGCTCCACCCCAACCCCAACCCGACCACGTCGGAGCGGATGACGCTGATCGCGGTCGGCGGATACGGCCGCGGCGAGATGGCGCCGCATTCGGACATCGATATCGGCTTCCTCACGCCGTGGAAGGTCACCGGCTGGTGCGAGCAGGTGATCGAATCGATGCTCTATTCGCTGTGGGACATGCAGCTGAAGGTCGGGCATTCGTCGCGCTCGCTCGACGAGATGGTGCGCCAGGCGAAGGGCGACGTGACGGTGCGCACCGCTTTGCTCGAGGCGCGCTATGTGTGGGGCGACGTCGCGCTCTATGACGAGGCGGGCGCGCGCTTCAAGGCCGAGGTCCAGGCCGATACCGCGCGCGCCTTCATCGCGCAGAAGCTCGCCGAGCGCGACCTGAGGCACAAGCGCATGGGCGACAGCCGCTATGTCGTCGAGCCCAACGTCAAGGAAGGCAAGGGCGGCCTGCGCGACCTGCACGCGCTCTTCTGGATCGGCAAATACGCCTACAATGTCCGCGAGCCCGCCGAACTGGTCGAGGCCGGGCTGCTGACCAAGCTCGAGTTCCGCCAGTTCCACCGCGCCGAGAATTTCCTGTGGGCGGTGCGCTGCCACCTGCACGCGATGACCGGGCGCGCCGAGGACCGGCTGACCTTCGACCTCCAGCGCGAGATCGCCGAGCGGATGCGCTATTCGGACCGGCCGGGGAAGTCGAAGGTCGAACGCTTCATGCACTTCTACTTTCTCCAGGCGAAGATCGTCGGGGATCTGACGGGGGTGTTCCTCGCGCATCTCGACGAGAAGTTCGCGGCGCGCGGCTCGCGCTTCGGCTTCCCGACGCTGTGGAAGAGCCCGCGCAAGCTGAAGGGCTTCACGCTCGAGCGCGGCCGCCTGGCGATTCCGCGCGACAATTTCTTCGAGGAAGACCCGATCCGGCTGATCGAGCTCTACCAGCTCGCCGATCTCCATGGCCTCGAGATCCACCCGACCGCGATGCGCGCGGCGGCACGCGATTCGAAGCTGGTCGACGATGTCCGCGAAGACCCGCGCGCCAATGCGCTGTTCATGGACGTGCTGACCAGTCCGCGCGATCCCGAGACGGTGCTGCGCTGGATGAACGAGGGCGGCGTGTTCGGGCGCTTCGTTCCGGACTTTGGCCGTGTCGTCGCGCAGATGCAGTTCGACATGTACCACCACTACACCGTCGACGAGCATTCGATCCGCGCGATCGGGCTGCTCAACCAGATCGAGAAGGGCGAGCTCAAGGAGGATCATCCGCTGTCGAGCGGCATCCTCGCCCAGGTCGCGTCGCGGCGCGCGCTCTATGTCTCGGTGCTGCTCCACGACATCGCCAAGGGACGCGGCGGCGATCATTCGGTGCTGGGCGCCGAAGTCGCCGAGCGGCTGTGCCCGCGGCTCGGGCTGAGCGGCGCGGAGACCGAAGCGGTGGCGTGGCTGGTGCGCAATCACCTGCTGATGTCGGCGACCGCGTTCAAGCGCGACCTCAGCGACTTCAAGACGATCCTCGACTTCGCCGAGACGGTGCAGAGCCCGCAGCGGCTGCGGATGCTGCTGGTGCTGACCGTGGTCGATATCCGCGCGGTGGGGCCGGGGGTGTGGAACAGCTGGAAGCGCCAGCTGCTCACCAATTTGTTCGATTCGGCCGAGGAAGTGCTGCGGCTCGGCCACCAGCAAAAGGGCCGCGGCGAGCGGATCGCCGCCAAGCAGGATGCGCTCGCGGTCGAGCTCGGCTGGGACGCCAAGCGGATGGCGGCGCTCAAGAAGCGGCTGCCCGAGGCCTATTGGGTCGCCGAGCCGCTCGACGTGCTGACGCGCAACGCGCGGGTGATCGAAGCGGCGGGCAATACCCAGCTCTCGGTCGAGGCGCAGGTCTATCCCGATCGCGGCGCGACGCTGGTGACGGTCTATGCCTCGGACCATCCCGGGCTGTTCTACCGCATCGCCGGGGCGATCCACGCCTCGGGCGGCAACATCATCGACGCGCGCATCCACACCACCCGCGACGGCATGGCACTCGACAATTTCCTCGTCCAGGACCCGCTCGGCCGTCCGTTCGACGAGGAAGCCCGGCTGACCCGATTGAAGCTCGGCATCGCCGACGCGCTCGCCAACCGCGCCAAGCTGAGCGAGCGGCTCAAGATGCGGCCGCTGCCCCGCCTGCGCGCCGACGCCTTCACGATCGAGCCCGCGGTGCTGATCGACAACAAGGCGTCGAACCGCTTCACCGTGATCGAAGTCAACGCCCGCGACCGCCCGGCCTTGCTCTATCACCTCGCCCACGCGCTGTTCCAGTCGAAGGTGACGATCCATTCGGCGCACGTCGCCACCTATGGCGAGCGCGCGGTCGATACCTTCTATCTGACCGACCTGATCGGCGATAAGATCGAGTCGCCCGCGCGGCTCAAGGCGATCGAGAAACGGCTGCTCGATGCGGCGAGCGGGGATGCCGTGGTGGCGCAGGCCGCCTGAAGAAGGAGAATCCGATGCCGGTGCTTGGAATGGGTGGGCTGTTCTTCCGGGCGAAGGACCCCGACGCGCTGAACGCCTGGTATCGCGACAATCTCGGCATCGGTGCGGGCTGCAATTCGACCGGCGAGGGCGAGGCGGACGAATGGACCTGGACCGTGCAGGGCGGCCCGATGGTGTTCGCGCCGTTCAAGGCCGACACCGACTATTTCGCCGCCGACAAGGCGTTCATGATCAACCTGCGGGTCAGCGATATCGACAGCCTGCTCGAGCAGCTCCACGCGGCGGGGATCGAAGTGATCACCACCGAGGACTGGGACTCATCCGGCATGGGCAAGTTCGCGCGGATCCACGATCCCGAGGGGAATGCGATCGAGCTTTGGGAGCCGCCGGCGGATTGACCGGCAATAGTTGAAAAAGTAGGAATAATTGCTACCAGTTGGATCAGGAGATCCAGATGGCCAATGTCGAAAAGGTCAGCATCGCGCTGACGCAGGATATGGCGGCGATGGTCCGTCAGGCAGTGGAGAGCGGCGAATTCGCCTCGTCGAGCGAAGTGATCCGCGATGCATTGCGTGATTGGAAGTCGAAGCGGGCCGGGACTGCGCGTGACGTGGAAGAGCTGCGCCGCCTGATCGCCGAAGGTCATGCTAGCGGTAGCGGGCCTTGGCCGGGTGCCGACGCGATCATCGCCGAGGCGCGCCGCAGATACGCTGCTGGAAAGGAATGAAGCGCTGGACGCTTGAGCGCACCCCCCGTGCCGAGGACGATCTGCTCGACATCTGGGCGTATGTCGCGGCCGAAAATCCCGATGCTGCTGACCGTCTTGTCCGTGCGCTTTCGGAACAGTTCAGGAAGACTTCAGATTTCCCGGAACTGGGACAATCTGTGGACTGGCTGGTGCCAGGGCATCGTATCCTTACCCGCGGCAGTTATGTTCTGATCTACCGCATTCTAACTGCGCGCCACGCCGTCGAACTTGTCAGGGTCGTGCACAGCGCGCGAAACTGGCCGGCGCTATTCGACGCCTGAGCCCTCAGCGCTTCTGCCACACCCGGACATAATCGACGTCCATCCGCGACGGGAACGCCTTGAGGTCGATCCCCTGCTGCCCGCCCCAGCCGCCGATCGCGACGTTGAGGATCAGATATTGCGGCGACGCGAAGGGCCAGCTGTCGTGATTGCCCTTATGGTCGTTGTCGAAGCGCATATAGGCGTGGCCGTCGACGCCGATCAGGATGCGGTCGGGGTTCCAGTCGAGCTGGTAGCTGTGGAAGGCGGTGCAGGCGTCGGCGACTTTGGTGGTCGCGCCCTTCTGGGTGCCGGCGACATGGTTGTAGGCCTTGGTGTGGATCGTGCCATGGACCACGCCTTCGTCCCAGCCGACATGCTCCATCACGTCGATCTCGCCGAGCGCGGGCCAGCCGGTGCTGCCGTCGGTGCCGAGCATCCAGATCGCCGGCCACACGCCCTTGCCGCAGGCGAGCTTGGCGCGGACCTCGATGAAGCCGTACTGCCAGCTACCCAGGCCTTCGGTGACGAGCTTGCCCGAGCTGTAATCCTGCCCGCCATAATCGTCGCGCGCGGCAAGCCGCTCCTGGCGCGCCTCGATCACCAGCGATCCGCCTTCGACACGGACATTCTCGCGGCGGTTGGCGGCGTAATATTGCAGCTCGTTGTTGTACCAGCCGAGCTTGTTGCGGCTGGTGTCGTAGCGCCATTTCTTCCTGTCGGGCGCGCCGGGCGTGTCGAACTCGTCGGACCAGACCAAAGCCGCGCCGGCGGGCACCGCCATCGGCTCGTCGGCGGCCGCGGGCGGCGGGCTGCCGTTCTGGGCCAGCGCCGCGCCCGGCAGCAGCGCGGCGAGCGCCGCCGCCAGGGCGAGCCGCGCCATCACTTGGGCGCGATCACCATCAGCATCTGCCGGCCTTCCATGCGCGGATAGGATTCGATCTTGGCGTCTTCCGCCGTATCGTCCTGGACGCGCTTGAGCAGCGCCATGCCGAGCTGGCCGTGCGAAAGCTCGCGGCCGCGGAAGCGCAGCGTGACCTTGACCTTGTCGCCTTCGCCGAGGAATTTGTGGATCGCCTTCATCTTCGTATCATAGTCATGATCGTCGATGTTCGGACGCATCTTGATCTCCTTGATCTCCTGCGTCTTCTGCGACTTGCGCGCGGCGTTGGCCTTTTTCTGGGCCTCGTACTTGAACTTGCCGACGTCGAGGAACTTGGCGACCGGCGGGTCGGCATTGGGCGACACCTCGACCAGGTCGAGCCCGACCGCCTGGGCCTGCTCCATCGCCTCGCGGGTATACAGCACGCCGAGATTCTCGCCGTTCTCGTCGATCACCCGCACCTTGGGGGAGACGATGAATTCGTTATAGCGCGGGCCGTTGCCGGGCATCTGCGGGCCCTGCGGGCGCCGGATCATGGGAGGACGTATAGGACTTGCTCCTGTGGTTGTACCATTAGGCGAGGCTGAATAACGCAGGAAAGCGCGGTCCGGTAGCCCGGAGCCGCGCGTTTCGCACGAATCCCGCGCATTGTGGCGCGCGGGTGACTGCATATCGCCCTTCGGCGCGAGAAGCGCAACCGGTCAGGCGCGTGCGGCGAGCGGCCACAGCCGGTCCATCGGCCGTTCGAGCACGCGTGCGGCGACCGCGTGGAGCATCGAAGGCGAGAGCCGCCCGGTGCGCACCGCCTTGCCCAGCCAGGCCTCGATCGACCCGCCGGTCTCGATCCACTTGTCCTCGCGCAGCATGCCGTAGAGCCCGGCGGCGAGGACGTGGATGCCGTCGTCGTTGGTGCGCCAGCGGTCGGCGGGGTTGCGGCCCACGCCGAACGCCTCGCCGATCAGCTGGTCGAGCGCCTGGACCAAATCCTCGTTCAGATAGCCGTCGAGCGAAGTGTAGCCCCATTTGGGATCGTGATCGCGGACGATGCGCGGGATCAGCGGGTCCCGGGCCAGCACCGCGAGCGCCGACCGCGCGACCGCGCCGTCCATCGGGATCGGCGGGTGGAGCATTTCGTGCGCGGCGTTGCGGACGGTGATCGACAGGCCCCAGTCGGCGGCCTGGAGGAAGGTCTGGCCCTGCACCTTGATGCCGTGCGGCTTGCAGAACTGGAGCAGGACCACTTCGATCTGCGGCTCGAAGGCGCGCCCGGTAAGCTTTTGCTGGAGGCGGATCACGTCATAGGGGGCGAGGTCGCGCTGGAGCTGGACCGCGCGGGCGGTGAGTTCGCCGATCCGTTCGCTGCGGAAGGCGGCGAAGCCTGCGTCGCGCATCGCGGCGAAGATGGCGTGGAGGCGCGGCGCGGCGGCGGTGAGCCAGCGCCAATCGGCTTCGTCCCAATAGGGAGTCTTCTCGAGCGTCGGGCGGATGCGGCCCTCGGGATCGGCCAGCGCGGCGACGACGCTGCCGATGGTGGACACGTCGGCGCCGGAGACCTTGCTCGACAGGCCGGGGCCGAGCAGGCCGAAACCCGTCCCCGCTTCCTTCCACAGCCTCGGGATGTCGCTGCGGATCGCCTCGGGGAGCCGCGGCGCGAAGGCCGCGGCGTCGGCGGCGTAATAGTTCTGGTAGAGCGGCTCGCCCGAGAGCGGCCCGAGGAACGCAATCGCGTCATGGCCCTCGGATGCAGTGACTTTCCAGCGCGTGATCGGCGTGGTCTGGGCGAAGGCGGGGGCGGCGATCGTGCCGAGCGCGGCGGTCAGGAAGAGGCGGCGGTCCATGCGGAGGGAGGTAGCGCGCCCGCGGCTCGCTGGATTGAACGGACTTTGCCCGGCGTCCTGCCGGTGAGCGCGAGGACCGATCGAGTGAAATGGGCCTGGTCGGCAAAGCCATGATCGGCGGCGAAGGCGGCGAGGCTGCCCTGCCAGCCGGCGAGCGCGAGAACGGCGCGGCGGGTGCGGGCTTCGAGGCGGAAGCGCTTGGGGCTCACGCCATAGGCGCGGGCGAACCCGCGGCTGACCGAGGCGGGATCGAGGCGCATCGTGTCCGCCCAGCCCGAGAGGACGAGATCGGGATCGGTGCGGAGCGCCTCGGCGAGCAGATCGGGCCAGTCGTCGAGCCGCGCCGCGCCGGGGACGAAATGCGCGCGGACCCATGCCGCCGCCGCGTGCGAGTCGCGTTCGGCGAGCCGCGCGGCCGCATCCGGATCGGCGATCCGGCCCATGCCCTCGGCCAGTCCGGCGGCGGCGGGCAGGTTGAGCACCTGCGCCCCGTTCGCGCCGAAGCGGTCCTGATGCGCAGCCCAGGCGCCATGGACCAGCACCGTGCCGGGCGCGGCGGCGAGGCGGCCATGATCGCCCGCCTCGACATAGCCGCCGGCCAGCACGACCGCGATATAGCCCTCGCGATGGCGATGCCGCGGCAGCCGCTCGCCCGCGCCGTGGCGGCCGATGGCATGCATCACATCGGCCACGCCATCACCACCGCCACAAGGATGAAGGGCCCGGCGGACAACAGCCAGCTGCCCAGCCGGCGGCGGTGCCCTTCCGCGAACGGGGCGGCGACGAGGATCGCGCCGCCCAATCCCATCAGCAGCTTGAGGCCGGTGTCCTTGCGCGTGAAGCAGATCTGGTCTCCGGGGCCGGTACAGTCGCCGAGGAGCATGCCGAGCATCGAGACCAACCAGAAGAAGAGGAAGAAGAGCAGGGCCGCGGCGAATGCCACCCAACGCGACCCGCGCTTCTCCTCCGCCTCGTTCATCGCAGGTCGGGCGGGGTGGCCTCGGCCACCAGCCTGGCGACGGCCTCGTCGAGGCTCAGCATCTGCTGGCCCTGGCTGCCGAGCACCCGCAGCGCGACGGTGCCTTCGTCGGCCTCGCGCTTGCCGACCACGAGCAGATTGGGGACCTTCGCCACCGAATGCTCGCGGACCTTGTAGTTGATCTTCTCGTTGCGCAGATCGGTCTCGACGCGGATTCCCGCCCTGGCCAGCGCCGCGGCGACTTCCTTCGCATAGTCGTCGGCGTCCGAGACGATCGTCGCGACCACCGCCTGCACCGGCGACAGCCAGAGCGGGAAGCGCCCGGCATGGTGCTCGATCAGGATGCCGATGAAGCGCTCGAACGTGCCGAGGATCGCGCGGTGGAGCATGATCGGGCGGTGGCGCTCGCCGTCGTCGCCGACATAGGAGGCGTCGAGCCGTTCGGGCAGCACCGTGTCGGTCTGGATCGTGCCGACCTGCCACGTCCGGCCGATCGCGTCGGTCAAATGGAATTCGAGCTTGGGCGCGTAGAAGGCGCCTTCGCCGGGGAGTTCCTCCCAGCCGAATTCCTCGGTGTCGCGGCCCGTCGCGGCGACAGCGTCGCGCAGCGACTGCTCGGACCAGTCCCACATCGCCTCGCTGCCGAAGCGCTTCTCGGGGCGCAGCGCGAGCTTGATCGCATATTTGTCGAAGCCGAGGTCCTTGTAGACGCTGTCGAGCAGGTCGCAGAAGCTCTTCACTTCCTCGATCAGCTGGTCGGCGCGGACGAAGAGATGCGCGTCGTCCTGAGTGAACTGGCGGACGCGCATGATGCCGTGCAGCGCGCCGTGCGGCTCGTTGCGGTGGCAGCAGCCGAACTCGGCCATGCGGATCGGCAGGTCGCGGTACGACTTGATCCCCTGGCGGAAGATCAGGACGTGCGCCGGGCAGTTCATCGGCTTGAGCGCCATCAGGTCGCTCTTGCCCGAGAGGATCGGGCCCTCATCCTCGCCCGAGGGGATTTCGTCCGGGACGACGAACATGTTCTCGCGATACTTGCCCCAGTGTCCGGACTGCTCCCACTGGCGCGCGTCCATCAGCTGGGGCGTCTTGACCTCGACATAGCCCGCGGCGTCGAGCCGCCTGCGCATATAGGCCTCGAGCTGGCGCCACAGGATGAAGCCCTTGGGATGCCAGAATACCGACCCTTGCGCCTCGGACTGGAGATGGAACAGGTCCATGTCCTGGCCGATGCGGCGATGGTCGCGCTTGGCGGCTTCCTCGAGTCGGAGCAGATGCTCGTCGAGCTGCTTCCTGTTGAGCCAGCCGGTGCCGTAGATGCGGCTGAGCTGCGGATTGTTCTGGTCGCCGCGCCAATAGGCACCCGAGACGCGCGTCAGCTTGAAGGCATTCGGATCGACCTTGCCCGTCGAGGCGAGATGCGGTCCGCGGCACATGTCGAGCCAGGCGTCCGCGCCCTTGCCGGCGCGATACACTGTCAGTTCCTCGCCTTCGGGAAGCTCGGCGGCCCATTCGGCCTTGAAGCTTTCCCCTTGCGCCTTCCAGCGCGCGATCAGATCCTCGCGGCGCCACACTTCGCGGATCAGCGGCTCGTCCTTGCCGATGATCCTGCGCATCTCGGCTTCGATCGCGGGGAGATCGTCGTCGGTGAACGGACGGTCCTTCGGCGCGAAGTCGTAATAGAAACCATCGTCGGTCGAGGGGCCGAAAGTGATCTGCGTGCCGGGGAAGAGGTGCTGCACCGCCTCGGCCAGGATATGCGCATAATCGTGACGCGCGAGTTCGAGCGCGTCCTTCTCGTCGCGCGCGGTGATCAGCGCGAGGTTCGAATCGCCGTCGAGCGGGCGCATGATGTCGCGCACCTCGCCATCGACTCGCGCAGCGATCGCCGCCTTGGCCAGCCCCGGACCGATCGCCGCGGCGATGTCCGCCGGGGTAGTCCCCGGGGCTACCTCACGGACGGAACCGTCGGGCAGCGTTATGCGGAACATCTCGGACACGGGATTGGTGCTTTCTGTTGAGACTGGGAGCGCGGCTTATGCCTTCGCAGGTGCGATATAGGCAAGCCGCGACGCTATTGGACAGAGTCGCCGGATTGTCCGGGGACTTTTTTTCCGCGCGGTGGCATGAATCCCGCCATGACCCAGCACCATGTCGCCGCGATCCTGCCCTGCAACGACCTCGCCGCCAGCCAGGCCTTTTACGAGCGGCTGGGCTTTGCGGTGGTGAGCGACCATGGCCATTACCGCCTGCTCGCCGACGCGCGCGGCTGGCATCTGCACCTGAACGCGGTCGAGCCGGGATGGGTCGAGCCGGAGCGCAACGCCGTCGGCCTCTATCTCTATGTCGAGGATGTCGACGCGGTGGCGGACCGGGTGCGCGAGCTGATCATCGAGAAGGGCGCGCCGCACTGGAAGCCCTGGGGCACCTATGAATTCGCCGTGAGCGATCCCGACGGGGTGCTGGTGCGCGTGGGGCGCGCGGCGAAATGAGCGAGGTGCCGAAGAGCCATCACATATTGAGCAGCGCCTCGAACCTGCTCGGTATCACCCTGCTGATCATCGCCGGGCTGCACATCTCCAACACCGCTGCGCGGACCGCGGCGGACGAAGTCGCGTGGATCGGTGCGGTGTGCTTTTCGCTGAGCTGCGGATTGTCTTACCTGTCGCTGCGCTCGACTGCGGAGAATCCGCGCCCGGAGCGCTATGCCGATGCGGTGTTCATGGTCGGGCTGCTGGCGCTGATGGTTGCGGTGCTGATTTTGGCGCTCGCCAATGCCTGAACGCTAGTCATAGCATTTGAGTTCGCTCCGCAGGTCGGCCTCCAATCGCGTCGGATCGACGACGGGTCCCTTGCTCTCAGGCGTCGGGAAAACGGCAACGCGCTTCCGCTCGGCCGCAAGACCCGGGAGCCAGCGCCCCATCCACCTATCAAGTTCAATCGCCCTGGCCTCGAATTCGGTCCATTCGTCGGTCGCGCATAGCGACGCATAGCGACGGTGCGGCCAGACGGGTAGCAGCTCCCCTGCTTCATCGTCAGCAGAAAGGGCCCATCCGTCGCGCCAAAGACCCCACAGCGTTTCAGTGTCCGCCACCTTCTTGATGAAATGGTCATAGCGCGCGGCAGCATCCAATTTGAGAACCGCGGCAATTTCCCTCTCGCTTGGTTCCCAAACCATCAAACCATCCCGAACGGCACCACCCGGTTCTCTTCGATATGCCCGATGATCGCGCGCCCCAGATACGGCACGCCCATCGCCTTGCACCAGCGGACGATCATCTGCTCGGGATCCTCGGCGAATTCGGGATTGTTGGACTTGATGTCGGTCACGTGCCCCAGCCGGATGCCGGCGATGCCCTTGAGCTGGGTGGCGTTGGCGACCTGGAAGAGCATGCGGTCGATCCGGTAGAGCGGCTCGGAGACTTCCTCGATCAGCAGGACGTGGTCGGCAAGGTCGGGCAGCCACGGCGTGCCGATCATCGCGGTGAGGATCGCGAGGTTGAACGCAGCGGCGGGGCGGCCGTCGAGCCCGGGCTCGAGCGCGTCGCGGTTCTTCTCCGCCAGCCAGGCGAGCGCGCGGCCGACCGAATGGCCGATATCGTTGCTGGTCAGGCTCGACGGCATCGAGCCGTGGACCGGCCTGCCGATCCGCCGGGCATAGAGCGCGCCGAGCATGAAGCCCATGTCCGAGAAGCCGAGATAGGTCTTGTTGTGCGCAGGCACCTTGAGCTCGGGCATGACGATGTCGAGGATGCGGTTCGAGCCATAGCCGCCGCGCGCGAACCAGATCGCGTCGAACGCGGGATCGTTGGCATAGTCGAGAAAGGCGGCGGCGCGCGCCGCGTCGGGGCCGGCGAAATGGCCGTCGCGCAGATAGCATTGCGGGTGGAATACCAGCTCGACCTGCGGATACATCAGCGCGGCGAGCGCCTGGGTGCGCGTCGCGACCGTCTCGTCGATGGCGCCGGCCGGCGCGACAATTCCGATGCGCATCTCACTTGCCCCTTCCCAATGAATTGCCGATAGCGCGCTGGCATGCGTCACCGCAAACCTTACTTCTTCGTCGGGATCGGCGGCTCGGGGATGATGCCGCTGGCGATGATCCTGGCCGGGCAGGGGGCGATTGTCGCGGGATCGGACCGCAGCCTCGATTCGGGGCGGCTGCCGGCCAAGTTCGCCGACCTCGCGGCGCGTGGGATCGCGCTGTTCCCGCAGGACGGGAGCGGCGTGGCTTCGGCCGACCAGATCGTGGTGGCGTCCGCCGCGGTCGAGGCGAGCGTCGCCGATATCGTCGCGGCCGAGCGGGTGGGCGCGGCGCGGCTGTCGCGCGCGGAGTTGCTCGCGAGCCTGTTCAACGATGCCGCCCTGTCGGTCGGGGTCGCGGGGACCAGCGGCAAATCGACGGTCACGGGCATGATCGGCTGGATCCTCCATGAAGCGGCACGCGATCCGACGGTGATGAACGGCGCGGTGATGAAGAATTTCGCGTCTCCGCAAGCGCCCTTCGCCAGCGCGCTGGTCGGCACCGGGGACGCGTTCGTCAGCGAAGTCGACGAGAGCGACGGATCGATCGCGCTGTACCGGCCGCGCGTCGCGGTGCTCAACAATGTCAGCCTCGACCACAAGTCGATGGAGGAATTGCGGGCGCTGTTCGGCGACTTCATCGCGCGCGCCGAGACCGCGGTGCTCAACGCCGGCGACGCCGAGGCGGCGGCGCTGGCGGAGCGGGCCGGGAAAGTGGTGACCTTCGCGGTCGAGGCGCCGGCCGATCTCAGCGCGGAGAACCTCGCGCCCGAGCCCTTCGCGATCGGCTTCGACCTCGTGACCGGCGGCGAACGGCGGCGCGTGCGGCTGGCGGTGCCGGGGCGGCACAATGTCTCGAACGCGCTGGCGGCGATCGGCGCGGCGGTCGCCGCCGGGGTGACGCTCGACGAAGCGGTCGCGGCGATCGCGGGGTTCACCGGGCTCAAGCGGCGCTTCGAGCTGGTCGGCACGGGCGGCGGCGTCGCGGTGATCGACGATTTCGGGCACAACCCCGACAAGATCGCCGCCACGCTCGATACACTCCACGCCTTTCCCGGCCGGCTGCTGCTGCTGTTCCAGCCGCACGGCTATGGCCCGCTCAAGGTGATGCGGCGCGAGCTGGTCGCGATGTTCCAGGCGAAGCTTGGCGACGACGACCTGCTGGTGCTGCCCGACCCGGTCTATCACGGCGGCACGGTGGCGCGCGACGTGACCAGCGCGGACATCGTCGCCGATATCGGCCGGGGTGCGCTGCACGTTCCGGCGCGCGAGGATGCCGCGGCGCACCTCGTCGCCGAGGCGCGGCCGGGCGACCGGATCGTGCTGATGGGCGCGCGCGACGATACGCTCAGTCTGCTCGCCGCGGAGATGGTCGCGAAGCTCGGGGCCTAAGGCTGCTTCCGATCGCGGTGCCAGCCATTGGCATCGCGCACCATCGGCGTGCCGCAGCCGGCGCAGGTCGCGCGGTAGTGCGTGCCGTCGCGCCACACGCTCTTGTGGCTCCGGTGGTGAATGCCCAACGCACAAACTGGCAGCAGCAGCGGGTTCATTCGCTGGTCTCCTTGATTCGAATACTGCCCATAACGCGCACTATACCCATTTTGGATGATGCGGTGCGGCATATATTTTCTGTCTGGGTCGCTTAGCAATATGGAAAGGACAATTGACATTCCGCCACTCGACACGTAAAGCTCCCTTTACTGATTCGAAAGGGAGCTTGACATCATGTCCACCACGCCTGCCGCCCGGCGCTATATCAGGCGCTTCATTCCGACGATGATCGCCTATGTCGGCATCCTTTTCGCCGCGACCTACGCCGTCGACGCCTGGCACCCGACCGGCCCGCTGCTGTGGACGCTGTCGGTGCTGCCCGCGCTGCCGATCATCGGCGCGATGGTGGTGATCGGCCTCTATCTGGTCGAGGAGAGCGACGAATATCTGCGCCAGCGGATCGTCACCGCGATGCTGTTCGGGATCGGCGCGGTGCTCGCCGCCTCGACCGTGCTCGGCTTCCTCCAGATCAATGGCGTGGTCGGCAAGGTCGACCTGTTCTGGGGCTTCCCTGGCTGGTGCGGCGCCTGGGGCCTCGCGCAGTGCTGGATGGCGCTGCGCGACCGGACGGGGGGCAGCCAGTGAACAACCGCCTCCGCGTGCTCCGCGCCGAGCGCGCCTGGAGCCAGCAGGACCTCGCCGAACGGCTCCAGGTCTCGCGCCAGAGCGTCAACGCCATCGAGACCGGCCGCTACGACCCGTCGCTGCCGCTCGCCTTCCGGATCGCCGACCTGTTCGACATGGCGATCGAGGAAATCTTCCAGAATCCGTCCAGGGAAAGCTGAACCATGATCCGCCGCCTCCTCTTCGCCGCCGCCGCTGTCGCGAGCTTCCCGCTGATCCTCGGCCCTTCGCCGGCCGCCATCGCCGCACCCGCCTCCGACCTCATCCAGATGGGCCATATCTCGATCAAAGCGGTGGGCAAGGGCGACCCGGTGATCCTCATCCCCGGCCTCGCCAGCCCGCGCGCGGTGTGGGACGGGGTGTTGCCCGAACTCGCGAAGCACCACCGCGTCTATCTGGTGCAGGTCAACGGCTTCGCCGGCGACGAACCGCGCGACAACCTCACCCCCGGCGTGATCGACGGGCTCGTCGCCGAGCTCCACGCGTACATTGTCGAGCACAAGCTCCAGGGCGCGGCGGTGGTCGGCCATTCGCTGGGCGGGCTCGCCGGGCTGATGCTGGCCAAGGCGCATCCGGGCGATGTCGGCCGGTTGATGGTGGTCGACGCGCTGCCGTTCATCGGCGAGATCTTCGTGCCCGGCGCGACCGTTGCGATGGTCGAGCCGCGCGCCGCGGCGATGCGCGACCAGCTGATCGCGGGCTATGGCAAGCCCGCCGACAAGCCCGCGCTCGACGCGACTGCGGCGGCGCTGGCGCTCAAGCCCGCATCGCGCGCCCAGGTCTCGGCCTGGTCGGCAGCCGCCGATCCGCGCGTGGTCGGCCAGGCGATGTACGAGGACCTGACCACCGACCTGCGCCCCGGCATGGCGGCTATCGCGACGCCGATCACCCTGGTCTATCCTTGGTCTGCGGGGATGCCCAAGGCGCGCGCCGAGCCCTTCTACCGCACTGCCTATGCCGGTGCGCCGAACATGACCTTTATCGATGTCGGCGATGCCGCGCATTTCGTGATGCTCGACCAGCCCGAGGCGTTCCGCGCAGCGCTGGCGGCGTTCCTCGCGACCTGAGAATGCGGCCGGGAAAGAGGGGAATCCGGGTCGTTTGCCGCCCGCCGCGCGGGGGGTTTCAACGCGGTTGCATCGGGCATCGGCTGCGGCTAAGGGGTCGCCTCCCGGCATGCCGGGGAGGTGGCGGGGCTGTAGCTCAGATGGGAGAGCGCTGCAATCGCACTGCAGAGGTCAGGGGTTCGATTCCCCTCAGCTCCACCAGCCGCCACCTGCAGAAATCGGGCATTTTCGCTACCCCCTGAACCCATGCGGACGCAGGCGCGGGCGCCCGGGTATCGCGCCGGTATCGCAGATGGTCATCGATCCGACCTGCCCGCCCGCGATTTTCCGCCAATAGTCCGCACGTGGCAATTCAATCTGTTCTTGCGGAGCCACGTAGAACTGCAATTGCCATGCGAATGCTGTCATTCCGAATCTCGCTCGTTTCATGCCGTTCGAGTCAAGCTTACCACGGTATTCAGCCTACCAAACATCACATAAGTCCGACGCCGCAAGCGCACGGCACATGCCGGACTTATTTAATTGACATCCAAAATCAGCACGCATTATGACTCCGGGAAATAGTCCTTGATTCCCGGCTTACTGTCCGGGAATTGAGTATTATTGCCATAACATAAGAACGGGCCGTGCGTACGCGTCTCCTTACCAGTTGAGGAGCTGAAATGGTTTGCGAGCACGAATGCACCGTCATGATCGATTCGATCGGCACGGCGAGCCTGCGGAATGCCGTCGCCGTCGCGCATGGCCTCCGCCTTGCGGTCGATGAAGCCGTGCGTGCGATCTATCGCGCGCCCGCGGTGCTGACGGTCGCGCCGACGCGCGCGGTTGCGGACAAGCTGTGCACCTTCCTGCGCGATCTCGGGTTCGAAGCCTCGGTGGGCGAGGCCGTAGCGGCGCCGGCCGGGCTGCGCCCGATCGAGCTGCTCGATGTCGCGCTCCATTTGCGCGATCCGCTCAAGACCTTCGACGCCGCCGCCGCGATCGCCGAATTTTGCGGGATCGGCGAGGCTGCCGCGCTCAAGCTGGTGACCGAGCCGCCGTCGATCGTGCTCGGCGGAGTCTCGCGCGCGACTGTCGACGCGCTTGCGCACCGGCTCGAGGGGCTCGACGCCGAGCTGATCGCGTCGAACCCCGAGACCGCGCATTTCGACCTGTTCGCCGCGGGCCTTCCCGCCACTGTCCATGCGCGGCTGTGCCGCGAGCTGATCGCCGCCGGCCAGGCGGTGCCCGAGGCGGCGGGGGTGGTCGCGACCGGGCTGCCACACGGCTTCGCCGACGCGCTGTGGCGCAAATACGGACGGACCGGCGCGGTGCGCATGGTCGATCGCGCCTTCCTCCGCTTCGATCTGGTGCTCGACGGCCTCAGCCCCGGCTTCGCCGCGAGCGCCGAACAGGCCGAAACGCTCGATACGCTGTTCGGCGTGCCGGCGGAGATGCTCGGCACGCTGATCGCGGAAGCGCCGGTCACGCTCGCCTGCGACCTGCGCTACGGCGAATTCGAGCCGCTGCTCGCGCAGCTTGCCGAGGTCGGCCTCGCGGCGCGCGCGACGCTGTCGACCTTCCAGTCGGTCGCGCTCGAAATCGCCTCGGCGCGCGACACCGAGGCCGTCGGCGCCGAAATGGCCGCGCTCGGCATGCTCGACGAGCGCGTCACCCTGCCCTGCACGACGATGGCGATGCCGGTGTCGATGGCGCGGATGGTGCGCGCGCGGCTCGAGGCCGCGGGGGCCGAAGTCTGGACCGCGGGGGCTGCGGCATGAACGAAGCGGGCCGCCACATCCTCCACCTCTCCGTCGCCGAGCATGGCAAGCTCTGCCTGCTCAAGGGCGACACCCGCGAGGCGCTGCGCCATTTCCGCGAGGCGATCCGTCTGTGCGTGTCGGCAAAGGCGCCCGAGGTCTTCTTCCGCCACTACACCCAATGCGTGCTCGAGGCGCTCGAGAAGGCGGGGAATTTCGGCGAGGTCGTCGATTATTGCACCGAGGCCGAGGCGCATTATGCGGGGCTCGGGCTCGACGACGCCTTTCATCGCAAGGATCGCGGCTCGATCGCCGAGCGGCTGGGGATCGCGCGCGTCCATCTGGGCGACCGCGACGGCGCGATCGAGGCGCTCGAGCGCGCGGTGGCGCTGGCGGGTCCCAAGGTGCTGCCGCTCGCCGAGGACCTGCTGGCGTGGCTCCGGCGCGGCTATGTCGTGTCGGCCGCGCGCGTCGGCCAGCTCCAGAAGACCCATCGCTATTTCGTGATCCGCCAGGACAGCATCAATCCCGCGCTCGCCCGCGCGCTGCCGCCCGACAATGGCAGCGCCGCGCCGCGGGCGGTCTTCGCCTGAGCCGCAAGGAGGAATTCGCCATGCCCGACGTGACCGAGATGACCCCGGGGCAGGTGCTTGCCGATGCGGAAATCGCCGAGTTCATCAAGTCGATGGGGCTCGGCATCGCCGAGGCGCAGCGCGCGCTCGACGAGAATACGGTCAACCAGATCCCGTTCTTCGTCGCGCCGCAGCCGGGGCTGGGCGGCAAGTCGCTGCTCGAGCTCGGGCTGTCGCCGGCCTTCTATCACTATCAGCACGCCGACATCACCGTGTCGCTGCAGATGAGCCTCAGGATCCAGAAGGATTTCGGCTTCAACCTCGGCGTCAATTTCGGCCTCAACGACGCCAGCACGACGAGCAATTCGAGCAGCGACAACCAGAGCGAATCCTCGTCGGGCACCTTCTCGTCCGAAAGCAAGGAAGCGCGCGTCGAAGTGATATCGACCACGCAGGGCGCGCTGGTGGTCGGCGGCAAGTCCTTCGCGCTCACCGGCGACGATCCGCTCAAGCGCATCACCAACCTCGCCGACAGCATCCGCACCGACGGCGCCAGCGGCGTCGCGCGCGCGCTGGTCACGCCCAACGTCTCGCCGGTCAATCCGGTGTGCGAACCGCCCTCGGACCAGGTGGTCTGCTCGCCCAACGCAGTCGCCTTCTTCAACGGCGCCTTCACCGAAGCGGTGATCCGCATCACCAACACCAATGGCGGACAGGCGCAGGCCTTCACCATCGCCACCGGCAAGACCGTGAATGCGGGCCCCAAGGCCGACAACCAGGCGCTCGCCGACGATGTCGCGGCCAAGTTCATCACGCTCGGCTATCGCGCAGTGGTCTCGGGCGGCGACGGCGGCCTGCTCGAGGCCGTGCATTTCGACTTCGACAAGGCCGATATCGACCAGAAGGAAAATCTGCGCCCGCAGGATCCGCGCAGCAACCGCGACAAGCTCGCCAATGTCGTGCGCATCCTCAAGCAGACCGGCGAGACCGTGACGATCCAGGGCTTCACCGACCGCAGCGGTCCCACCGACTATAATCTCAAGCTCGGCCAGCGGCGCGGCCAGGCGACGCTCGACGAGCTTGTCAAGATGGGCGTGCCGGCCTCGCAGCTCGAGCTGCTCGCCAGCACCGGCGAGGAGCGCTGGAAGGCCACGCCCGACGGGACCAAGAACCCCGAATTCCGCGTCACCGACATCAAGCGCAAGAACACCAACGACCGGCTGGTCACGATCACCGGCGATGCGTCGCACCCGGTCGAGCCCGCCAACATCTCGCCCGACACACGCGCGGCGCCGACGGGCCCGCAGAACGGCTTCATCGCCGCGGGTGGCCAGGCGGCGAACGGCAACCTGTCGGGCGGCGGCCGCAAGATCGTGATCAAGGGCCAGGACTTCCCGATCTCGGGCGCCGCCAACGGCAATTTCACCACGCACAGCCCCGAGGCCTATGCCGCGAACCTCGCGCGCGACGTGAACGCCAATCCGACGGTGCACGTCCAGGCCTGGGCGACCGGCAATGTCTGCAACCTCGCCAACAACGAGGACAAGTTCGACATCCTGCTCTACTCGACCGAGAAGCGCGACATCTCGCTGAGCTCGGAGAAGGACGTCAAGGTCACGGCGCAGTTCGCCAAGTCGCGAACGACGCTCAAGGCCGAGTCCGCGACGGGCAACCGCACGGTCGCGGTCGGGGCGACGATCGGGCTGCGCTATTCGAAACAGTTCGACCAGCAGATCACCGGCAACTCGACGATATCGGCGCGGCTCGTGGCGATCCCGGCACCGCCCGAATTTCTCGACGAGATCAAGACCTTCCTCGCACCGTAGGACGTGACAGGCCATGTCGGACACCGTTCAGGTAACGCGATCACTGCTTGCGGCACCCCTGCCGCAGATCGTGGAGCGGCTCGGCATTTCGATCGCCCAGGCGCAGGCGGCGCTCGACGCCAATTCGGTCAAGCTCGCCAAGGAGATGGTCGACACCAAGGTCGAGATCGGGGGCAAGGAATACAGCCTGCTGACGCTCGGCTTCGTGCCGACCTTCTATGCGTTCACCGAGGCGACCGTCGAGGCGAAGCTCAGCTTCTCGATGAACGAATCGACCGAGCTCGGCGTCAAGGTCGGCGTGTCGGCGGGCGGCGGGGTCGGCTTCGTGATGGTCGCCGCCAGCGTCGACGTCTCCTATTCGCGCAAATTCTCGGTCTCTTCGGAGGGGTCGAGTTCGATCGCGGCGCGGATCGTATCGCTGCCGCCGCCCGACCAGCTCACCGAAATCCTGCGTCGGGTGGCCGACGCGGAGACCTGAACCACACAGACGAGCTAATGGAGAAACGCGATGAGTATAGGCCAGGAACTGCTCAACGTACCGATGGGCGACATGATCCGGCAGATGGCGTTCGCCATCGCCGAGGGACAGATCAAGCTCGACGAATCCTCGATCAAGGTCGCCGAGATGATGGGCGGTCTCAAGACCGTCTATGACGACGAGGGCAACGTCACCTTCGACGACAGCCGCGTGTTCTTCGGCTTCGAATATATGACGATCGAGGCGGCCAAGGCCTATCTCGAGATCAACCACGGCTTCACCAAGGCGCAGGCGAAGGCCGAGACCGACAAGCTGCCGACCTCGAAGGATTCGAGCGACCAGACGCTGGTCAAGGTGCCGCTGCGCGTCTCGATGCTCGAGCTCGGCTTCACGCCGACCTTCTACCAGTTCATCGACACGATCATCGAAGTGAAGATCGCGATCAAGATCACGCGCTCGACCGAATTCTCGCGCAACACGAGCAATACCAGCAAGTCCGAATCGAAGCGCAGCAAGGCGAGCGCGAGCTTCTGGTTCGTCGGCGGCGGCGTGAAGTCGGGGACCGACAGCCAGGTCTCGACCAGCCAGGTCGACGCGCATTACGCGGCGAAATATTCGTACAGCGCCGAAGGCTCGAGCCTGCTCAGGACCAAGATGGCGCCGCTGCCGCCCCCGCCGATCCTCGAGGAGCGCATCCGCAACCTGATGGAGCTCGAGAACGAGGCGCGCCAGCGTCAGCTCGACAAGATGCTGCCGCCTCCGCCGCCCCCGTCGCCCTGATCATCGCTGACACGGAAGGAACCTGACCATGTCAGTTGGAACAGACCTGCTCGCCGCGCCCTTTCCGCAGATGGTGCGGAGCCTGGGCACCGGCATCGCCGAAGCCCAGCTCGAGCTCGACCTCGTATCGCTCAAGATCGCGCGGATGATGGCAGGCTATGCCGTCGACGAAGAGGATGATGAGGAAGACGAGAATGGCGAGGACGGCGGCGAGAACAAGCGCAAATACCTCGTCGAATTCTCCGACGGCCAGAAATACAGCCTGCTCGAGCTGGGTTTCACGCCGACCTTCTACCAGTTCGTCGACACGGTGATCGAGCTCAAGCTGTCGATCTCGATGAAGAGCGAGACGGCGATGGAGCGCAAGACCTCGACTACGCAAGTGACTGCGGGGGGATTCGCCTTTCCCTTCGTCGCCGGCGGCTCGGTGCGCGCGACATCGGTGAGCGCGAGCTTCTCGTCCAAATATCAATATTCGGCCGAGGGCAGCTCGATGATGCGCACCAAGCTGGTGCCGATCCCGCCGCCGGCGCTGCTTGAGGAGCGCATCCGCGCGCTGATCGCCGCCAAGACGACGCCGACGCCGTGACCGGGGGCTAGCAAGCGTGGCAGGTCAGCACTGGAGCGATATCGCCAAGCGCCGCCATGCTGCGACGCGCACCGCTGCGCCCCAGACGATCGCGGGGGCGCCGCGGCCCAGCGCCGAGGCCGTCGCCGCGAGCAACCCCACGCTCGCGGCGCTGATGGCCGAGCGCCGGGCGCTCGAGCAGCGGATGCGCAGCGCGACCGGCGGTGCACCCGGCGCCGATCCGCGCGACGCGTTGCGCTTCCAGGTGCCGAGCATGGCCGAGCGCCGCGCCGAGTTCGGCGACTGGAGCGGCCGGCGCGACGCGCAGTCGCTCGCCGCGCTGCAGAACCTGCCCCCCGCCGATGTGCCGCCGCCGCTCGAGCGCAGGCCCGCCGCGCCGCGGCCCGCGGCCGGCGTTCCCGACCCTTCGCTGCGCGAGACCCGCGGCGAGCGGCCGGGCGGCACCCCGGTCTCGGCCGACGACTGGCTCGCGGCGCGGCTCGGCATCGAGCGCCCGCGGCGTGGCCGGGTGGCCGACGATGGCAAGGCGTGGCTCGAAAAGCGGCTCGGCGGCGGCAGCGTCGCCGACAAGGCCGCCGAGTTCGGCCGCTCGCTCGATTCGGCGGCGTCCGATCTCGACCGCCAGTTCGACGATGCCGACCGCAAGCTCGCGAGCGAAGGCGCCAGCGAGGAGGATCGCCGCGAGATCGCCAGGCTCAAGAAGGACCTCGGGCTCGACAACTACACCAAGGCCCGCGACAAGGCGCGCGACAAGGGCGACGACGTCATCGCCAGGGCGACCGCGCTTCCCGACGCCTTTCGCGGCGCCGAGCGCAAGGTCGAGGACGACTGGCTTTCGCGCCGCGACGCTATCGGCGGCGAAGACAAACAAAGCTATATGAAGCCCCTGCGCGCGCTGAACGACCGGGTGCTGGGGATGGGCATGCCCGACATCGAGGAGCGCTCGGCGGCGGGGCGGGCGATGGCGCTCGACCGGCGCAAGGCGGCGAGGGAAGAAGCGCAAGCGGACGACGCCCGGCGCGAACGGGCACTGGAACGGCGAAGGATGGCGCGCGATGGCGTCTGACGGGAAACTGGTCGCGGATTCGATCGAGGAGATGCTCGTCTCGCTCGCCGAGGGGGTGCGCGAGGCGCAGGAGGCGCTCAACGCGCTGGCGCCGTTCGATTCGTTCGGGCGCGCGAGCCCCGGCTATTTCATCCCGCACCTCGATTTCGAGCTCGAAGTCGATATCGAGACCGAGACCAACAATGCCGGTCGCCCGATCTTCAAGGTGCTCGCGGCGCGCGCGGGCTCGGCGAGCAGCAGCAGCTCGTCCAAGTCGCATACCACCAGCCGGCTCTCGGGCCGGATCATCGCGGTGCCGCCGGGCGAAGGGCTGCCGATCCCGCAGCTCGCGCTGAGCGCCGAAAGCGCGACCGGCGCGGTCTCGACGCTCACCGTCACTGCCACCAACAGCGCGGGCGAGCGGCTGGCGGGGCAGCAGATCGAGCTCAACATCGATGTCGAAGCGAGCAAGGCGCTCTCGCGCGGCGCCAGTCCCGCGCTGCCCGACGCCCGGCTCAAGGATGCCCTGCTCGTCACCGACGACCAGGGCCAGGCCTCGACCACGCTCACCGTCTCGTCGGGCGGCGGGCAGGGCAAGCTGCTGCTCGTGGTCGCGCAATACGGCACCGCCTCGGCGCGCGTGATGGTCGGGACGGGAGGCTGAGATGGGTATTCCTCCGATCCGCGGGACCTTCGACCTCGGCAACATCACCGATCCGCGCGCGCGCGAACAGGTGCAGGCGCTCCAGACCGAGCGCGAGCAGCTTACCCAGCGCGTCCAGCAGCTCGAGGGCGATTCGGCGGCGCTGCAATCGGCCCGCGCCGAGGCCAATGCGGCCAAGGCCGAGGCCAATACGGCCAAGAGCGAGATCCAGCGGCTGGGTCGCACCAGTGCCGAGCTCAAGGCACAGGCCGACCAGGCCAGCGGGCAACTCACGGCGCGCACCGCCGAGCTGCAGCAGGCGCGGCAGGAGATCAGCGCACGCGATACCGAACTCTCGACGCTGCGCGCGAGCGATGCGGTCGGCAAGCAGGCCGTTGCGAACCAGGCGGTGCTGACCGGAAAGATTGCCGACCTGACCGCGCAAGTGAAGGCGCGCGACGTCCAGCTCGCCGACGTGCCCAGGCTCAACAGCAAGGTCGCCGAGCTGGCCGAGCAGGTGAAGACGCGCGACGCGCAGATCACCGAGCTCAACAAGCGGATTGCGGCGCCTCCGGCGGGCGGCGGAGGGGCGCCCGGCCGTGCGCCGGCCGCCGCCATCTCGATCACCACGCTTGCCAGCAATGTCGGGATGCAGGTCTCGGACGCGCAGCAGGTGCTCAAGACCAGCAATTTCGCGCTCGCCAATGTCTCGGTGCGGCTGAAGGCGATGGCAGAAGGCGACGGCAGCCAGGTCCGCATCCTCAACGTCGAGGATATCAAGTCGGCCGAGATCGCCAATTCGCTCGACGAGTTCCACCTCGACTTCACCGCCAAGCCGTCGGCCGGGTCGGAAGCGGGCAAGGTCGATGTGCCCGATCTCTCCGGCCTTACCCGGGGCGCTGTGCAGCGCATGCTCGCGGCGCTCGGGCTCAGGCTCGATGCGGCGGCGGGCAAGGCGCCGGCAAGCGCCAAGGCCGCGACCGGCCAGGCGTTCAAGCAATCGCCCGAAGCCGGCGCCAAGGCCGATCGCGGCCTCTCGGTCCTCGTCGTCTTCGCGCAATAGGGATGCACGCTCATGGCCAATGAAATCACCGCGCTGATGCAGGACGTGCTCGCATCGCCGCTGGGCGACGTGATCGCGTCGGTCGGGCGCGGGGTGGCCGAGGCGCAGCAGGCGCTCGACGAAGGCTCGGTCGCGAAGACGCTCGAAATCTATCGCGAGGGCGGCGACGCGATGATCGCGATCCTGCGCGACATCGGCTACCGCCCGACCTTCTATGTGCTGCCCGAGACCACCGGCGAAGTCGCGGTCTCGCTGCGCCTGTCGGGCGGCAACACCCAATCGGCCGCCGCGTCCACGCCCGCCGCGCGCGCGCTCAATCCCGCCATCGCCGCGCGCGCGGCGCCGGCGGTGCGCACCTATGTCACGCCGGTCGATGCTGCCTTCGCCAATCGCTACAGCTATAACGCGACCGCGAGCGCCAAGCTCGTCTTCAAGATCGTCCCCGTCCCGCCGCCCGAGGGCATGGACCGCGCGCGGGTGATGCCCGACCTCACCGGGCGCAAGATCGGCGAGGCGCTGCTCGTGCTCGACATGCTCGACCTGCCCGCGCGCATCGTCGACAAGTCCGGCAACGCAGTCGCCGAGCCCGACAAGAACGCCGTCGTCAACCAGACCGCGCCCGAGGCGAGCGCGATCGTCACCACCAGCGACGAAGTGGTGGTGACGCTCAAATAGCCGCGGCGGATGCCGGGAGCCCCGGCGCGATCAGGGCCGCACCGCCGTCGCGGCGAAGGCGGCGTTGACGGCGTTCTGCATCGGTTTGGGCTGGAAGCCTGAATCATAGGGGCAGGGGCGCAGCGGCTGGCCGTCGCCGCGCGGGGCAAAGCTCTGGAGCCAGCTGTACCGGTCGCAGATCCCCCAGACGAGGACGTCGCGGAGCTGCGGATAGGCGAACATCAGGTCGAGATAGCCCCGGACATAGTCGGCGACGCCCTGGTCGCGCGCCGCGATGGCCGTGGGCAGCGCGGAATCGTTGACGTCGAGCTCGGTGATCACCAGCCGGTAGCCCATCGCCACCACCTGATCGAGAAAGGTGCGCCACGCCGGGGTCTGGTTCGCGATCAGCGTCGCGACCGGGGTGCTCGAATAGATGCCGAGATGCGACTGGATGCCGAGCGCATCGACCGGCACCCCGCGCGCCCGGAAGCCCTGGAGCAAGGCGAGCACGCCGGCGCGGTGCACGGCGCCGCCTTCCCAGTTCATATAGTCGTTATAGACCAGCTCGGCGCCCGGCGCCTCGGCGCGCGCGGTGCGGAAGGCGAGGTCGATCGCCGCCTGCGCGCCGCCGAGCGCCTGGCTGAGCGCAGTCTCGTAGAGCGCGCCGCTGGCGGGATCGACTGCCTCGTTGACGACGTCGTAGCTGGCGATGCGGCTGCCGTAGCGGCGGCAGACCGCCTGGACATGCTCGGTGAGGATACGCGCCGCCTCGACCGCGGGCGCAGCGCCGTAATTGTAGCTTTCGAGCCAGGCGGGCATCCAGCGGCGCTGGTGCCACATCAGCGTGTGCCCGCGCATCGCCATGCCCTTCGATTCGGCATAGGCCAGCATCGCGTCGAAGCGGGTGAAGTCGGGCGGGGCATTGGCTGGCTGGATGGTCTGCCATTTGAGCTCGTTCTCGGGGACGAGGATGGCGCAGTCGTGCTCGATCATCGCAGTGTAATTGGGATTGTTGATCGAATTGGCGTCGACGCCGGCGGCGAACCAGCCGACCGCCGATCCGAAGCGCATGTTCTTTCCCGCGGCGGTCGCCTTGATCGGGGCGGCGACCGGCGGCGGGGTGGGAGTCGGAGTCGGAGTCGGAGTGGGCGTCGGCGTGACCACCGTGCCGCCCCCGCCGCTCGATCCTCCGCCGCTGCTGCACCCGGCGACGCCCAGCGCGGCGAGGCAGGCCAGGGTCTGGCGGCGCGACAGGCTTTGGTCGATACGAATCACGGCCTCTCCTCATGCGGCCGGGTCTTTGCCGGTCCGCCGTTTGATGATAGCGCTAACAGGTGAAGGCAGCGGCCGGGCGGAGTCAACCGCCCGCGACACGCCGCCCTCGCAGAGAGAGGAACGCCCATGGGATGCGACGACCGGAACCGCCGCGACGTGATGCTCGCCATGGGCGCGGGAATGATGGCGGGCGCGCTCGCGCCGATGACAGCGTTGGCAGGCTGCCGCCCCGGGCAGGACGCGCCGGTGAAGAAGCTGGGTTACGCAGTGGTCGGGCTCGGCAGCTACGCGGTCAACCAGATCATGCCGCGCTTCAGGGATTGCGAGCATAGCCGGCTGGTCGCTTTGGTCAGCGGCACGCCGGCCAAGCTCGACAAATATGGCGCCGAGTACGGCATCCCGAAGACCCACCAGTACAGCTACGCGAATTACGACAGCATCCGCGACAATCCGGACATCGACGCGGTCTATGTGATCCTGCCCAATGCGATGCACGCCGAATACACGATCCGCGCGGCGCAGGCGGGCAAGCATGTGATGTGCGAGAAGCCGATGGCGGTCTCGTCGGCCGAATGCGAGGCGATGATCGCCGCGTGCCGAAAGGCGAACCGCAAGCTGATGATCGGCTATCGCTGCCATTTCGAGCAGCACAACCTCTACGTCATCGACCAGGTGCGGAAGGGCGCGTTCGGGCGTCCGCGCGTGATCACCGCCGAGCACGGCTTCTACATCCAGCTCAACCAGTGGCGGCTCGACCGGCCGCTGTCGGGCGGCGGATCGATGATGGACATCGGCATCTACAGCCTCAACGCCGCGCGCTATCTGAGCGGCGAGGAGCCGGTGCTGGTGACCGCGACCGAATCGACCGACCGGTCCGATCCGCGCTTCAAGACCGTCGAGGACCAGATCGACTTCCAGCTGCGCTTCCCCTCGGGGGTGATCGCGAATTGCGTCTCGAGCTACAGCAGCGGGCACAACGCCTTTCGCCTCACCGGCGACAAGGGCTGGATCGGGCTCGAGCCCGCGACTTCCTATGACGGGCACAAGCTGTGGGAGCGCCGAGGCGGCAAGACCGAGCAGCGCACCTTGCCGCCCCCTGCCAAGAACCATTGGTCCGCGCAGCTCGACCATCTCGCCGAATGCGCCGCCAGCGGCCGCGCGCCGATCGTCGCGGGCGAGGAGGGGCTCAAGGACATGCGATTGATAGAAGCCATCTATCGCTCAGCGCGCGAGGGCCGCGCGATCCGGATGCAGGCATGAAGCTCGACCGGCGGAGCGCGATCGCCGCATGGGCCTTGCTTGCGGCGTCGCTGCCGTTCGCGGCGCGCGCAAAGGGGGCGACCGATCATTCGGCGCGGATCAAGGCGCTGATCCGGCAGATGACCCTGGCCGAGAAGATCGGGCAGATGGTCCAGATCCCGGGCGGGCGGCAGCGGGCGCTCAACTCGAAGCTCGACGCGGCGATGCTGGACCGGGTCCGCAAGGGCGAGATCGGATCGTTCCTCCATGTCGCCGGCGCCGAGCCGTTGCGCGCGCTGCAGAAGGTCGCAGTTGAGGAATCGCGGCTGAAGATCCCGCTGCTGTTCGCGATGGACGTGATCCACGGCTTCCGCACCGTGCTGCCGGTGCCGCTGGCGCTGGCGTCGAGCTGGGACCCCGAAGTGGTGCGCCGCGCCGCGCGGATCGCCGCGGAGGAAGCCTGGGCGGCGGGACTGCACTGGACCTTCGCGCCGATGGTCGACGTCGCGCGCGACGCGCGCTGGGGCCGGGTGGTCGAGGGCGCGGGCGAGGACCCGTATCTCGGATCGCGGATGGCGGTGGCGCAGGTGCGGGGCTTCCAGGGCGACGACCTCGCCCGGGGACGCCGGGTGATGGCCTGCGCCAAGCATTTCGGCGCGTACGGCGCGGGCGCGGGCGGGCGCGATTACGACAGCGCCGACTTGTCCGATCGCACGCTCAACGAAGTCAATCTGCCGCCCTTCTTCGCCGCGCAGGCGGCAGGCGCAGGCAGCTTCATGACTGCGTTCAACGACATTGCCGGGGTGCCGACCACCGCCAATGCCGACCTCGTCCGCCACCAGTTGCGCGAGCTTTGGGGCTATCAGGGGCTGGTGGTGAGCGACTGGAACGCCGTCAGCGAGCTGATCGCGCACGGCGTCGCGGCGACTCCGGTCGAGGCCGCCGCGCTGGCGCTGCGCGCGAGCGTCGACATGGACATGAGCAGCAACACCTATGCCGGTCATCTCGCCGAAGCAGTGGCGGCGGACCGGACCCTGTTGCCTTTGGTCGACCAGGCGGTGAGCCGCATCCTGACCGCCAAGGCCCGGCTCGGGTTGTTCGACGATCCGTTCGGCTTCGGTGATGCGGCCGCCGAGGCCGCGCCGCTCGACCGCGTGACCGCGCGCGACCTGGCGCGGCGCTCGATCGTGCTGCTTCGCAACGAAGGCGGGCTGCTGCCGCTCAAGCCGGGGACGAAGCTCGCGCTGATCGGCACGCTCGCCGACGACGCCTCGACCACGCTCGGATCGTGGCGCGCGCGCGGGCAAGTCGCCGACGCGGTGACGCTGCGCACTGCGCTCGGCGACGCCGCCGAGTATCGCCCGGGCGTGACGGTGCGCAGCGGCGATTTGTCGGGGATCGCCTCGGCGGTCGCGGCGGCCGAGCGGGCGGACGTGGTGCTGCTCGCGATCGGCGAGGATTTCGATCATAGCGGCGAGGCGCGCAGCCGCGCCGATATCGGGCTGCCCGGGCCGCAGCAGCAGCTGATCGACGCGATCAAGGCGACCGGCAAGCCGATCGTCGCGATCCTGATGAACGGCCGCCCGCTCGCGCTCGAGGCGGCGCTGGCGGGGATCCCCGCGGTGCTCGAGACCTGGTTCCTCGGGATCGAGAGCGGGCCGGCGATCGTCGAGGTGCTGGCCGGCGCGGTTTCGCCCGGCGCGCGGCTGCCGATCGCGATCCCGCGGGTCACCGGCCAGGCGCCGATGACCTATGCGCATGCGCCCACCGGGCGGCCCGCCAATCCGGACCTGACCGCCGACAGCGCGCGCTATCACGATACCGATATCGGGCCGCTCTTCCCCTTCGGACACGGGCTTTCCTACACCAGCTTCGTCTATAGCCGGCTGGGCATCGCCAAGGCCTCGGTCGCGCCCGGCGAGTCGATTCGCGTCACGCTGTCGGTCACCAACAACGGCCCGGTGACCGGCGACGAAGTCGCCCAGCTCTATTCGCGCGACCCGGTCGCGTCGGTCGAGCGCCCGGTCAAGGAGCTGCGCGGCTTCATCCGGGTGACGCTCAAGCCCGGCGAGAGCCGGCGGCTCGTCTTCACCCTCACCCCCGATCAGTTCGCGATCTGGAAGGCGGGCAAATGGATGATCGAGCCCGGCCGGATCGAGCTGATGGCGGGAAGCTCATCTGACGACCTCCATGCCTTTTCGGGCTTTACCATCAGCGCGGCCGGCGAGAGCAAGCGGCCCGCCGCCGCGATCGAGACAAGGATCGACATGCTGTGATGGCCGAACCCTGGCATACGCTGCTGATCGTCGCCGCGAGCATCGCCGCGGTGATCGTGATGGTCCTCAAGCTCAAGATGCAGCCCTTCCTCGCGCTGCTGCTGGTGGCGCTGGCGACCGGGCTCGCGTTCGGCGGCGATCCGCAGACGGTGATCGCGGCGGTCAAGAAGGGGACCGGCGACGCGCTCGGCTATGTCGCGGTGGTGATCGGGCTCGGCGCGCTGCTCGGGGGCATGCTCGAGGCGAGCGGCGGGGTGACGGCGATCGCGCATAAATTGCTCGCGGCGTTCGGCGAGAAACGCATCCCCTGGGCGCTGCTGGTGGTCGGGATCATCGTCGGGATTCCGCTTTTCTTCGACGTCGCCTTCATCATCCTCGCGCCTTTGGTCGCGACGCTGGCGGTGCGCGCCGAGCGGCGCGTGACCTGGTTCGCGATTCCGCTGCTCGCCGGGCTGATGGCGATGCACGCGCTGCTGCCGCCGCATCCGGGACCGGTCGCGGCGGCCGAATTGCTCCACACCGATTACGGGCTGATGGCGATCTATGGCCTGGTCTGCGGCATCCCCGCCGCAATCATCGCCGGGCCGCTCTATGCGCGCTTCTTCCACGCCGCGCCCGGCTGGGGCGACACCAGCCCGCCGCCGATGCTCGACGAGGGCGCCCCCCAGACCAACCCGATCGGCTTCTGGTTCGCGCTGTTCGCGATGCTGGTGCCGCTCGCGCTGATCATCGCGGGGACGGTGGCGGGGCAGACGATGGCGGCGGGGCCGGCCAAGGCCTTCCTGCTGTTCGTCGGGCACCCGTTCACGTCGCTGATCCTCGCCTGCCTGCTCGTGCTGGTCTGGCTGCGCGCGGTGAAGGGCGCGCCGCTCGCGACGATCTCGAGCATCATGACTCGCGCGCTCGAGCCCGCCGGCGTCATGGTGCTGATCATCGGCGCGGGGGCGGCGTACAAGGAAGTGCTGATCGAGAGCGGCGCCGGCGTGCAGATCACCGCGGTGATGACCGCGGCGCAGGTGCCCGTCCTGCTCTTCGCCTTCCTGCTCGCGGCGTTCGTGCGGATCGCGCAAGGGTCGGCGACGGTGGCGATGGTCACCGCCGCCGGGCTCGCCGCGCCGATGGTCGCCGCCGCGACGCTGTCGCCCGGCCGAGTCGCGCTGGTGACGGTGGCGATCGGTGCGGGGGCCTCGATCGCGAGCCATGTCAACGATACCGGCTTCTGGCTGGTGAAGCAGTATCTCGGGCTGACCGAGGCGCAGACGCTGCGCAGCTGGACGATCTGTGCGACGATCGCGGGCGCGGTGATGTTCGGGATGGCGCTGCTGCTATGGCCCTTTGCGTGACGGGAGGATGAGCATGATCGATTTCGAGGTTTCGCGCCGGGCGGTGCTTGCGGGAGTCGCGGCGCTGCCGCTGACCGCGGGGCTGGCGCGTGCCGGGACGGTGGGCGGGGTGAAGAAGTTCGATGCCGCGCTCGACGCGGTGATCGATGTGAACGCGCCGGTCGAAGTGCTCGCGACGGGCTATAAATGGGCCGAGGGGCCGGTGTGGGTGAAGGACGGCGGCTATCTGCTGTTCTCGGACGTGCCGTCGAATATCTGCTGGAAGTGGCAGGAGGGGCAGGGCGCGACCAAGTTCCTCGATCCCTCGGGGCTGGCCGGGCCGATCCCGGCGGGCATCCGCGAGGCCGGCGGCAACGGCATGGCAGTCGACGCGCAGGGCCGGCTGATCATCGCCGACAGCGGCACTCGCTGCATCGCCGCGGTCGACCTCAAGACCAAGGCGAGGACGATCCTCGCCGGCCGCTACGACGGCAAGCGCTTCAACAGCTGCAACGACGTCGCGCTCCACCGCAACGGCACGATCTACTTCACCGATCCGCCCTATGGGCTGGCCGAGGGCGACACTTCGCCGCTCAAGGAGCTGGCGTTCAACGGCGTGTTCCGGCTCGATCCCAGGGGCGAAGTCAATCTGATCGCCAACGACCTCAGCCGCCCCAACGGCGTCGGCGTCTCGCCCGACCAGCAGATCCTCTATGTCGCGATGTCCGACGACAAGCGTCCGCACATCCTCGCCTATCCGCTCGATATCGACGGCGGCGCGAGCGACGAGCCGAAGATCTTCTGCGATTTCAGCGCCGAGCTGGCGGCGAAGCTGCCTGGGCTGCCCGACGGGCTCAAGGTCGCGAAGAGCGGGCATCTGTTCGCGAGCGGGCCGGGCGGTATCTACGTGCTCTCGCCCGAGGGCAGGAAGCTCGGGCTGATCGCGACCGGCAAGGCCGCGGCGAACTGCGCGTTCGGCGAGGACGGCAGATCGCTGTTCATCACTTCGAGCGACATGCTCGCGCGGGTGCGGCTGAAGCTGTCGGGCTGGTGATCCGCTGGCTGCGCGGCCATCCCAAGGGCCTCGCCTATCTCGCCTTCACCGAATTGTGGGAGCGTTTCTCCTACTATGGCATGACCGCTTTGCTCGCGCTGTACCTGGCCAAGCAGCTGCTCCTGCCCGGCCATGCCCCGCACGTCCTCGGCCTCGCCCAGCTCCGCGCGCTGTTCGAGCTCGGCGGGCCGATCTCGGACCCGGCGTTCGGGTCGCTGATCTATGGCTGGTATGGCGGGCTGGTCTATTTCACGCCGATCCTCGGCGGGCTGATCGCCGACCGCTGGCTCGGCGCGAGGCGCACGGTGATCGTCGGCGCGCTGCTGATGAGCGGGGGGCACCTCGCCATGTCGTTCGACGCCAGCTTCCTGATCGCGCTGGCGATGCTGATCCTCGGCTCGGGGTGCCTCAAGGGCAACATCTCGGCGCAGGTCGGAACGCTCTATCCGCCCGAGGCCGAGTCGCTGCGGGCCCGCGGCTTCACCCTCTTCGCGACGGGGATCAACATCGGCGCGGTGATCGGCCCGCTCGCGACGGGCGGCGTCGCCGCAGTCTATGGATTCCATGCCGGGTTCGCGCTCGCCGCCGGGCTGATGCTGCTTGCGCTGGTGATCTATCTGGCCGGGCAGCGCCACTTGCCTGAAGCCGGGCCGAAGCGCGCCGACCGTCCGGCGCTGCCGCCGCTGACGGCCGAGGAAAGGCGGCGGAGCTGGGCGCTGCTCGCGCTGATCGCGCTCACCATCCCGGCGAACATCGCCTATCCGATGATCTGGAATATCGGCATCGTCTGGATCGACCAGCACGTCGACTTGCTCTCGCCCTTCGGCGCGGTCCCGGCCGCCTGGTTCAACGCCGTGGACAGTTTTGCGAGCATCGCCGTGGCGGCGCCGCTGATCGCGCTGTGGGCGTGGCAGGCGCGGCGCGGGAACGAGCCCCGCAGCATCGCCAAGATCGGCATCGGCGCGGCGATCACCGGCGCCTCGGCGCTGCTGCTGACTGCGGGGTGCCTGCTCGCCGGAGCGGACGGACGCGTGTCGGTGCTGTGGGCGCTGGCGGGCTATGTCGGGATGGGGATCGGCTTCATGTGGTTCTGGCCGATCCTGCTCGGGGTGGTGTCCCACGCCGCGCCGGCCAAGGTCAATTCGACGCTGATGGGGGCGTGCTTCCTGTCGCTGTTCGTCGGGTCGGTGACGATGGGCTGGGTCGGAAGCTTCTACGACCGGATGGGCAACGCCGCCTTCTGGACGATCGACGCGGGAATCGCCTTTGCCGGCGCGCTGCTGATCCTGCTGGTTCGAAAGCCATTGGAGCGCATGCTCGAACCCGCCTAGACCGGGGCATGGCCGAAACCAGTGAAGCGATTCCCGCCGCAACCGTGATCGTGATGCGCGAGGGCGCAGGCGGGCCGCCCGAGCTGCTGATGGTCGAGCGCGCCGCGGCGATGCGCTTTGCGGGCGGGGCGCTGGTGTTTCCCGGCGGCCGCGTCGATCCGGGCGATCATGTCCTCGCCGCGGCGATCCCGGGCGATCCGGAGGACAATGCCGCGCGCATCGCCGCGATCCGCGAGACGCTGGAGGAGGCAGGCGTCGCGGTCGGGCTCGAGGTCGCGGCGGACGCCATCCCCGAACTGCGCCGCGCGCTCTATGCCGGCGAGCCGATGGGCGCGCTGGTCGCGGCGCTCGGCGGCGAATTGCACCCCGAGGAACTGATGCCCTTCGCGCGCTGGCTGCCCAACATGGTGCCGCACCGCATCTTCGACACGTATTTCTACCTCGCCCGCGCGCCGGAGGATTGCGAGCCGGTGGTCGACGGCAACGAGAATGTCCGGCTGTTCTGGATGAGCGCGCAGGGCGTGCTCGACGAGGCCGAGGCCGGGCGTGTGCACATCATCTTCCCGACCCGGCGCAACCTCGAACGGCTGGCGCGCTTCGCCTCGTGGCAGGAAGCGGTTGCCGACGCAGTCGCGCATCCGGTCCGCACGATCACCCCGTGGATCGAAGAACGCGACGACGGGCGGCACCTCTGCATCCCCGACGATCTCGGCTATCCGGTGACTTCGCAGCCTTTGGGCGAGGCGATGCGCGGATGAAGTGGACGCGGCGGGGCATCTGGGCGGGGATCGCGCTCGTGGCGCTGCTCGCCCTTGCCTTCACGCTGTACGCGACGCTGCGCAACCGGCCGCAGGACCTGCCCTGGACCAAGCTCGACCTCGCCGAGCCGATCGGGCTGTTCACCGGCCGCAAGATGGCGGGGCTTGGCCGCGACTTCACGCAGTGCCGTGCGCTGCTCGACCGCGCCGGGGTGCGCTACGAGGTCCTGCCCGAGCTCGTCGACGGCGCGCATTGCGGCTATGCCGACGGCGTGCGCTTCGCTCGCGGCGGCCCGCGGCGAATCGACTTCCTGCCCGCCGACCTCAAGATCGCCTGCCCGGCGGCGGCAGCGCTGTCGGTGTGGGAATGGGAAGTCGTCCAGCCCGCGGCGATCAGGCATTTCGGCAAGCGCGTCAGCGCGATCGAGCATCTCGGCAGCTACAGCTGCCGCCACATCGTCGGCAACGGCGGCGAGGGGTGGAGCCAGCATTCGACCGCCGATGCGGTCGACATCTCCGCCTTCCGGCTGGCCGATGCGACCCGGATCACGGTCAAGCGCGACTGGAACGGCGATCCCGCCCGCGCCGCCTTCCTGCGCGAGGTCCGCGACGGGGCGTGCCGGCTGTTCTCGATCACGCTGTCGCCCGACTATAACGAAGCGCACAAGGACCACCTCCATCTCGACGAAGCGCCGTTCGGCGAGTTCGGCTGGCGGGGCTGCCGCTGATGCTCACTCGACCCGGAACGACGCCGTCCCCTGCTTGAGTCCGGGCGCCGTCGCAGTCACCCGCACCGGCCCGGCGTCCGCGCGCACCGCGATCAGCGCCTTGCCGCCCGCGGTCGTGCGGGTCGGCTCAGTGAACATCGTGTGATCGGTGATGCTGCCATTGTCGAAAACCGCCAGCGTGCCGCCGCTGACCGTCACGCTGACCGGCACCGCTGCGCCGGGGACCAGTACGCCCTTCGCGTCGATGATCTCGACTCGGACATAACCCACCGCATCGAAGCCACGCCCGACGCTCGGGCTCTCGGCAACCAGCCGGATCGCGGCGGGGGCGCCGGCGGTGCGCAGCACGTCCTCGCCGAGCTTGCGGGTGCCGTCATAGCCGATTGCGCGGATTTCGCCCGGCGCGAAGCTCACTTCCCACACCCGCGCGCTGTCGTCCCTGTTGCGCGGCTTGCGGCCGAGCGACTTGCCGCCCACCAGCAGCTCGACCTCGGGCGCGTTGCTCATCACCTCGACCTTCTCGGGGTGCGGGGAGAGGTCCGCGGGCGTCCAGTCGGCGAGCAGGCCGGGCCCACGCGGCTGGGGCATCGCCACGCCGACCATCGTCGGCAGCTCCGACGTGTCGATCACTTCGGTCACCCGCCGGGCCAGCTTGACCACCGGCTTCTCCGACCACCAGCTCGCGCGCTCCCAGCCGATCGGCTTGACCCCGTCGATGCGGTCGACCAGCCCCGACGGGTTGCTGATCGCCGGCCAGCCCGCGCGGTCGGCCTCGCCGAGATAGTCGGCGCCGGTCCACAGGAACATGCCGGCATAGGCGGGATCGTCGCGGACGATCACCCAGCTGCCGCGATTCTTGCTGTTCTCGGTGCCGACGATCCTGCGGCCGGGCTTGTCGGCATGCGCCTTGGCAAGCTCGTTCTCGCGGTAGTTCTGACCGACCACGTCGAGCATGTCGGCAAGCCCGTTGGCATAGTCGCCGGTGGTGTTGGGGCGGAACAGCGCCATCGTCACCGGGCGGCTGGGATCCTCCTTGTGGAAGATGTCCTGGAGCCGCTGGAGGATCGACTTGGCGACCACCGGATAGGCAGTGTCGTGGATCTCGTTGCCGATCGACCAGATCACCACCGACGGATGATTGCGGTCGCGCCGGGCAAAGGCGCGCGCGTCGATCGTCGACCAGTCGGTGAAGAACAGGTGATAGTCCCTGGGGTTCTTGGCGACGGTCCACATGTCGAACGCCTCGTCCATCACGACCAGCCCGAGCCGGTCGCACAGATCGAGGAACTCGGGCGAGAAGGGATGGTGCGCGGTGCGGATCGCGTTGACGCCGAGCGCCATCAGGCCGCGCAGGCGGCGCTCGTAGAAGCTCAGGGGCACGGCCATGCCGAAGGGGCCGCCATCGGCGTGGATCGCGACGCCCTTGAGCTTCACGTTGCGGCCGTTGAGCCAGAAGCCGCTTGCCGCCGCGAACCGCGCCTCGCGCACCCCGAAGCGGACGCGATCCTCGTCGAGCACCGCGCCGGTGTCGGCAACGACGCGGACGATTGCGGTGTGGAGCGCGGGATCGGCGATGTCCCAGCGGCGCGGGTTGGCGAGGGAGGCTGCGGCCGAAAGGTCGAGCGTGCGGCCTGCGGGCAGGGCGATGCTCTCGCCCTTGCTGCCGGCCAGCTTCTTGCCGTCGGGGCCGAGCAGATCGATCTCGAGATGGACGTTTGTGTCCGCCCCCGACTGGTTGATCACGCTGCTGCGCACCGCCACCTTCGCGCCCTCCGTCCCGATCTCCGGCGTGGTCACATAAGTGCCGTCGGTGTCGACATGGACGTCGCCGGTGACGATCAGCCGGACATGCCGGTAGATGCCGCCGCCGGCATACCAGCGCGAGGCGGGCTGCATCGCGGTGTCGGCGCGCACCGCCATGACATTGGCCGCGCCGGGCCTGACCTGGCCGGTGATCTCGTAGCGGAACCCGGCATAGCCGTTGGGGCGGTGGCCGACATGGAAGCCGTTCACCCACACGCCCGAGCGCTCCATCACCCCGTCGAACTCGATGAAGATGCGCTTGCCGCGAGTGCTTTCCGGAAGGGTGAAGCGCTTGCGGTACCAGGCAATACCGGTGGGCAAGAAGGCACCTGATCCGGTGGCGGCGGCATGCTCGTCGAACGGGCCCGCGATCGCCCAGTCGTGCGGCAGGTCGACGCCGGTCCAGCCGGCATCGTCGAACGCGGCGGTCTCGGCACCGGCGATGTCGCCCTTGGCGAAGCGCCAGCCGCTGTCGAAGGAATCGGTTTGCCGGGGCTGCGCGGCGGCAGGAAGCGCGAGGGCCAGCGCGAGCGCCGCGCACAGGAACGACCAGAGCCTCATCACGCTACCTCTCCATTATTTGGACCGGTGTACCATATAGTGACAGGTTCGAGCAATGGGTTCTGCGTCGGGTCGGCACTGGTTCAGAATGAGGCCGCCTCCTTGTTCTCCTGCGAAAGCAGGAGCCCAGAGCCAAGCAGTTCAACCCTTGTGACCCTGGACCCCTGCTTTCGCAGGGGAACAATGGGGTATTTGGCGAGGGGCGGGGGCCGCAGACACGAAAACGGCCCCGCGGTGGGAGCCGCGGAGCCGTGTTGCGTGACGAAAGGGTTTAGTTGAGCGCGGCGTTGTCGACCTTCTCGACCCATTGCGGGAAGAAGGCCGGCTGGCGGTTCGACCAGCCCGACGCGGTCGCCGCGGCTTCGCTGATCGACTGGAGCAACTTGCGGCGCAGATCGGGGTGGAGCGTCGGCAGCGCCGCGGCCGAGCAGAAGGCCGAGGGGAGCCAAGGCCGCACCTCGGCGCCGACCAGCCGCTCGTAGAGGAAGCGGTACGCCGAGAAATTGGTGAGCCGCCCCTGGCCGAGATCGAACGCCGAGACCGTGACGAGCGGCGCCATGAACGGCTCGACCGCGTCGAGGCCGCTATCGTCGGGGATCAGCGCGCGGATTTCCTCAAGGCGATCGTACATGCGGGCCTGGGCGCGGATGCTGGCGGCCTCGACAACGTCGCGCGACCAACGCGACATCGCGTCCTCGCGCTCGAGCCCGATGTCGAGCGAGCGGCGCACATAGCGCTGCGTCGCCGCGCTGAACCCCGCGAATTCCTTCATTTCGGCCAGCGTCATCGCGCCTTCTGCCGGCTTCATCCGTGATGCCATTGCACTGCTCCCACCCACTCGACCTTCCGAAGCGGATCATGCGCTGCAATGGTTAACGCAGCGCTTAATCAGCCGTCGTCCCCTGTTCACCTTTGGACACCAGCCGGTATTGCGTTGCAACATAGCTTGCGACGAACCGAGTCCCGGTGCCGGAAAACATCGCCAAGTGATGCTCTTGGGCAACAAAGCTGTCATCTAGGGGCGAACCCGGAGCGGAACGATCCGGGGGATTCGCGCCGTGCCGCGGTGCGCCGGACGGGCCCGAAACGGTTCGTCGGCGCCACGCACCAGCTCACCGATGGTTCCCGACTCGACATTCCGGTCCATCGCCTTGAGGCCACGGTTCGTCCCATAAGCCCGGTCGAGGGGTAGCCCCGTTAAACTTCGTCTGGTTAGTCAGGATCACCGATCAGGTTTCGGCGGGGGTTTCAATGCAGTTCCGTGTTCTCGCGGCGCGTTTTGCGCTGGTGGTGGCGTGTTGCCTGGCGACAGCCATGCCCGCGCAGGCCAAGAAGGGGACTTTCTGGCAGTGCGTGCCCTATGCCCGCCAGATCTCGGGCGTCGCGATCCACGGCAATGCCTGGACGTGGTGGGGCCAGGCCGAAGGCCGCTACGAGCGCGGCAACACCCCCACCATCGGCGCCGTCATGTCGTTCCAGCGCACCGCGAAGATGCCGCTCGGCCATGTCGCCACTGTCTCGGCGATCGTCAGCGACCGCGAGGTCCTGCTCACCCATGCCAACTGGTCGCGCCGCGGCGGGATCGAGCGCAACGTCCGCGCCATCGACGTCTCCGCGGCAGGCGACTGGAGCCAGGTCAAGGTCTGGTTCGCCCCCAATGGCGGGCTCGGTACGTCGTCCTATCCGGTCAACGGCTTCATCTATCCGGGCGACGCCCCGGCGTTCGACGCCCAGCCTGAGTTCGAGCAGCCGCAGCTCGACTGGTCCAAGCCCCAGCTGATCGCCAGCTTCGGCCGCGCCAAGCCGGTTGCGCGGATGGTGCTCGACCTGAGCTGATCCCATTGCGTATGAATTAGGCCGACTGTTTCCCCGGCGAAGGCCGGGGCCCAGTATCGACGGATACGCGGCGGCATCCCGCCTTCTGAATCAGCTCGCAACTGGGCCCCGGCCTTCGCCGGGGAAAAGCTATTTCCCGCAAGCGAGATTGCTCCGCCTCACCCCTTCGGCTTGAACGTCATCGCCACGCCGTTCATGCAATAGCGCTTGCCGGTCGGCTTCGGCCCGTCGTCGAAGACGTGGCCGAGATGCCCGCCGCAGCGGCGGCACAGCACTTCGGTGCGGCTCATTCCGAGCGTCGAATCGGTCTTGGTGATCACGGCATTGCCTAGCGGCGCCCAGAAGCTCGGCCAGCCGGTGCCGCTGTCGAACTTGGTCGTCGACGAAAACAGCGGCAGCGCGCAGCCGGCGCACGCGAAGGTGCCGGCGCGGTGCTCCTTGTTGAGCGGGCTGGTCCCCGGATACTCGGTCGCGCCGTGGCGCAGCGTGTCGTACGCCGCCGGGCTCAGCCGCTTCTTCCACTCGGCGTCGGTCAGGGTGAATTCGAATTTCTGCGCGGCCTCGGCGGGGCTGCCGCCGCACGCAGCGGTCAGCGCGCCGAGCCCGGCGACGGTGAGGAAGGTGCGGCGATCCTGGGTCATGCGGCGGATATGGGGGCGATCCGGCGAATGTGAAGCGGCGCTCAGTACCGGCTGAGCTCGACTCGCATCTGCTTGTAGCCATGGACGAAGCACGCCGCGACGCGCTCGGGCTCGGCGAGGACGTTCACG
The DNA here is from genome assembly GCA_040388355.1 of Pseudomonadota bacterium. Classification (GTDB taxonomy): domain Bacteria; phylum Pseudomonadota; class Alphaproteobacteria; order Sphingomonadales; family Sphingomonadaceae; genus Sphingomonas. The sequence goes on along the minus strand of JAZKCD010000022.1, from coordinate 97,454 downwards.
CGCAGGCGGCGCTTGGCCATTTCCTCCATGAGGATGCCGATCTGCAGCTCGGCGAGCCGGGCGCCGACGCAGCGATGGATGCCGTGGCCGAACGCCAGGTGCCGCCGCGCATTCTCGCGCCCGACGATGATCTTGCCCGCATCGGGGAACACGCTCTCGTCGCGGTTAGCCGAGAGATACCAGAGCGCGAGCTTGTCGCCTTCGCGGATCTTCTGGCCCTCGACTTCGGTGTCCTGCGTCGCGGTGCGCCGCATATGCGCGAGCGGGGTCTGCCAGCGGATGATCTCCTGCGTGGCGTTCTGGATCAGCGAGGGATCGGCCTCGAGCTTGGCGCGCTCCTCGGGGAATTGCTCGAGGCCCCAGGCATAGGCGCTCATCGAGTTGCGCGTGGTGTCGTTGCCGCCGACGATCAGCAGGATGAGGTTGCCGAGGAACTCCATGTCGTCCATCTCGGCCATCGCCTCCGAATGGAGCATCATCGAGATGAGATCGGGAGTCGGCTCCTTGCCGACCTTGCCGCGCCACAGCTGGCTGAAATAGCCGGCGCATTCGAACAGGATCTTGCGGCGTTCCTCCTTGCGCACCGGATCGCGCGCGATCTCGATGTCGCCGGCCCAGTCGGACCAGGTGGTGAGCAGCCGGCGATCCTCCCACGGGAAATCGAACAGGATCGCCAGCATCTGCGTGGTCAGCTCGATCGAGACCGTGTCGACCCAGTCGAACTCCTTGCCGACCGGCAGCGCGTCGAGGATCTCGGTGGTGCGGAACCGGATATTCTCGTTCATCCGCACCATCTCGCTGGGCGTGAAGGCGGGGGCGATGGTGCGGCGCTGGCCGGTATGCTTGGGCCGATCCATCGCGATGAACATCGGCATCTTGATGTCGCCTTCCTGCATGTCGGCGATGGTGATGCCGCCTGCTTCGGACGAGAAGATTTCGGGGAGCGATTCGATATGGACGATCGGCTTGTAGGTCGAGACCGACCAGAACGGGCCGAACGCGCTATGCTCGGTGTAGTAGACCGGCGCTTCGGCGCGCAGCTGGGCGAAGGGCGCGTGCCAGGTGTCGTCGCGGTAGAGCTCGGCGCGGCTCATATCGAGCGGATCGACGATTCCGTCGGTCTGCGGTCCGGTCGCAAGCGTCGCCATTCAAACTCTCCCTTCAGGCTAGAAGAGCGATAACTGACATGAATGTCAATAGCGTTGCGGCTAGTTGTAAGGCGGGGCGTTACAACAGCGTGCCGTAGACGAAATGCGCGGACCCGTTATGTTCCAGGGCGGCGGCAATTCCGCCGCCTGATCATGGAGTACAACACGTGAAGTTTGCAGACGTGTGCATCTTCCTTGTGGTCCTGTTCGCCTTTGCCACCTTGATACTCAAGGTGGTCGAGATGGCTCGCCACAAGTAGGTGCATCGGGCGGGGGGCGCGCTGCTACGCGTCCCCCAAACGAAAGCCCCCGCTGCTGCTACAGCGGGGGCTCGTTTCTCAAGGAGTGGTGACACTCGTGAGGTTTGCAGGCCGGATATATGCCGAAGTTCCGACTTTTTCAATAATGCCTCACCCTGTCAGGGGTTCTTTCGTCGCCGCCGCCTTCTTGCGCCGCGGCTTGGGGCTGCCCGACTTGAGCACCCCGCGGCGGAACAGCCGGGCGGCGATCGTCACGGTGATAGCGACCCAGAACAGCTGCCACACCAAGGCCAGCAGATGCGGCCACAGCTCGGGCGAATTGGCGGCGCGCGCGGCCATCGCGTGGGGCGAGCTGAACGGGAAGATCTGCGAGGCGAGCGCGATCCAGCTGTCGGGGTGAGTCGCGCCATAGGTGGCGAAGCCGAGCACCCCTACCTGGAACACCGTGATCGGCAGCGACAGCATCTGGATCTCGCGCTGCGACGAGGCCAGCGCGCCGACGCCGAGGAACACCGCGCTCAGCAGCATGTACGCCATGGTGAAATAGCCGATGAACAGCAGCGGGAAGAGCGGCCCGATCGCCGCGCCGAGCTCGGCAAAGGCGGCGGCGAAGCCCACCGGCAGGAAGCGCGGCAGCGCGGCGAGCATCGCTCCCCAGAAGCCGATGAACAGCACCGCCGATCCGAACGCGCCGATCAGCTTGCCGAAGAACACGCTCTCGAGCGGCACCGCGGCGGCGAGAACTTCGATGACCTTGTTCGAGCGCTCCTCGGCCATCGCGCCGACGGCCTGGCCCGACAGCATCAGCGTCAGGAAGAAGATGCCGAGCGCGGCGAAATAGGCGACCTGGCCCTTGCCGCTCGATGAAACCTTTCCCCGCGTGACGACCTTGATTTCGCCCTGGCTCAATTGCGCCTGGCCACCGGCCTTTTCGGCGCGCAGCGTCTGCTCAGCGAGCTGGGCGAGGAAGTTGCCGTCGGCGCGCGCGCGCGCGGTGCGCAGGATGTGCGGCTGCTCGAGGGTGCCGTAGAGTACTGCCGAAACCTCGTTCCTGTCGGTGTCGAACAGCGCCCGAGCCTGTTTTTCCAGATTCGCGCTCGGCGCGTCGATGCGCAACTTCGGCGGGTCGGCCGGACTGCGGAACAGCTGCCGGAGCTGCCTGTCTACCGCGACCAGCATCGCCGCGCGATCGGCGGGCGCGATCACCACGATCCGCACCTTGTCCTCGCCGGTGCCGGTTGCGGTCGAGGCGCTCAGCCCGCCGACCAGGGCGAAGCCGATCATGAACACCGGGGTGAGCAGGAACAGGAGGAAGGTCGGCGCGAACACCGTCGCGACGAAATCGCGGCGGGCGATGGTCAGCGCCTGGCGCGCGGCGCGGCTGAAATTGCCCATGCCCGAATTGCTCATGTCTGCGTTTCCTCGAGCGCCTGCTCGCCGACGATGCGGACGAACGCGTCGTGCAGCCCCGGCCGCTCGATCGACAGGCCGGAAATGCCGTAGCCCGCGTCGATCAGCTTGACGAGCAGCGCCTCGATCCCGTCCTTGGGCACGACGAAGCGCCAGCTGCCATTGTCGCGCTCGGCATCGGCAGGGAGCAATTGCCGGAGGCCGTCGGCATTATGATGCGGGGTGTAGTGCGCCTTGAGCGGCAGCATCGCGCGGGCATCGTCGACAGTGCCCTCGAAGCGCACCTTGCCCCCGGCGATGATCGAGAGGCGGTCGCACAGCCGCTCGGCATGCGCCATGACGTGCGTCGAGAACAGGATCGTCGCGCCGCGGTCGCGCTGCGCCAGGATCAGCGCCTCGAGCTTCTCCTGGTTGACCGGGTCGAGCCCGGAAAAGGGCTCGTCGAGCACCAGCAGATCGGGCTCGTGCACCACCGACCCGAGCAACTGGACGAGCTGTGCCATGCCCTTGGAAAGCTTGCGGATGCGGTCGTCGGCGGCGTGGCCGAGCCCGGCGGCCTCGAGCAGTTCGCCCGCGCGCTCGCGTCCGGTTTTCCAGGGCAGCCCGCGCAGCGCGCCCATGAAGGCGATCGCCTCGCGGCACTTCATGCTCGGATAGAGCCCGCGCTCCTCGGGCAGATAGCCGACCTGGTCGCTCGCCTCGCGCGGGCGAGTGCGCCCGAGCAGCATCCGCTCGCCCTGGTCGGGCTCGATGATGCCGAGCAGCATGCGCAATGTCGTGGTCTTGCCCGCGCCGTTGGGGCCGAGCACGCCGTAGATCGATCCCTTGGGGACCGCGATGTCGACGCCGTCGACCACCCGGCGATCGCCGAAGCGCTTGACGAGACCGGTGGCGCTGACGGCCAATGCGCTGCTCAAACCCAGTCCCTTCCTTGCTTTCATCGTGGTAGCGGGTGGTGGTGCAGCAACACAAGTCACTCGAAGCCCTAATAAAGGCCAAAGCCGGTGAATTGGGCTTTGCCGCGTGCGGAATTGCGCGCGCCGATGCCGCGCCCAGGGCGGGCGAGCGGCTGCGCGAATGGCTCGCCGACGGCGCGCACGGATCGATGATCTGGATGGAGGAACGCGCGCACCACCGCGAAAGTCCCGCCGGGCTGTGGCCCGAGGTGCGATCGGTGATCGCGCTCGGGATGAGCTATGCCCCCGCCGCCGATCCGCTGGCGCTCGCGGGCGTCGGCGAAGTGGGCCGAATCTCGGTCTATGCGCAGGGCGGCGACTATCACGACACGATCAAGCGCAATTTGAAGGCGCTCGGCCGCTGGCTGGTCGAGCAGGCGCCCGCGGACATCAAGGTGTTCGTCGACACCGCGCCGGTGATGGAAAAGCCGCTCGCCGAGGCGGCGGGGCTCGGCTGGCAGGGCAAGCACACCAACCTCGTCAGCCGCAGCCATGGCAGCTGGCTGTTCCTCGGCGCGATCTACACCACGCTCGACCTGATGGCGGACGTGGCGGGCGAGGAGACCTGCGGCTCGTGCAACGCCTGCCAGGCGGCGTGCCCGACCGATGCCTTCCCCGCGCCCTTCCGGCTCGATGCGCGACGCTGCATCTCGTACCTGACGATCGAGCACAAGGGGCCGATCCCGTACGAATTCCGCGAGCGCGTGGGCAACCGCATCTATGGCTGCGACGATTGCCTCGCGGTCTGCCCGTGGAACAAGTTCGCCGCCGCCGCGCAGGCCAACAAGGCCTTCGCCCCGCGCGCCGAGCTGGCCGCGCCCGAGCTGGCCGACCTGCTCGCGCTCGATGATTCTGGTTTCCGCCAGGTATTCGCGGGCTCGCCGATCAAGCGCATCGGGCGGGACCGGATGATGCGGAACTGTCTGATCGCGGCGGGAAACGGCGCGAGCGCGGCGCTGGTCGCGCCGGTGGCGGCGCTGCTCGGCGATCCCGCGCCGGAAGTGCGGGGGGCTGCGGTGTGGGCGCTCAGGCGGCTGGATGCGGGGCGGTGGGAGGCGGAGCGCGGGGCGCGGCTTCCGGTGGAGATGGACGAGGTGGTGCGAAGCGAATGGCTGCAAAATCCCCCTCCCGCTTGCGGGAGGGGTTAGGGGAGGGCCTGTCCGCAGGCACATCCCTTGTTGCAAGCCCCTCCGCCAGCCCCTCCCGCAAGCGGGAGGGGAGAAAGAAGGCCCTACCGCTTCGTCAGCGCCAGCACGCAGCTCGCCTGGTCGATCGGGGTGCCGTCGCGCTGGCGGGTGTCGATATGGGTCACCACCGCCTCGGCGCGGCCCTGGCGGTAGAGATAGGCGTCGAGCACGCAGATCGGCCCGGTGAATTGCAGCTTGCGCGCCGCGCCTTCCTGCAGGTCGATCTGCGGGGGGCCGAACTGCGCGATCAGCCGCGGGGCGGTCTGGCCCTGGACGCGGTCGACGCCTGCCGCCAGCGCGGTGGCGGGAACCGGGATCGGCGGCGCGGGTGCGGCGCGTGCAGGCCGCGCGACTTCGCCCCCGCCCGGGCCGCATCCGGCCAGCGCCAGCAGCGCGATCAGGGGCAATGCCGCCCTCATGTCCGCCGCCCCAGATGAAAGGCATGCGCCGCCATCGCCGCGCCCAGCACCGGCGCGAGCAGGTTGAGACCGGGGATCAGGAACAAGGCGGTCCCCACCGCCCCCAGCCGCAGCCGGCGGAAGCTGGTCCGCCGCCGCCAGCCGGCCAGCTCGCGCGCGGGCATGTGGCGCGCCGCGACCATGTCGCCGAGATCGCGCCCGAGCAGCCAGGTGTTGACGACGAAGAAGGCGATCGGCGTGCCCACCCCGGTCAGCAGCAGGATCAGATAGAGTGGCGAGAACAGTATGTTGATCAGCACCGCGCGGAAGCCCGATCCCAGCCCCATCATCACCGATCGCCCGAACGGCACCTGCCGCGCCGCGGCGTGGGCACCCGGATAGTGGCGCGCCTCGACGGCCTCGACCACTTCGTCGGCGAAGATCCCGATCACGGCGATCGCCACCGCGCGGAACAGCAGGAAATGCGCGAGCAGGATCAGCACCAGCGTCGAGATGTCGGCGGCGTCGCCGACCCAGCTCAGCCCCCCGAGCTTGCCCGCGATCCATTCGAGCAGCCGGTGCATCCCGAACCATATCCCGACCGACACGGCGATCAGCGCCACGATCGTCACGAACAGCGACTTGATGAAGACCCACGCCACGCGCTTGTCGAACAGCTGGCCGATCGAAAGGAAGAGCGCCTGGATCATTGCGCTCCCCTTTGCCTCCCCGTAGGGCATGCGCGCAACCCAATTGGAGTTTTTCGGTGAGCCAGCCCAGCTATGACGTCGTCGCGATCGGCAATGCGATCGTCGATATCCTCGCCCAGGCCGAGGACAGCTTCATCGAGGAGATTGGCGTCGCCAAGGGCTCGATGCAGCTGATGTTCTCGCCGCAGGAAGCCGATGCGCTCTATGCGAAGATGGGCCCCGGCCGCGAAGTCTCGGGCGGATCGGCGGCGAACACCGTCGCGGGGATCGCGGCGATGGGCGGCCGGTGCGCGTTCATCGGCCAGGTCGCCGATGACCAGCTCGGCACCGTCTTCGCGCACGACATCCGCGCCGCCGGAGTCGATTTCGACACCGCGGTACGCGCCGGCGACCCGACCACCGCGCGCTGCCTGATCTTCGTCACCCCCGACGGGCAGCGGACGATGAACACCTTCCTCGGCGCCTCGCAGTTCCTCCCCGCCGCCGCGATCGACGAAGAGCTGATCGCCTCGGGCGCGATCCTCTATCTCGAAGGCTATCTGTGGGACCCTGAGGAGCCGCGCGCGGCGATGCGCCGGGCGATCGACATTGCCCGCGCCAATGGCCGCAAGGTCGCCTTCACGCTTTCCGACGTGTTCTGCATCTCGCGCCACGGCGGCGATTTCCGCAAGCTGATCGCCGACGGGCTGATCGACATCCTGTTCGCCAACGAGAACGAGCTGCTCGCCCTGTGCGAGCATGAGGGCTTCGAGGACGCGGTCGCCCATATCCACGGCAAGGTGCCGTTGCTCGTCGTCACTCGCAGCGAGAAGGGCGCGATGGCGCTGTCGGGCGCCGACCGCGTCGAAGTCGGCGCCGAGCCGATCGATCGCGTCGTCGACACCACCGGCGCGGGCGACCTGTTCGCCGCGGGCTTCCTCCACGGCCAGGCCAGGGGCTACGGCATCGAAGCCTCGCTCCGCCTCGGCGCGGCTTGCGCGGCGGAGATCATCCAGCACTACGGCGCGCGGCCGGAAGCGGATCTGAAGGCGCTGGCGGAGAGCCGGCTGTAGGGGAACGGGATCGTTCGCCTTAATCCCCTGAGAACATCCGCAGTCCCTACAAGCCGTCGCCTCCATTGCCGTCCAGCGCCGCGCGGAAGTCGTCAAGATCGTCATGCCAGGGCCGGTCAATGCGATCGTATAGCATCTGCAACCTCTCGAGGTAGACAGGACCGCCGCCCACGATGCCACCTTGAACGATAGAATCGACGAGTACCTTGCGCAGCCGCTCGTGTCCGGCGCGCATCCGCGCCTCGCGGAGCGGACTCAGCGCTACGTTAAACAGGGTGCGCTTGACCCGATCGCCAATGTTATCGGAGAGCACGACCGTCCTCATACAAATTCCTAGGGCGAGAGCCGCGGACTTGGGGATATTGTCGTTCTCATGGTCTACTCGATCATTAGCCGGTGCGCGATGGGGGGATTCCTCATCGACCTCGATTGCTATGCGTACCCAGTCCGAGAGCGCGTCAAACGCCGCGTAGATAAGCCGCGCCGCCCGCGTCGGGAACTCGCCGAACACTTCTTCGCGGACCTGATCGTCGTAAAGCGCTTCTAATCGCTCGACTACATCCTTCATATAATACAGCCACATGTGCCAACGCACGCCTTGGCAGGCGGCGGCCTGCACCATGATGTCGAAGAACCTGATCGCGACAAAGGTCGGGTCCCGCCAACGGCCGCCCTCGTCCCAATGAGCATCGAACGGCAGATTTAGCGTTGCAACATAGGCGGGTGCATTTGCCGCGCTCAGCACAACGAGCGCATGATCGCCGATGGGGCGATAAGCCTCCAGGCGCTCAGCGACCGTCGCGTCAGCGAGTAGCGTGCGCAGGATCGCGTTGTGTTCAGTCAAAACGTATCCGCAACGCGCAAGGTTCTGGTTATCTTGGACCTCATCGTACAGCGCACTGCTCTGGTGCGAGATCAGCCAACCGAGAAAACGCTCTGAGAAATCACCAACCTTGTAGGAGCGTAGCGTCAGGAGGCGTGTGCCGAACCGTGGACGGTGCTCGGAAACCCAATCCACCACCGGCCCACTGCGAAGGAGAATCTGCAGCACGCCCTCGGCCGCCTCGCGCGGTCCGGCATCGGAGGGTAGCAGGGCAACGTAATCGCGTTGCAGCGCTGCCCAGAACTCGGCGATCGGATTTGCTTGGCTCGATGCCACATCGGCGCCAGCGGGCTCGAAAAATGGACGAGGCCGCGCGACCCCGGCCAGCCGCGCGCGGCGAAGCTGGTAAGGGAGCTGACCGGTGGCGCAATCATCGATGAAGCCGACTGAATTCTCAACCACGTCGACTAGATCCGCGTAGCGCCCTGACTCCGCGAGCCGGCGGACAAGGCGCTCCAGTGTCGGGAGTGATCGCAGCGTTGTCCGCGGGCGCAGTAACGCGTTCGCCAAGATGACGAGCCAGACGAAGACGACCAAGAAGGCGGCCTGCTGCGGGGTAAGCGGACCATCCCTAGAGAGGCTTGGACAGGCCGAACCGAGGAAGCCGGGGCAACCGATCGCCAGCAACTCGAAGAACTCGAAGTAGAGCACCGCACCGGTGAACAGCGCAGACCAGACGAGGAGCCGCCCGACCGCCATGCGCAGTTGCAGCCGCGTGACCGGGGATACGATCGCCAGCGCGGCAGCGACTAGGCCGAGAAAAGTAATGAAACCGTCGAGCGTCATGGCGATCAGCTAGCATTCGTATGCGGGGGCGCCCAGCAGCGTTGCGGTTTAGGCGTTTCGCCAAACAAAAAGGGCCGGGGTTTCCCCCGGGCCCTCTTCGTTTCCAGCCCGTTGGCCAGCCTTTACGGCTGCCCTTCCACCGGCCCCGGATACTCGCCCATCTCGGGCCCCGGCATGCCGTCGTCTCCCTTGGCGAGGCGGCTGTTGTGCATTCCGTAGACGAAATACAGCACCAGCGCCGCGATCACATAGTAGAAGAAGAACCACAGCACCCGCGCCTCGACGCCGAAGATCAGCCAGATGCACGAGACGATCCCGAGCAACGGCACGATCGGATAGAGCGGCACCTTGAACCCGCGCGGCAGCTCGGGATGCGTCCGGCGGAGCCAGACCACCGACAGGCAGACGATCGCAAACGCTGCGAGCGTGCCGACCGAAGTCATGTCGCCGAGCGTGTTGATGTCGAAGAACGCCGCGGCCGCGGCCACCAGCACGCCGACCACCAGCGTGTTGATCCACGGCGTCTTGTACTTCGGATGCACCGTCGCGAAGACGCGCGGCAGCAGGCCGTCGCGCGCCATCGTGTAGAAGATGCGGGTCTGGCCGTACATCAGCACCAGGATCACCGAAGTCAGGCCGATGATCGCGCCGACCTTGATGGTCTTGGCGAACCAGGCCCATTGCGGCCCCAGCGCATCGACCGCGACTGCGACCGGATCGGGGACGTTCAGGTCCTTGTAGTTGACGATCAGCGTCATCGTCACCGAGACGAGGATGTAGAGCACGGTGCAGACCACCAGCGACCCGATGATGCCGAACGGCATGTCCTTCTTGGGGTTCTTGGCTTCCTGGCCCGCGGTCGAGACCGCTTCGAAGCCGATATAGGCGAAGAACACGATGGAGGCGGCGCGGATGACGCCCGACCAGCCGAACTCGCCCTGCTCGCCGGTGGGCGAGGGGATGAACGGATCCCAGTTGTGCGCGTATTTGGGCAGGTCGCTGAACACCGTGTAGCCGACGATGACGATGAACGCGACGATCACCGTCACCTTGATCGCGACGATGACGTTGTTGAACTTGGCGCTCTCCGACACGCCGACCACCAGCAGCAGCGACAGCACCAGGCAGACGAGGAAGGCGGGCAGGTTGAACAGATAGGTCCCGGCCTGCGCGACGCCGCCCACCATGATCTGGTGCCCGGTCGGTCCGGTCAGCTCGGGCGGGATCGTTATCCCGACATCCCGCAGCAGGCTGATGACATACCCCGCCCAGCCGACCGCGACCACCGACGCGGCGAGGCCGTATTCGAGCAGCAGCAGCGCGCCCATCACCCAGGCGGCGAACTCGCCGACCGTGGCATAGCTGTAGGTATAGGCCGATCCCGAGACCGGCAGGGTCGAGGAAAGCTCGGCGTAGCAGAGACCCGCAAGCGCGCAGATCACGCCGGCGATGACGAAGGAGAGGAGAACCGCGGGGCCGGCATGGAGCGCCGCGGCGCTGCCGGTCCGCACGAAGATGCCCGCGCCGATGATGCAGCCGACCCCGAGGAACACGAGGTTCCACGGACCCAAGGTGCGCTTCAGCTGGCTGGTGCTGGTCTCGTGCTGGATGTGCTCCACGGTCTTGCGGAGCGACATCCGTGCGAGAATTCCTCTCGTCGGCTCGGTCGCCATAAAATCTCCCCTCTGACGCGATCGGTTCGCGAAAGCGGGGAGCCTAGCCCCAAAACGAGTGGGTGCAATCCTTTATGTGGTTGCGGTGCCGGCCCGCTCCCCTACCCGGCCACCCACGGCGTATTCTGAATGGGTGGCCGGGTGGAGGAGCGGGCCGGCACCGCGACAGAAAGCTAGCGCGCGAGCATCGGCCCGAGGCGCGCGCCGCCGAAGATATGGACGTGGAGGTGCGGCACTTCCTGTCCTGAATTCACCCCGACATTGGCGAGCAGCCGGTAGCCCGGCTCGACCAGCCCCGCCGCGCGCGCGACATCGCCGATGGCGCGGACGAAGCCGGCGATCTCGGCGTCGGACCCGTTCGCCGAGAAATCGTCCCATGAGACGTACGGCCCCTTGGGGATCACCAGGATATGGTGCGGCGCCTGCGGGTTGATGTCGTGAAAGGCGAGGGCGTGTTCGTCCTCATAGACCTTCTTCGACGGGATCTCGCCGCGCAGGATGCGGGCGAAGATGTTGTTCGGGTCGTAGGGCAGGGTGGCGTCAATCGGCACGGCTGGCTTTCTCCTCGAGGCCCGACACCCCCACGCGCCGCGCCAGCTCGGCGCGGACATCGTCGAGGCTTACGCCGGCGTCGGCAAGCAGGACGAGCAGGTGAAACATCAGGTCGGCGGCCTCGCCGGTCAGCGCGGCCTTGTCGTCCTCGATCGCGGCGATGACGGTCTCGACGGCTTCCTCGCCGAGCTTCTGCGCGATCTTGGCGCGGCCCTTGGCGGTCAGCTTGGCGACATAGGATGCGGACGGATCGCCGGTGCGGCGGTCGCGGATGGTGGCTTCGAGGCGATCAAGCGGGTCCATCGCTGCGGGCTGCTTGAGCCCGGCGCCGCTGTCAATCCTCGGGCGCCTTGCGGAACCGCGCGCGCATGCGGGAACGGACGAACCACACCCCTGCCGCCGCGACCGCGAACAGTGCGAGGTCCGAAAGCTCGGGCATCGATCGGCTGCCGGCGACGCCGGTGTGCGGCGGCTCCTCGGCGAGCGCGGGCGTGGCGATCAGCAGCAGGAGGGCGAAGCGAAGCATGGCGCCTTGTACCGCGCATCTGCCGCCAAATCGTTAAGCGCGGACCGGAATTCCCGCGGCGGCGAGCGCGGCGTGGGCTTGCGCGATGCTCGCCTCGCCGAAATGGAAGATCGAGGCGGCGAGCACCGCCGAGGCATGGCCGTCGCGAATGCCCTCGACAAGGTGGCGAAGGTTGCCCACGCCGCCGCTCGCCACCACCGGCACCGTCACCTGGTCGGCGATCGTGCGGATCAACTCGATATCATAGCCGTCGCGGGTGCCGTCGCGGTCCATCGAGGTGACGAGCAGCTCGCCCGCGCCGAGCGCGGCCAGCCGCAGCGCGTGCGCGATGGCGTCGATGCCCGTGGCGCGCCGCCCGCCATGGGTGAAGACTTCCCAGCCCGCGGCGGTCCGCCGCGCATCGATCGAAGCGACGACGCACTGGCTGCCCATCCGCTCGGCGATCTCGGCGACGACTTCGGGGCGCGACACCGCCGCCGAATTGACCGCGACCTTGTCCGCGCCGGCCAGCAGCAGCGCCCGCGCGTCCTCGACGGTGCGCACGCCGCCGCCTACGGTCAGCGGCATGAAGCAGACCTCGGCGGTGCGCCGCACGACATCGACCATCGTCCCGCGCGCCTCGTGGCTCGCGCCGATGTCGAGGAAGCACAGCTCGTCCGCCCCCGCCGCGTCATAGGCGCGCGCCTGCTCGACCGGATCGCCGGCATCGACCAGGTCGACGAAATTGACGCCCTTGACCACGCGTCCGCCCGCGACGTCGAGGCAGGGAATGACGCGCGCGCGGACGGTCATCGCGCCGTCTCGATCGCCTCGCCCAGGCTCAGCCGCCCGTCGTACAGCGCGCGCCCGGTGATCACGCCTTCGATGCCGTCGTCGACATGCCCGCGCAGCGCGACGATGTCGCGGAGGTCGGTCACGCCGCCGCTGGCGATCACCGGGATCGACACCGCGCGCGCCAGCGCGACGGTCGCCTCGACATTGCAGCCTTTAAGCATTCCGTCGCGTCCGACATCGGTGAACAGCAGCGCCGCCACCCCGGCATCCTCGAACCGCCGCGCGAGATCGACCACGGGCACGTCCGAGACATCGGCCCAGCCGCGCGTCGCCACCATTCCCCCGCGCGCGTCGACCGCGACCACGATCGCGCCGGGATTGTCGCGCGCCGCGGCGCGGACCAGGTCCGGGTCCTCGAGCGCCGCGGTGCCGATCACCACCCGCGCCACGCCGAGATCGAGCCAATGGTCTACGCCCTCGCGCGTGCGGATGCCGCCGCCGAGCTGGAGCTTGCCGGGAAACGCCTCGAGGATCGACGCCACCGCCGCGCCGTTGACCGATTCGCCGGCGAACGCGCCGTCGAGATCGACGACATGCAGGTGGCTCGCCCCCGCCGCCGCGAACGCCGCCGCCTGCGCCGCCGGATCGTCGCCATAGACGGTCGCGCGGTCCATATCGCCCTCGGCAAGGCGGACGACCTGCCCGCCCTTCAAGTCGATCGCGGGGAAGACGATCAGGGACGCCATTGCAGGAACCTTTCCATCAGCGCGATGCCGTAGCGCTGGCTCTTTTCGGGGTGGAACTGGACGCCGGCCATGTTGCCGCGCCCGATCGCGGCGGTGAGGGTGCCGCCATGCTCGGTGGTCGCCAGCACGTCCTCGCCTTCGAACGCGAAGCTGTGGAGGAAATAGGCCTCGCCCGGCTCGATCAGCTTGTGGGGCAAGGCGGGGACGACATCGTTCCAGCCCATATGCGGCACCCGCACACCCGCCGACGGCACGATCTGCCGCACCGTGCCCCGGATCCAGCCGAGCCCGGGATGCATGCCCATCTCTTCGCCGGCATCCGCCATCAGCTGCATTCCGACGCAGACGCCGAGAAAGGGCATGCCTTCCTGCCGGACGCGCCGGTCGAGTGCCTCGACCATGCCGGGGATAGCCCTGAGCCCCGCCGCGCAGGCACCGAATGCGCCAACGCCCGGGAGGACCACGCGATCGGCCCTGAGTACGACTTCCGGATCGGCGGTCACCGCGATCGCGCGCGCGCCCGCCGCTTTCAGCGCATTGTGGACCGAATGAAGATTGCCCGCGCCATAATCGATGAGGGCGACGGTCAATTCCCCCTCCCGCTTGCGGGAGGGGTTAGGGGAGGGGAGGTTCCCAAGCGAGAGCATCGAGAGGGTGGAGTGAGGCAGGCCCTCCCCCAACCCCTCCCGCAAGCGGGAGGGGAGCCAATCACAGCACCCCCTTGGTGCTGGGGATCACCCCGGCCTTGCGCGGGTCGATCTCGACCGCCTCGCGCAGCGCCCGCGCCAATCCCTTGAACGCGCTCTCGGCGATGTGGTGGTTGTTCGACCCGTACAAAGTCTCGACGTGCAGCGTGATTCCGGCGGCCTGCGCGAAGCTGTGGAACCAGTGCTCGAACATCTCGGTGTCCATCTCGCCGAGGCGCTTCTGCGAGAATTCGGTCTTGAAGACGAGGAAGGGCCGCCCCGAAATGTCGACTGCGACTCGAGTCAGCGTCTCGTCCATCGGCGACAGCGCGTCGGCGTAGCGGCGGATGCCGCGCTTGTCGCCGAGCGCCTGGGCCACCGCCTCGCCGATCGCGATCCCGGTATCCTCGACCGTGTGGTGCTGGTCGATATGGAGGTCGCCCACGGTCCTGACGTTCAGATCGATCAGCGAGTGGCGGCTGAGCTGCTCGAGCATATGGTCGAAGAAGCCGATTCCGGTCGAGATCGCGTACGCGCCGGTGCCGTCGAGGTCGACGGTGACGTCGATCGAAGTCTCGCTGGTCTTGCGGCTGATCGTGGCGGTGCGCATCGATTGCTCCTTGGGGCTCCCCATAACGCCTGTGGCCCCTCATGCAATCTTGACCCGTGAGCCTCATCCGCTAGCACGGTTTTATGACCGCGACCGTACCCGACAGCATGATTCCCTATGACGAGATCGTCCAGGAAGCGCTTCGCGCCGTGGTCGGCCGCGTGCTGGGCTCGGTCGCCGAGACCCAGGGGCTGCCCGGCGCCCATCATTTCTACATCACCTTCAAGACCCATGCGGCGGGGGTCGACATCCCCCAGCGCTTGATCGAGCGCTTCCCCGACGAGATGACGATCGTCCTCCAGCACCGCTTCTGGGACCTCAAGGTCGACAGCGAGCGCTTCTCGGTCGGGCTGAGCTTCAACCAGGTGCCTGCGATCCTGACGATCCCCTTCTCGGCGATCACCGGCTTCCACGATCCCGCGGTCAATTTCGAGCTGCGCTTCCAGGCGCAGGAAGGCCCCGACGGCCCCGAGCCGCACGAGACCGCCGAGAATGACGGGCCGAGCGGCAAGCCGGCGGACGACGGGTCGAACGTCGTGTCGGTGGATTTCAAGCGGAAGAAGTAAGGCGGGACTCCGGTTCCGCTCCATACCATCGTCATCCCCGCGAAAGCGGGGACCCATCTCCTGCAGTAGCCGAGATGGACAACAGCGGTGGTCCGCGTGGATGGTTCGGGAGATGGGCCCCCGCTTTCGCGGGGGTGACGGGTGGGGGCGGATAAAGTGGCCGGTAGCCAGGATTTCGTCCTCGACCCTCGCAACGAGTCCCTCCTCGTCTCGCTGAACGGCACCCTCGTCCCCACCGACGAGGCCAAGGTCTCGATCTTCGACGCCGGATTCGGGATGGGCGACGGCGTGTGGGAAGGCCTGCGCCTCCACAACCGCGCGCTCCTCTTCCTCGATGCGCATCTCGACCGGCTCTACGCCGGTGCCGCCGCGATCCGGATCGATATCGGGCTGACTCGCGCCGCGCTCGTCGCCGAGCTGATCCGCCTGCTCGAGGCCAACCGCATGACCGACGGCGCGCATCTGCGGCTGATGGTGACCCGCGGGCGCAAGGCCTCGATCAACCAGGACCCCCGCAACGCGCTCGGCAAGGCGACGATCGCCATCACCGCCGAGCACAAGCAGCGCTCCGCCGGGCTCGATTCGGGGTTGGCGCTGCGCACCGTCGCGACGCGCACCTCGGGGCCCGAGATGTTCGACATGCGGCTCAATTCGCACAGCCGCCTGGGCCTGATCCGCGCCTTGCTCGAGGCGATCGATCTCGGCGCCGACGAGGCGCTGATGCTCGATCCGCATGGGCATGTCGCCAGCTGCAACGCGACCAACTTCTTCTGGGTGAAGGACGGGACGGTGTTCACCAGCGGCGACCTGTACTGCTTCAACGGCATCACCCGCAGCAACGTCATCGCCGCCTGCCGCGCCGGGACGGCACCGCTCGAACAGGGCGATTTCGCCCCCGGTCACGTCGCCGCCGCCGACGAGGCGTTCGTCACCGGCACGATGGGCGGGATCACCGCGGTCCGCGAGATCGACGGGCGGGCACTCCCCGCGGGCGGCCCGGTCACCGCCGCCATCGCCCGGGCCTATGCCGATATGAAGGACGCGGACGCCGCCGCGCACCCCCTCGTATGACCATCAGCATCGCCCCCGATCGCGGAGCGATCAAAATTGCAATGTGGTCCGGCCCGCGCAACATCTCGACCGCGATGATGCGCGCCTTCGAGAATCGCGACGATACCGCGGTCAGCGACGAGCCCTTCTACGCTGCCTTCCTCCACCGCACCGGCGATATCCACCCGATGCGCGACGAGGTGATCGCGTCGCAGCCGGCGGACTGGCGCGAAGTCGCCGCGGCGATGGCGGGCCCGGCGCCCGGCGGCAGCGCGGTCTGGTACCAGAAGCAGATGTGCCACCACATGCTCCCCGATTTCGGGCTCGACTGGCTGGACGCCTGCACCAATGCCTTCCTGATCCGCCCGCCCGAGCAGGTGCTGGCGTCGTACGCGGTCAAGCGCGTCGACGCGACGCTCGCCGATATCGGGGTGGTCCGGCAGAACGAGATCTTCGACCGCGTCGCCGACGCCCAAGGCGGCGCGCCGCCGGTGATCGAAGGCGCCGATATACTCGCCGATCCGCGCGGCACGCTGGCGCGGCTGTGCGAGGCGCTGGGCATTCCGTTCAGCGAGAAGATGCTGGCCTGGCCCGCGGGCCGCCGCGCCAGCGACGGGGTGTGGGCGCCGGCCTGGTACGACGCGGTCGAGCGCTCGACGGGCTTCACTGCGCCCGCGCGGGTTGCGACCTTCGACGACCTGCCCGACGCGCTCAAGCCGGTCGCCGAGGCGGCGCGGCCCTATTACGAGCGGATGGCGCGCTACGCGATCAGCCGCTAGACGCCTGCCCGACTCACGGAGGCCGAATTGACCGATACCCGCACCGAAACCGACTCGATCGGCGCGATCGAAGTGCCCGCCGCATCCTATTGGGGCGCGCAGACCCAGCGTTCGATCGAGAATTTCCCGTTCGGCTCGCAGGAGCGGATGCCGATCGGCATCGTCCATGCCCAGGCGATCGTGAAGCAGGCGGCGGCGCGGGTGAACGTCAAGCACGGGCTCGACCCGGCGATCGCCGCAGTGATCGACCAGGTCGTCGAGGAGATATTGGCGGGCAAGCTCGACGACCAGTTCCCGCTGGTGATCTGGCAGACCGGCAGCGGCACCCAGACCAACATGAACGTCAACGAAGTCATCGCCGGCCGCGCCAACGAGATCCTGACCGGCACGCGCGGCGGCAAGGCGCCCGTCCACCCCAACGACCATGTCAACATGGCGCAATCGTCGAACGACAGCTTTCCCACCGCGCTCCACATCGCCGCCGCGCGCGCCGTGACGCTGCAGCTCTATCCGGCGCTCGACACGCTGTTCGCCGCGCTCGACACGAAGGCGAAGGACTGGGACCGCATCGTCAAGATCGGCCGCACCCATCTGCAGGACGCGACGCCGCTGACGCTCGGGCAGGAATTCTCGGGGTACGCGGCGATGCTGGCCTCGGCGCGTGCGCGCTTCGCGGCGACGCTCGATCTCGACATCTTCAAGCTCGCGCTGGGCGGCACCGCGGTCGGCACCGGGCTCAATGCGCCGCCGCATTATGCCGAGGACGTCGCTGCCGAGATCGCGCGGATCACCGGGCTCCCCTTCGTCACCGCGCCCAACAAGTTCGAGGCGCTGGCGACCAAGGACCAGCTCGTCCAGCTTTCGGGCACCTGCAACACGCTCGCGGTGTCGCTGACCAAGATCGCCAACGACATCCGCCTGCTCGGCTCGGGCCCGCGCTCGGGGCTCGGCGAGCTCGAGCTTCCGGCCAACGAGCCGGGCAGCTCGATCATGCCGGGCAAGGTCAATCCGACCCAGTGCGAGATGCTGACGATGGTCGCGGGGCAGGTGATCGGCAATCATGTCGCGGTGACGGTGGGCGGCCTCCAGGGGCATCTCGAGCTCAACGTGTTCAAGCCGCTGATCGGCTCGAACGTCCTGCGCTCGATTCACTTGATGGCGGTCGGCATGACCAGCTTCGCCGAGCGCACCGTCAGCGGCATGAAGGCCAATGAGGACCAGATCGCCGACCTGGTCAGCCGCTCGCTGATGCTGGTGACGGCGCTGGCGCCCGAAATCGGCTACGACAATGCCGCCAAGATCGCCAAATACGCGCACGAGAAGCGGCTGACGCTGAAGGAAGCGGGTCTCGAGCTGGGGCTGGTCGACGCCGAGACCTTCGACCGCGTCGTGCGGCCCGAGGATATGGTGGGGCGGTAGCCCAAATCCTCCCCGGCACGGGGAGGTGGCATGCGCAGCATGACGGAGGGGGCTCACCTCATCGGATTCGCTCGCGGATAGCCCCCTCCACCATCCTTCGGATGGTCCCCCTCCCCGTGCCGGGGAGGATTTATGACGGAACTTCCGCCCGTTAGCTTCGCTGTGCCGGCGAAGGAGAATATCATGATCGGCAAGGCAATCGCAGGCTGGCTCGGCAACCGCATCGACCGCCGCGACGGCAAGGGCGGGACGATCGGCGCGCTGACCGGAGTCGCGGTCTATGCGGCGGGCAAGCGCATCCTCCCGGTGGCGCTGCTCGCGGGCGGCGCGGCGCTGGGCATGCATTATCTGCAGAAGCGATATCGCACGCCTGCCCAAAGCTGAAGCCAGTCTCGGCTTGACGCGGGTGCCGGTCCCACGCCAGTAGCGCCCATGGCCGCACCCACCGAAAGCGATCCGCACAAGTTCCGTCGCCGCGGCGTGCTGTTCGTCCTGTCCTCGCCTTCGGGCGCCGGCAAGTCGACGATCGCGCGCAAGCTGCTGAAAGCCGACCCCTATCTCGAAATGTCGGTGTCCTACACCACCCGGCCGATGCGCCCGGGCGAGGTCGACGGCGTCGATTATCACTTCGTCGATCTCGAGAAATTCCGCGAGATGGTGTCGAATCACGAGTTCCTCGAATGGGCGCACGTATTCGACCAGCGCTACGGCACGCCCAAGGCGCATGTCGACGAGATCCTCGCCTCGGGCCGCGACGTGCTGTTCGACATCGACTGGCAGGGCGCGCAGCAGCTGTTCCAGCTCGCCGGCGGCGATGTCGTCCGCGTCTTCATCCTGCCGCCGAGCCTCAAGATCCTGCACGAGCGGCTGCTCAAGCGCGCCAGCGATTCGGTCGCGGTGATCGACGCCCGCATGGCGCGCGCGACCAGCGAGGTCAGCCACTGGGACGGCTATGACTATGTGCTGGTCAACGACGATGTCGACGAATGCTATGCGAGCGTCCACACCATCCTCAAGGCCGAGCGGCTCAAGCGCTCGCGCCAGACGGGGTTGATCGGATTCATCCGCGGGTTGAATAAATAGGTTCCTGAAGGGGGACGGACGATGCGGCGGCTGGTGCTGGGGAGCTTCGTGGGCGGCCTGGCGATGTGGGTCGTCGGCTTCATCTTCTGGGGGCCGCTGCTCGGCTGGCTCCCGTTTACCGTGACTTCCGACGCCAGCGCCGCCGCGGTGCAGGCCGCGCTCAAGGCCAATCTCGCCGCGACCGGCAGCGGCACCTATGCCATCCCCTCGACCGCGACGACCGCGGGCAGCGTGCTCCACGCCAACGGTCCGGTGGCGATGGTCCATTTCACCAATAGCGGCTTTCCGGGGATGGACACGTTCGCGCTGCTGTGGGGGCTGGTGCTGGCGATCTGCTGCGCGTTCGTCGGCGGGCTGGCGCTCAGGTCGGTCGCGGCGGACCTGGGGTTCGGCCAGCGAGTCCAGCTGGTCGCGCTCTTCGCGGTGGCGATGGCGGGCTATACCCAGCTCGGCCAGCCGGTCTTCAACCATGCCGCCTGGGGCTATTATCTCTACGCCTTCGTCGCCGATATCGTGACCTGGCTGGCGGCGGGATCGGTGCTGGCACTGTTCCTGCCGCTGCCGGACGAGGAATAGGCGCCGCTGCGCGCGTACCCGATCTTCCAAAGTTCACGAAGTTTCGCCCACGTCCCCCCTTGGTTTCCAACACGCGCGGTTCGAAAAGCGAAATCCGGACGGCGAGGGGTGAAGCACGGCATTTGCCCAGGAAAGCAGGCGAAATCCTACATTTCAAGCAAGCAGCGCCAGGAACCGCGCGCCAGCGTCGAAATCGGCGCGGTGGGCGCTGCGGGCTTGCGTCGCGAGTTCGTCCTCGCCCCACATTTCCGCCTGCCAGGCCTCGTCGACCTGCGCGGCGCGCCACACGGTTTCGGCATCCGCCGCGCCTTCGAGCAGCGCCAGCGCCGCGACCAGCGAGCCGCTGACCGTCACCAGCGGCGACAGCCCCGCCAGCCGGAAGGCGTCGAGCGCAGCGACCGCCTCGCTCAGCCGGGCGAGAGTCGCGGGGGGCTGGGCGCGGTGGACGATGCCGGCGGTCGTCTCGAAATGCACGTCGTAGCGGCGGCGCGCCCAGTCGAGCAGCGGGTCCCAGGCCGCATCCTGCCGGGCGATCAGGGGCTCGGGCGCCTCGGCGCGGTAGCAGAGCAGGTCGCTTTCGCCCCAGGCGGCGAGCGCCGCGGCAAAGGCTTCGCGCGCCGGGTCAATCCGGTCGATCGCGGCATTGGCGAGCCCGGTCAGCGGCATCGCGCGCGGGTCGATGTCGCCGCTCACCGCACGCCATTCCTCGGCGACCGCTTCGGCCAGCGCAGGCGTGGGGAGGGCGAGCAGCGCCCGGCCGGGAGTGCGCACCGGCCTGCCGTCGAGCGCCAGGCTGTTGCCCGGCTCGACGCTCACCTGCTTCCAGAAGCGCTTCATGCCTCGGGCGGGGTCCGCCATTTGCGCGCCATCGCGCGCGGCACCACCGCCATCACGTACAGCGCCGAGAGGATGATCGCGCCGCCGAGTACGGTCTGGGTCCAGTCGTTCGATCGCCCGACGAGGACCAGCCCGAACACTGCGCCCGCCACGGCGGCGAGGTTGACGGCCATCATCGCGTAATAGCGGTTGCGCGCCTGTGCGTCTGTCGGTGTCATAGTCCCTCCATACACCCTTATTTGGCGTTTCGCATCCAATGCGCAATGGCTCGGCGGCCCTGCGCATCCAGCGCGTCGGCGGCGGAGAGGCGCGCCGCGTCGGGCTTGTTCTGGCCGAGCTTGCGCGTGCCCCGCCACCCGACGATCTCCATCCGGAAGCCGATGATCGCGTTCAGCATCGCGTCGATCTTCCTGGGATCGACCTTGGCGCGGGTCCATTCGGGCTTGGGCGCGAGCCGGGCCTCCTGCTCGTGGCTGAGCGCATCGATCTGCGCGACCGGCGCGTCGTGGTCCATCCGCACCATCCGCCCCTCGAGCTCGACCGCCACATAGTTCCAGGTCGGCACTTCGTCGGGCCCGAGCCCGTACCAGTCGGGGCTGACATAGGCGTCGGGGCCCAGCACGGTGAACAGCGCCGTCGCGCCGTCGAGGTGCCGCGAGATTCCGTTGCCGCGCGCGACGTGAAGCCCGAGCGTGTCGTCGTCGAGGAACACCACCGGCACCTGCGCGACCCGCGGCCCGTCGGGCGTTCCGGCGAACAGCGCGCCGAACCCCGCGGCGCGGACGAACTCGCGCATCGCGTCGCGGTCCTCCCAGCGAAACGCGGCGTTCGGATGCATCAGCGCTTGGCGCGGGGCTCGGACGAGCCGCGCCCGCGGCGTTCGCCGCGGCGTTCCTTGCGGATATTCTTGGCGTGGGCCTTGGCCAGCCCCTTCTTCTGCTCGCGGCTGAGCGGGGGCGGGCCATCGTCCATCGGCAGCTGCTCGCCGAGCGACAGGTCGAAGCCGAGCGTCTTCATCGATTCGGCGAAATGGCTCGGCAGCTCGGCAGTGACGTCGAGCTTGCCGCCGTCGGGATGGTCGATGCGGATGCGGCGCGCGTGCAAGTGCATCTTGCGGCTGATCCCGCCGGTCAGGAAGGCTTCCTGCAGCCCGTATTTGCCGTCGCCGACGATCGGGTGGCCGATCGCCGCCATATGGACGCGCAGTTGGTGGGTGCGCCCGGTATGCGGCTGGAGCTCGACCCAGGCGGTGCGGCTGCCCGCGACTTCGATCACCCGGTAGCGGGTGCGCGCGGCCTGGCCTTCCTTGGTGTCGACATGCATCTTCTCGCCGCCGGTGCCCGGCTGCTTGGCGAGGGGCAGGTCGACGAAGCCGTCCTCGACTTCGGGCACGCCGACGACCAGCGCCCAATAGAGCTTGCGCGCGCTGCGGCTGGCGAAGCTCTTTGAGAAATAGGCGGCGGCGCGCGCGGTGCGGGCGACGACCAGCACGCCGGAGGTGTCCTTGTCGAGCCGGTGGACCAGCTTGGGCCGCGTCTCGAGATCGTAGAGCAGCCCGTCGAGCAGGCCGTCGACATGCTCGGTGGTGCCGGTGCCGCCCTGCGTCGCGAGGCCGGGCGGCTTGTTGAGCACCAGCGCCTGCGGGTCGCTATGAATCACCAGCGACTGGGCGAACTCGGTCTCCTCGTCGCTCAGCGGATTGCGGACCTTCCTGGGCCGCGGCGCGGCCTCGGGCTTGGGCGCCTCGGCCGGGGGCACGCGGATCGTCTGGCCCTGCGCCACATGGTCGCCGGGCTTGGCGCGCGCGCCGTCGATGCGGATCTGGCCGGTGCGCGCCCAGCGCGAGACGGTGTTGAAATTGGCCTCGGGCAAGTGCCGCTTGAACCAGCGGTCGAGCCTGATGCCGTCGTCGTCGGCCTGGACGATGAACTGGCGGACGTCGCTGCTCATGCCACTGCCCTCATCGCGCCGAGGCCGAGCGCGAGCGCCACGATCGATCCGACTACCGAGGCGAGGATATAGCCGAGCGCCGCCATCCAGTCGCCGCGCTCGATCATCACCATCGCGTCGAGCGAGAAGGCCGAGAAGGTAGTGAAGCCGCCGAGCACGCCGACGCCGAGGAGGAGGCGCCACTGCTCGCCGCCCTGGCCGAAGCGCGCGAGGCTGCCCGCGAGCATCCCCATCAGCAGGCCGCCGATCAGGTTCACCGCGAGCGTGCCCCATGGGTAGCCGGGCCCGAACGCGGCGAGCGTCGCGCTGCCGGCCAGATGCCGCGCCCCGGCGCCGAACGCGCCGCCGAGCATGACGAGGAGAAGATTGAACATGGGGTGCCGGTAGCGCGGAATGGCGGGGAGGGGAACCTTCGACACTTCTTGCTCCTCTCCCGCCTTCGCGGGAGAGGCTGGGTGAGGGTCTTCTTCTGCCTCGAGCGCCGGCAGAAGAAGAAGACCCTCACCGCTGCGACTAGGTCCGCGTGAAGTACGCGAACCAAGTCTCGCTGCCTCTCCCGCGAAAGCGGGAGAGGGTTAAGTGGTTAGACTCCGTTGTTCGCCACGAGATCGATATCCGTCCCGCCATCCGGGCGCGCGGTCATGAACAGGACATAGGCGCCCGAATCGCGCGCGCGGGTGCCGCCGAGGATATGCTCGTCGCCGTCGACCTGATGCTCGGAGGTATACCCGGCGCGGACCGCTTTGGTGTAGTACCAGTCGAGCATCGCCTGCATCGGCTGGGGCGAGGAGAAGCTGACGACGCGCAGCGCGCACTGGCCGCCATCGGCGCCCGCGGCCTCGGTCACGCGCGCCTGCGGGTAGAGCGGCAGGTCGGGCGGCAGGCGGTTGGCCCAGCCCGCGGCGTATTGGAGATTGGCGGCGCAGCCCGACGAGCGCCCGTCCTTCTGGCGCGCGGCGAGCCCGCCCAAGGTGGTCGCTTCGCGCGCGGCGGCGCATTCCTTGCAGCTCTTGTCGGCGGTCACCGCGGCGGGGGCACGGAGCAGGTCGCCGTCCTTGACCGCGCCGCCCGCAGCGACGCCGTCGGCGGGAACCCCGCCCGAATAGGGCTGGCCCGGCGGGCGCACCGCATCGCCATTGGCCTGCTGGCCGAGCGCGGGATCGACCATGATCTGCTGCTGGAGCGCGCTGGCGAGCGCCGGATCGACGCCGTTGGCGCCGGCGCTGTCGTCGCCGTCATTGCCCGAGTTGCTGCTGCACGCGGCCAGCGCGAGCGGCAGGAAGACGAACAGGATGAAACCAAGCCGGCGGACCATTTACGCGCTCCTGTGAGAGGCTCCGTCATCGCTGAGGAAGGTTAAGATCGGGTTGGGGAACGCGGTTAATGGCGAAAATCGCGTTAACCATAATGGGAACCGGATCGCCCGGGCGGCGTTGATCGGGGTCGGACGAAGGAGGGGGATTTCATGCAGATCAACGCCAGGATGGTAGGCGCCGGTGTCGCCGCCGCAGTCGCCGCGGGCCTCGGCTATCTGCTCCTCAGCCATGACAAGGAACCCGATTTCGCCACCGTCGAGCGCGACGGCGCGTTCAGCGTGCGCGATTATCCGCGGCTGGTGGTGGCCGAGACCGTGTCGCAGGGCCTGCGCGAATCGGCGCTGTCGCGCGGCTTTGTCGCGCTGGCCGGCTATCTCGCGGGTACCGGCCGCAACGGCCGCCGCATCCCGATGACCGTGCCGGTGCTCGCCGACGGCGACGACGACGGGCGCGGCTGGCGCACCCGCTTCGTGATGCCCGCGCGGCTTTCGCCCGAAGCGCTGCCCGCGCCGGGCAACGGCATCGTCATCCGCGCGCTCGACGCGCGCCGGCTCGCCGCGGTCCGCTTCGCCGGCGAGGCCAACGACGACGCGCTCGCCGCGCACGAGGACGAGCTGCGCGGCTGGATCGCCGAGCATGGCCACCGCGCCGCGGGTCCGGCCGAGCACGCCTTCTACAATTCGCCGCTGACCCCGGGGCCGCTGCGCCGCAACGAAGTGCTGATCCCGCTCGCGGCGTGAGTGTATTAACTTGCCAACACACTCGTTGTGCGGCATAGTGGCGCCATGCTCAATATTCTCTCAATCCTTATCGGCATCGTGGCGCTTCCCATCATGCTGATCGCGCTGATCCCGCTGCTCGGCTGGCTCAATTACCTGGTCGTGCCGATGGCGCTGGTCGGCACCGCGCTCGGCGCGGCATCGGACAGCAATGCCGGGCGCAACCTCAACCTGGTGGTTGCGGTCATCGGCGGGATCCGCCTCTGGCTCGGCGGCTTCTTCCTCTGATCCGATAACGAAAAGGGCCCGGCGATCGCTCGCCGAGCCCTTTCCTGCCTGCGTGGCAAGCCCCTGCTCTAGCGGCAGCGCACGTTGTTGCGGTCGATCGACGCGCCGACCGAAGCGCCCACCGCGGCGCCGAGCAGCGTGCCCAGCGTCGACGAGCGGCCGTTCGAGACTGCGTTGCCGAACAGCCCGCCGGCGACCGCGCCGACGATCAGCCCGGTGGTGCCGTCCGAGCGGCGGCAATAGTAGCGCCCGTCGCGGCCGCGATAGACGCGCTCGTCGCGGCTGAGGGTGCGCTCCTGATAGCTCGCATCCTCGCGATAATATTGATCGGCATAATATTCGGTCTGGCCCGGCTCGGGGCGGTCATAGTCGTAGTTGCGATAGCTGCGCCAATCGCGGTTGCCCCGCCCGTCGCGGCCATCGCGGCCGTCGCGGTCGTAGCTGGCGTACTGCAGGCCGGCATCGAAGGTGCGGCGCGCGTCGGCCAGCGCGCGGTCATAGTCGTTGCGGGCCTCGCGGCGGGCGCGGGCGCTGCGGGCATTGCGCAGGTCGCGGCGATAGTCGCGGTTCGCCTCGGCGACGTCCTGGTTATAGGCGCGCTGGAGATCGGCGCGGCTGTGGCGGTCGCCGCGGCGATCCTGCGAATCGGTGCGGATATCGACGGTCATCTGGCCGCGCGCATTCTGCGCGAGGGCGGGCATCGCGGGAATCGCGACCGACGCGATCAGCGCCAAAAGGAAGGGAGTGCGCATGGTAGAAACGATCCTCGATAGTGAACTGGTAGCAGCACAACCTCCGGCACCGTAATATTGTTGCGTTACGGTGAAATAACATTTCATTCATGTGGGCCGCGCAACCCAAGCAAAAGGGCCCGGCGATCGCGCGCCGGGCCCTTCGCTGCCTGCGTGGGCAAGCTTTTAGCGGCAGCGCACGCTGCCACGGTCGATCGAAGCGCCGACCGACGCGCCGACCGCGGCGCCGAGCAAGGTGCCCAGCGTCGACGAGCGGCCGTTCGAGACGGCGTTGCCGAACAGCCCGCCGGCGACCCCGCCGATGATCAGCCCGGTGGTGCCGTCCGAGCGGCGGCAATAATAGCGGCCGTCGCGCCCGCGATAGACGCGGTCGTTGCGGCTCAGGCGGCGCTCCTGGTAGTAGCGGCCGTCGCGGTAATAATCGTCGGCCCAATAGGCGGTCTGGCCGCGCTCGGGGCGGTTCCAGTCATAGTTGCGATAGCGGCGCCAGTCGCGCTGGTCGCGGCGCAGCTCCTGCCGCGCCTCGCGCAGGTCCTGCTGGCAGTCGCGCTGCTCGCGGCGATATTCGCCGCGGCTATCGGCGCGGCGCAGGTCGCGCTCGCACTCGCGCTGGGCGTCGCGGACATTCTCGCGATATTCCTGGCGGGGGGTCTGGGCCATGGCCGGGACGGCCGGTAGTGTCACCGCGGCGATCGCGGCGGCAAGCATGATACGCATGGGGTCTACTCCTGCTGTTTCAGGTGCCCCTGTTAACGTGCCGAAGCGGGACTGGTTTCGTGAACCTGAAACTACAAGCCGTTCAGCTAAATCCGCGCCGTCCCCGGATAGGCGAACAGCAGGTCGCTGCCCGCCGCGGCGGCGATATGGGCGCTGTCGGCGAGCGTCACGCAGTCGCCCGCGCGCCACGCGACGCCGTCGGCCACGCCTTCGCCCGCGATCGGCACCAGCCAGCCGGTCACGCCCTCGGGCAGCGTCACGGCGTGATCCCCGCCGGGCCAGCGCTCGAGCACGAATTTGGGTCCCTCGACCAGGATCATGCGGTCTTCCGCGACCTTGCCCGGCATCGGATGCGCCACGAACGGCACCGGATCGGTCACCGCGATGCCCGCCTCGAGGTGCAGTTCGCGCGGGCGGCCGTAATCGTAGAGGCGGTAGGTGGTCTCGCTGTTCTGCTGGACCTCGATCAGCGTGATCCCCGCGCCGATCGCATGGACCGTGCCCGAGGCCGAATAGAAGAAGTCGCCGGCCTTGACCGGCTTCCAGTCGAGCAAGTCGACGATCGACCCGTCGAGCGCAGCGGCGCGGAGCGTCGCATGGTCGACCGGCGCCTTCGTCCCCAGCGCGATCGTCGAATCGGGCTCGGCGTCGAGGATCACCCAGCATTCGTCCTTGCCGCGCGGCAGCCCCGCGGCGTGCGCCTGCTCGTCGTTGGGATGGACCTGGACCGACAATTTCTCGCTGGTGAAGAGGTATTTGATCAGCAGGTCGGGCGCGGCGTCGCCGGGAGTCTGGAACCAGATCTCGCCGACCGGCTCGCCATCGGGCGCGGGATCGGCAAAGCCCGGCCACAGCTTGTGGCGGCCCCAGGGTTTCTCGACTCGATGGGTCGCCAGAAGTGTCGCCGTCACCCGTTGTCCTCCATGCTGCACCGCACCCTATCGCAACGCTTTCCCCCTGTCTGCGATCCCGCCGCAATGCCGCCGCGAAAAGGATTGTTTGCGGCCATCGCCCTACGCTAAGACGCGCGTCATGCGTAATCCAACCCGTCCGTTCGCGCTCGCGCTCCTTGCCGTTGCCGCGCTTTCCCTCGCCGGCTGCGCCAAGGGCAAGGTCAAGGGCGACATGCCCTATGTCGCCCGCGATGTCGGCACGCTCTACAGCGCCGCCAAGGAAAAGCTCGACAAGCACCAGTACAAGCTCGCCGCGGCCCTGTTCGACGAAGTCGAGCGCCAGCATCCCTATTCGGTGTGGGCGCGCCGCGCGCAGCTGATGGGAGCGTTCAGCTATTATCTCAACAAGGATTACCCGCAGTCGATTTCGTCGGCGCAGCGCTTCCTCGCGGTCCATCCGGGCAATCGCGACGCGCCCTATGCCTATTATCTGATCGGGGTCAGCTATTACGAGCAGATCAGCGACGTCACCCGCGACCAGAAAATCACCCAGCAGGCGCTCGATTCGCTCGGCGAGCTGACGCGCCGCTATCCCAATTCGCGCTACGCCGCCGATGCGCGGCTCAAGATCGACCTTGTCCGCGATCACCTCGCCGGCAAGGAAATGGAGATCGGCCGCTTCTACGAGCGCCGCGGCAACTGGCTGTCGGCGTCGCTGCGCTTCCGCAACGTCGTCGACCAGTACCAGTCGACCACCCATGTGCCCGAGGCGCTGATGCGGCTGACCGAGACCTATCTCGCGCTCGGCATCCCCGAGGAAGCCAACAAGGCCGCGGCCGTGCTCGGCGCCAACTATCCCGGCACCGACTGGTACGAGCATGCCTACAAGCTGATGCAGGACAATCGCGACAAGCTGGCCGCGGCGAGGCCGGCGGGAAGCTGAGGCGGAGGTATCGCCGTTGGGTCGAATACCGCCTTGTTCCCCTGCGAAAGCAGGGGGCCAGAGCCAAGCAAGTCATCGCCTGTGACCCTGGGCCCCTGCTTTCGCAGGGGAACAAGGAAGGGAGGTACCGCGCCTTGTTCGCCCGACATGAACATCGCTGAGGCTTCCGTTGCCCTTTCGTTCCTGTATTAGGAGCGAAGCATGCTGACTGCGCTTTCCATTCGTGACGTCGTTCTGATCGAAGCGCTCGACCTCGAGTTCGGCGATGGGCTCGGCGTGCTCACCGGCGAGACCGGGGCGGGCAAGTCGATCCTGCTCGATGCGCTGGGGCTCGCGCTCGGCGCGCGCGGCGAATCCGGGCTGGTGCGCCAGGGCGCGGGGCAGGCGGTGGTGACCGCGAGCTTCGATCTTCCCGCGGATAGCGGCGTCGCCAGCCTCATGGCCGAAAACGGGCTCGAGCTCGACCCGGGCGAGCCGCTGCTGATCCGCCGCATCGTCAAGTCCGACGGCGGCAGCCGCGCCTTCGTCAACGACCAGCCGGCGTCGGCCGGGCTGCTCCGCGAGCTGGCGCCGCACCTTGTCGAGATACACGGCCAGCACGACGATCGCGGGCTGCTCAATCCCCGTGGGCATCGCGCGCTGCTCGATGCATTCGGGCGGCTCGATGCCGGGCCGGTCGCCGTGGCGCACCGGGCGTGGCGCGAGGCGCAGGAAGTGCTGGCGGTGGCGCGCGCCGAGCAGGACATGGCCGAGCGCGACCGCGAATGGCTCGAGCATGCCGTCGCCGAGCTGCGCGCGCTGGGGCCCGAGGCGGGCGAGGAGGAGAAGCTCGCAGAGCGCCGCGCGACGATGCAGCGCGGCGAGCGGATCGCGGGCGAGCTTCAGGCGATCGCCGACCTGCTCGAAGGATCGGACGGGGGCCTCAGCAAGCTCCGCCAAGCCGCGCGCATCCTCGATCGCATCGCCGGCGATCACTCGCTGCTCGGCGAATCGCTCGCGGCGCTCGACCGCGCGATCAACGATGCCGCCGAGGCGCAGGACCGAGTCGATGCC
Organism: Pseudomonadota bacterium; assembly: GCA_040388355.1. GTDB lineage: Bacteria > Pseudomonadota > Alphaproteobacteria > Sphingomonadales > Sphingomonadaceae > Sphingomonas. The sequence goes on along the minus strand of JAZKCD010000022.1, from coordinate 68,156 downwards.
GCCGCCGATGCGCTCGCCTTCGATCCCGCCGCTTTGGAGGCCGACGAGACCCGGCTGTTCGAGCTGCGCGGGATTGCGCGCAAGCACCGCGTCCAGCCCGACGATCTCGCGACGCTCGCCGAGGAACTGGGCGAGCGGCTCGACCGGCTGCAGAGCGGCGGGGCGGGGCTGGCGAAGCTCGAGCTGGCGGTCGAGGCGGCGCACCGCGCCTATCGCGACGCCGCCCGCGCGCTGTCGGCCGCTCGCAGCGACGCGGCGGCCCGGCTCGATCTCGCGGTCGAAGGCGAACTGAGGCCGCTCAAGCTCGACGCCGCGCGCTTCCGCACCGTGGTCGAGGCGCTGGGCGAAACCCAGTGGGGGGCGGGCGGCATGGACCGCGTCGAATTCGAAGTCTCGACCAATCCCGGCGCGCCGTTCGCACCGCTCACCAAAATCGCCTCGGGTGGCGAGCTGTCGCGCTTCATCCTCGCGCTCAAGGTCGCGCTGGCCGAGGAAGGCGGGGCGCGGACGCTGATCTTCGACGAGATCGATCGCGGCGTCGGCGGTGCGGTCGCGAGCGCGATCGGCGACCGGCTCGCGCGGCTCGCGGGCGGCGCGCAGGTGCTGGTGGTGACGCACAGCCCCCAGGTCGCCGCGCGCGGCACCCGCCACTTGCTGATCGCCAAGCGCCACGACGGCGTCGTCACCCGCACCGGAGTCACGCCGCTCGATGCGAGCCAGCGCCGCGAGGAGATCGCCCGCATGCTCTCGGGCGCGCAGATCACCGACGAGGCGCGGGCGCAGGCCGAGCGGCTGCTGGAGGCGGCCTAGAAACGGATTTGGGGTGTCTGAGTCTTTCCCCGGCGAAGGCCGGGGCCCAGTATCGGCGGGCTCCAGGCGGCATCCTGCCTTCGACACGGCTCGCAACTGGGGCCCGGCCTTCGCCGGGGAAAAGCTGGGTTCAAGCCGCCGGCCGCCGCCGTTACCCGATCAGCTTCCCCAGCGCCTCCAGATACGCCTTGAACGCAGCCCGCCCTTTCGGCGTGATCCGCGCGCGGGTCAGCGGCTTGCGGTTGAGGAAGCTCTTCTCAATCGCGATGTAATCGGCCTCCTCGAGCTTGCGCAGATGGACCGAGAGATTGCCCTGGGTCGCCTGGAGCAGCGCCTTGAGCTCGTTGAAATCGGCGGCCTCGGCATCGGCGAGATACGCCATGATCCCCAGCCGCATGCGGCCGTGGATCACGTCGTCGATCTGCCCGATGTCGAATCCGGTCATGTCAGCCGCGCGCCGCGCCTCGCCACAGCGCCCAGCCGGGTAGCGCCAGCAGCCCCAGCATCGCGACCGACAGGATCGCGAGGAACCGCGGCGCGACGCTCGGCCCGCCCAACCCGAGCACGAAGGCCAGCGCCAGCGCGCTCGCGAACCAGCCGAGCGACACCAGCCCGAACCAGCCGCGCCGCCGGATCGCGAAGGCGATGTACCAGACGGTGCCCTGGATCACGCAGATCATCGTCGGATGGAGCAGGAAGGTCTCCATGCTGTGGTTGCGCGCAGAGAGGTAGCCGAAGATCACCGCCGAGGTCATCGCCGCCAGCCCCGATCCGCCGAACGCCGCGTTGATCGCGCGGGTGCCGATGCCGTGCTGGCTCTGGCCGCGCTCGCGGATCGTGATCCGGGTGATCAGCACGAGGAAGATGACCGTGGGCAGCACGCCCACGGCCAGCTGGACGAGGTCCGGCGCGGGCACTCCCGCTGCGAAGGCGAACTGGAGGACGCACTGGACGCCGTAGCAGAGTCCGGCGCCGAACAGCGCCTCGCCGAGCGTCGCCTGCGCGTGGCCGCCTTCGCTGACGAGCGCGCGGACGAAGGCCAGGTCGTCGCGCGCGCTTTCGGTCGGATCGGTCATGCGGGTTGCGCCTCCATCGCCGCGGCAGGCTTGCGCCACGGATATTTGCGACCGTTCAGCCAGCGTCCCACGAAGCTGTGGCGGACAGCCAAGTGATAGCTGGCAATGAGGATAAGGAAAGCGCCGCCGACGACGAGGCCCCATTTGGCCACCGCGGGCAGCGCCAGCGGGAACACCAGGACCTGGAGCGCCATCACCACCGGCAAATGGACGAGGTAGATCCAGTAGGAGGCATCGGCGACATAGCGCACCGCAGGCCGCTCCTTCGACAGGAAGCGCAACGCCGCGCCGGTCAGGCCGAGCGTCCAGCTCCACATCGCCAGTGCATAGCAGGCGGCATAGGCGAGCTTGGCGTTCCCCTCGGGCATCGGCGCGAAGGCCGAGCTGTCGCCGAGCTGCCACAGGCAGGCGATCGTCAGCACCACCGCCGCGGCGAGCTGCACTGCCCACCAGCGCGCGATCGAGTCGAGCAGCCCGCGCTGGCGCTGGAGCAGCCAGCCGAAGCCGAACGCAGTGCCGAAGCCGATCACCGCGGTCACATTGGGGACGAAGCCGGTGTCGGGGGTCGGGATGCCGCCCCACGCGAACCACATCGGCTTGAGCGCAAAGGCCAGTGCGACCGGCGCGGCGAGCACCACCGCCGCCGCCGGCGTCGCGACCAGCCGCCGCATCGCCGAATCGACCAGCCCCTCGCGCAGCCGGCCCTTGCGATCGATCAGCACCACCGCGCCGCGGATCAGCAGCGTGCCCGCATAGAGCACCAGCAGCATGTAGAGGAACCAGAGGTGGGTCAGCGGGAAGGTCGCCAGCGTGGGCAGCGGCGGGGGCGGTGGGGGCGTGGCCGGGGCCGCACCGCCGCTCATCACCACACCGCCCCAGATGAAGCAGGCGATGATCCCCGGCATGACGATCGGCCAGAACGTCACCGCCGGCAGCGCGATGCGCGCCAGCCGGTTGCGGATGAAGCCGCCGGTGCCGCGGCGGTGCAGCAGCATCCGCCCGAAATAGCCGGCGATCAGGAAGAAGGCGGTCATCCGGAAAAGATGCGCAACGAAGAAGAAGTCGCCGAGGCCCGCGCTCTGCGCGTCGCGAACCACCCAGATCTGCGGCCCGGGCAGGAAGGTCAGCGTGGCGTGGAACGCCACCCCCAGCAGCAGCGCGCCCGCGCGCACCGCGTCCAGCGCGTGCAGGCGTTCGCCCGCGCCGGGTTCGGCTTCGATGCTCGTCATACCAATCCCTTTCGTTGCAGGCGCATGCCGCGCTCCGACTCGGGGTATACACGAACTTGTTTGTAGTTCAAACTTGTTCGCTGAATTCGCACTTCCTTGTTCCTCCGCGAAAAGCAGGGGCCCAGGGTCACAGGCGACGAGCTGCTTGGCTCCGGGCTCCTGCCTTCGCAGGAGAACAGGCAGCTATCGGCGGGAGGGGGATCGCCAAACCTGAACGAACGTTGGGGCCCCGCGACAGCTTGCGACACAAAACCGCCTTCCCCGGCACAAGTGCGCGACAGGCGGCCGCCATAACGGTGACAGGCCGCAGGGGCGGTCGTGTCACAGAGGAGTGTCAGTCATGAAGAAGTTCACCATCCTGCTCGCCGGTCTCGCCGCTGCTGCGGCCGCAATTCCCGCCGTCGCCAGCGCGGCGCCGCTGCCCGGCCATGGTTTCCAGCAGGGCGCGTGGCAGAACATCAATGCCCGCCAGAACCGGATCGAAGCCAAGATCAACCAGGGCGTGCGCTCGGGTGCGCTGACTCGCCGCGAGGCCACCCAGCTCCGCGCGCAGTTCAGGGCGATCGCCAATCTCGAGGCGCGCTACCGCGCTTCGCGTCCCGGCCTGACCGTGGCCGAGCGCCTCGACCTGGATCGCCGCTTCGACTCGCTGGAGCGCAGCATCCGCATCCAGAAGAACGACCGCGACGACCGCGGCGGCCGCAACGACCATCGCGGCCCCCGCCGCTAAGCCGGCCGGCCGGTAACGACGAAGGGCTCCGCCAGCGATGGCGGGGCCCTTTTCGTTTGGCCGGTAACCACGTCCGCCGGTTGTGGCGGGTCGCGCGATCGCTATCCTGCGGCGCATGATCAGGATCGGATGGAGCATCGCGATCGCGGGCGCGCTCTTGGCGATGCCATCGCCGTCCCGCGCGTGCCGGGTCTATCTGGCGCCGGCGCAGCGGCTTGCGATGGGCTATGACAGCGGGGCGATCTCGGCGGTGGCGCTCGTGCGGATCACCGGCGCCGGCTATACCGGCGTGCGCCGGGGCGATGCGCATCCGTGGCGCGCCTCGGCGACGGTTCGACGGCTCTTGCGGGGCTCGCACACCGCCACGTCCGTCGGCTTCGAACGCGGCTGGGGATCGGCCGCGTGCGACGACGGGCGCCCCCCGCCCAAGGCCGGCGAAGTCTGGGTAATCTACTTCTGGAAGCGCCCCGACGGCGAGCAGGCCGTGTGGCTCACCTATCCCGCCAGCGTCGCCTTCGAGGCCGATCCCCGCCTTCGCAGGCGATAGCCGGCCGCAATCAGCCGCAGGTCATCGCGTTGGAGAAGCCGCCCCAGCGCATCTGCGCGGTCTGCTGCGCGCGGTCGTAGATGACGGCGATCGAATCGGCCTCGCGCTTGCCTAGCCGGGTGAGCCGCACCTCGGCATAGAGCAATTCGATTCCGCCCCGCGTCCGCCGCATCAGGATCGGCCCTTCCGAGCAGCCCGAATAGGCGCAGATCGACAGCGTTCCGCCGCGCCGGGTCAGCCCCATCGGGGTGAAGCTGTTGGTTTCCACTTCGCACGCGCCCGAATCGCAGCGGATCTCGGCGGCCTCGTTGCGGCAGTTGAAGTCGTGCGCCAGCGCCGGTGCGGGCGCGAGCAGCAGGGCGGCGAGGATCAGGCTTCGCATCGCACCAAGGCTAGCGGAGCGGCTTGCCGCTGTCGCGCCACTTGTCGAGGATCTGCGAATCGTCGCCCTGCGCGTCGGCCACCGGCTTTGCTGCAGGCGGCGCATAGGCCTGAACCGGCGTGCCGCTGTCCTGATAGCGCGGCTGGATCGCCTCGCGCGGGGTCGCGGTGGGGCGCTCCATCACCGCGGCGATGGCCGTGGGAGCCGGCGCCGCGCTCGGGTGCGGCGCGGGCACCGGCTCATGCCCGCGATAGCCCTGGGTGAACGCCGCGAGCGTGCCCCAATAACCCTTCCAGCGATGGAAGAAATGCGCGCCCCAGGTGCCGGTCATCACCAGGCTGCGGTTCCACGACGGGGTGACGGCGTAGGTGTGATAGTGCGTCGCCAGCCCGACGGCGGAGAACACGCTGCCCGAAAGCGCCGCGCTCGCCACCTTCTGTGCGCGCAGCCAATATTCGCGCGACGGGGTGCCGCGCGCCATCGCGCCGTCGCACGCGAAGCTGAACTGGCAGCCGCGCTTTTCCGATCCCTGGAACACCACCCCGCACACCGTGCCGGGGAAGGCGGGATGGCGGACGCGGTTGAGGATCACCTGCGCGACGGCCTTCTGCCCGTCGTCGGGCTCGGTCGCGGCTTCGTAATAGATGGCGGTGGTCAGGCACTGGAGCGCGCGGGCGTGGTCGACCGACGTGCCGCTCAGCTGGAAGGGCTGGGCGGGCTGGATCGACGTGTCGACCACCGCATTCTCGGGAACCGGCAGGTCGGGCAGCGGCGCGGTGCCGGTGGTGCCGGCGGCGAGCGCCGCGCCGTCCTCGACCGCGGTGTAATAGGCGGCGCCGGGGAAATGGTCGTCGCCTTCATAGCCGATGGCATGGACCCGGGCGGCAGCCACGGGCTTGCTTGCGGCGGGCGCGAGCGCCTGCGCGGAGAAACCGGCGCCGATCAGCGATGCAATCGCCGCCGCCGCCAGTCCCCGTGCCTGCATCCGTGTGAAACGCCGCCAGAACAAGCGCTGTACGCCCTGATACCCGAAGTCCCGCACACGGGACCCCTCCGGAGCTTCGCTATGCCATTTCCGGGGTTACTTTTCTGCCCCCGATTTTGCCGTGTGCCGGGGCGAAACACTTGATGGTTAACGTAATTTTTGGCGAACTGGCCTTCTTCAGCCCCTCCTGCTGAAGGGGCGATTGTATCGATTGCAAACAGGTCAGTGCGGGATGGGTCCCACCTCTCCCGCTTTCGCGGGAGAGGGAGGGGCCCGCCGCGAAGCGGTGGGAGGGTGAGGGTCTTCTTCTTCCGCGTTGGGAGCAAGCAGAAGAAGAAGAAGACCCTCACCCGCATCGGGTGGACAGCGCCCCGCGCTGTCCAGGCCCTGCCGGGGGCAGGGCCGACCCGATGCGCCTCTCCCGCGAAAGCGGGAGAGGGCTAAGAAAGAACGCTCTCGCCCTTGCCGCAATAGGCGCCGCGGAAATCATTGGCGAACCCCGCCAATCGCCCCTCGCCGATCGCCAGCCGCAGGTCGGCCATCAGCTGCTGATAGAAATACAGGTTATGCTCGGTCATCAGCATCGCGCCGAGGATCTCGCCGGCGCGGACGAGATGGTGGAGATAGGCGCGGCTCCAGGTCGCGCAGACCGGGCAGGGGCAGGTCGGGTCGAGCGGCCCCTGGTCCTCGCCGAACCGGGCGTTGCGGATGTTGACCGGCCCGGCGCGGGTGAAGGCCTGGCCGGTGCGGCCGCTCCGCGTCGGCAGCACGCAGTCGAACATGTCGACTCCGCGCTCGACCGCGCCGACGATGTCGTCGGGCTTGCCGACCCCCATCAGATAGCGCGGCCTGGCCTCGTCGAGCTGGCCGGGGGCGTAATCGAGCACCCCGAACATCGCTTCCTGCCCCTCGCCGACCGCGAGCCCGCCGACCGCGTAGCCGTCGAAGCCGATATGCTTGAGCGCGTCGGCCGAGGCCTGGCGCAGCCCCTGGTCGAGCGCGCCCTGCTGGATCCCGAACAGGGCCGCGCCCTCGGCATGCGCCCCGCCCGCATCGAAGCCGTCGCGCGAGCGCCTCGCCCAGCGCATCGACCGCTCCATCGCCGCGGCCTGCACCTCGCGGGTCGAGGTGGTCGGCACCAGCTCGTCGAACGCCATGACGATGTCCGAGCCGAGCAGCCGCTGGATCTCCATCGACCGCTCCGGCGTGATCAGGTGCTTCGACCCGTCGAGATGCGACTTGAACGCCACACCGTTCTCGTCGCGCTTGGTCAGCTCGGACAGGCTCATCACCTGATACCCGCCCGAATCGGTCAGGATCGGCCGGTCCCAGCCCATGAAGCCATGCAGCCCGCCGAGCCGCGCGACGCGCTCGGCGCCGGGGCGGAGCATCAGGTGATAGGTGTTGCCGAGGATGATGTCGGCGCCCGACGCGCGGACATCGCCCGGCTTCATCGCCTTGACCGTGGCGGCGGTGCCGACCGGCATGAAGGCGGGGGTGCGGATATTGCCCCGCCGCATCGCGATCTCGCCGAGGCGCGCCTTGCCGTCGGTGGCGTGGATGGTGAAGTGGAAGCGCTGGGGCATGGCGCAACGCCCTGCCTTGCGGCACGTTCTCGCGCAAGGAGGATGGAATGGCGAACGAGGCACTGCGCGACATGGCCGCCCATCGCGGCTTCAGGCTGGTCGCTTCGCGGCGCCGCAAGCCCGGCGGCGACTTCGGGCTTTTTGGCCTGAAGGATGCCGGCGGCGAACCCGTATTCGGGATCGAGAAAGGCGCGCTGAAGGCGAGCGCCGAGGAAGTCGAAGCGTTCCTGCGCGACGGCGTGCGCGCGACCTGGACCCAATCCGCCGGCTCGGCCAAGCGGGTCAAGACGCCGCCGGCACCCAGGCCGGTCAAGGAAAAGCCCAAGCCGCGGTTCAAGCCCAAGGTCGAGAATTTGCTGGCCAGGCTTCCGGCCGCCAAACGTGCCGAGGCCTTCACCGAACTCCTGTCCCGCCCCGGCGTCCGCCTCGAGCGCATCGTCTCGCGCGGCCAGGCGACGCCCGAAGACGCGCCGATGGTTCAGGATCACGACGAATGGGTGCTGCTGCTCGAAGGCGAAGCGGGCATCCGCATCGAGGATTCGGCCGAGGTGGCGCTGGAGCCCGGAGATCACCTGCTGATCGCGCGCGGCCAGAAGCATTGGGTGACATGGACCGCCAAGGACCGCGCCACCGTCTGGCTCGCGCTGCATTTTGGCTAGCCGGCCTGGCTCGCCCACAACCTTTCCCCGGCGAAGGCCGGGGCCCAGTTGCGAGCCGTATCGGATGGCGGGATGCCGCCTGGAGTCCGCCGATCCTGGGCCCCGGCCTTCGCCGGGGAAAGAAGGTTTTGGGGACGGGACCTGCCGCCACCTCTCAGCGATGCTTCGCGACGTAATCCAATATGTCCTGCGGCTCGCGGAACAGCGCGTCGGGCTTGAGCCCGGCGAGCACTTCCTCGGCGGCATAGCCCCACAGCACCGAACCCGCGCGCATCCCGACTTCGCGCGCGGCGTCGACGTCGCGGGTCTCGTCGCCGATCGCCAGCGCCTCGGCAGCGGCGACGCCGAGCTTCTTGAGCGTCTTGCGGAACTTGGGCGCCTTGCCGAACAGCGACGAGCCGCAGGCATAATGCTCGATCCGCGCCGCATTCTCGGGGCCGAGGATGCGGCGGGCATTGTCCTCCGAGTTCGACGTCACCAGCGCGATGCACACGCCCGTCGCCGCCAGCCGCTCGAGCAGGTCGGGGGTGCCGGGGAACAGCTCGATCTGGCCGACATTGCGCCCGACCAGCCAGCGGACATACCAGGCGATGAACGGCAGCTTCCACCGCGCGATGCCGAGGAAGTTGATCACGTCGCGCGAGCTGCTGTGGCGCAGCTGGTCGACTTCATGCTCCTGGATCGTCCGGAAATTGAAGATCCGCGCCAGCTCGGGCGCGACCGACAGGAACCAGTCGCCGCTGTCGGACAGCGTGCCGTCGAAATCGAAGATCACCAGCCGGATCGGCGGGCCGCCATCGCCGGCGGGCGCGGGGGCGGGCGCCGCTTCAGTCATGCGCGTGTCCCACCCCATGCATGCGGCATTCCGCTCCGTCGCCCAGTTCGATCTGAACGGTCGTATGCTCGATAGCGAAGTCGTGCGCCAGCCGGTGCTGCAGGTCGATCAGAAAAGCGTCGCCGGGATGGCCGCCGGGCATGACGAGATGCGCGGTCAGCGCCGCCTCGGTGGTGCTCATCGGCCAGATATGGAGATCGTGGACGCGCGTGACGCCGGGCAGCTGCGCCAGCGCGCGCTCGACCGCTTCGGGATCGATCCCCGGCGGCACCGCGTGGAGCGCCATCACCAGCGAGTCGCGCAGCAGCCCCCAGGTGCTCCACAGGATCACCGCGACCACGATCAGGCTTAGCGCCGGATCGATCCAGGCGGCGCCGGTCAGCAGCATCAGCCCGCCGCCGATCACCACTGCGCCCGACACCGCGGCGTCGGCGGCCATGTGGATAAAGGCGCCGCGGATGTTGACGTCGCCCTTGCGCCCGCGCGCGAACAGCATCGCAGTCGACAAATTGACGACGATGCCGACCGCGGCGACCGCCATCACCATGCCGCCCGCGACCGGGGGCGGCGCGGCGAGCCGCTGCACGGCCTCGAGGCTGATCGCGCCGACCGCGACCAGCAGCAGCAGCGCGTTGGCGAGCGCCGCGAGGATCGACGAGCCGCGCAGGCCATAGGTGAAGCGCTTCGACGCGGGCCGCTTGGCCAGCTCGGCGCCGCCCCAGGCGATCAGCAGCCCGAGCACGTCGGAGAGATTGTGCCCGGCATCGGCGAGCAGCGCGACCGAATCGGTCAGGAAGCCGGCCGCACCCTCCACCACGACGAACGCGAGGTTGAGCGCGGTGCCGATCGCGAAGGCGCGGCCGAAATCCATCGGGCTATGGTGGTCGTGGTTTCCGGCCATCGGGTGGTTCTTAGCGGGGCACGGGCGTGTGATGCTAGGACATTGACCCGGTCACTGCCCCGGCCGGCGCAATTCGCCGCCTTCGCCTCGCCCGCCGCGGCCGCGGAGCAGCATTTGCGGGCGCAGCATCACCAGCTCGGCGCGCGTGAGGACGCGGTCCTTGTCGATGTCGAAGCGCGTGAAGAGCAAGTCGAAGCGAGTCGCCAGCTCGTCGAAGGTGATCCGGTTGTCGCCGTCACGGTCGACTTCGAACGGGCTCGGCAGCGCGTTGCGGTTGCCCAGCCAGCGCTCGGCCCAGTCGGAGAAGCGGAGATAGCCGACCGATCCGCCATGCTGCGGATCGGCGCTCTCGAAGGCGTGCTTGAGCCCGGCGTCGAACTCGGCGCGGGTCACCCGGGCGTCGCCATCGGCATCGAACGCCGCGATCATCAGCGCGACCGGCTCGGCGATCAGATTGGCGGTGGGCTGCGGCGCGCCGGGGGCAGAGGGCGGGGCGATCGGCACCTGCTGCGCAGCGGCGGGCGTGGCGATCAGCGCCGCGAGGATCAGGGTGAGCAGACGCATAGTGGCAATCCTTCGGTCACGGCAGCAACAGGCTCGCGTCGCCATAGCTGTAGAAGCGATAGTCTGTGGCGATTGCGTGGCGGTACGCCGCCTGCATCCGCTCGAGCCCCATCAAGGCGCTGACCAGCATGAACAGGGTCGAGCGCGGCAAGTGGAAGTTGGTGAGCAGGCCGTCGACTCCGCGGAAGCGGTAGCCGGGGGTGATGAAGATCGCGGTATCGCCTTCGAAGGGGCGGATGACGCGGTCGTCGCCAGTCGCGCTCTCGAGCAGGCGGAGGCTGGTGGTGCCGACTGCGACAACGCGTCCTCCCGCGGTGCGGACTGCGTTGAGGCGGGCGGCGGTGGCCGCGTCGATCCGGCCCCATTCGGCGTGCATCCGGTGCGCGTCGGTGTCCTCGGCCTTGACCGGCAGGAAGGTGCCCGCGCCGACATGGAGGGTGAGCGTGGCATGCCCGATCCCAGCGGCGTCGAGCGCGGTCATCAGGGCGGGGGTGAAGTGGAGCGCGGCGGTCGGCGCCGCGACCGCGCCGGGCTCGGCGGCGAACATCGTCTGATAGTCCCGGGCGTCGCGTTCGTCGGTGGGGCGTTTCGAGGCAATATAGGGAGGGAGCGGCATGCGGCCGCAGCGTGCGAGGAGGAGCTCGACCGGCTCGTCGCCGGCGAAATCGAGCGCGAAGCTGCCATCCTCGGCGCGGTCGGAGGCTTGCGCGGTCACGCCTGCGCCGAAGTCGATCGTGTCGCCGTCGCGGAGCCGCTTGGCGTTGCGGATGAAGGCGCGCCAGCGTCGCGGACCCTCGCGCTTGTGGAGCGTCGCGCCGATCCTCGCGGCACCGCGCAGGCCCTCGAGCTGCGCGGGAATGACGCGCGTGTCGTTGAACACCAGCAAGTCGCCTGCGCGCAGGATGGCGGGGAGATCGGACACCGAGGCATCGCGCGTCGCCTCACCCTCGAGCACCAGCAGCCGCGCCGAATCGCGCGGGCTCGCGGGCCTCAGCGCGATGCGCTCGCCCGGGAGTTCGAAGTCGAAAAGGCCGACGTCCACGGGGCAGCCGCCCCGGCTTACCGCTTCGGCGGCGTGCCGGGCAGCACCACCTCGGTCTCGCCCGGCGGCAGCGCGGGCTTGTCCGTCGCGGCCTGCCAGGGCGGCGGATTGTCGGCGGCGATATAGGCGTGGATGATCCGGGTCGGGCGCATCGGCGGCTCGCCGCGCTCGATCGCGTCGACCCACTGCATCCCGCCGATCACCCGGCCGAACACGGTGTAGTTCTGGTCGAAGGTCAGCTTGGGCGCGAACATGATGAAGAACTGGCTGTTGGCGCTGTCCTTCTCCTGCGTCCGCGCGGCGGAGACGGTGCCGCGGACATGCGGCAGGCTGTTGAACTCGGCGGGGACGTCGGGCAGCGTCGATCCGCCGCCGCCGGTGCCGCTGGGATCACCGCCCTGCGCCATGCCCTCGGGCGCATCGTTGACCCGGTGGAAGGCAGTGCCGTCGTAGAAATGCTGGCGAGTCAGCAGCTTGACGCGCTCGACCATCTTGGGGGCGACGTCGGGCCGCAGCCGGATCGTCACGCGGCCGCCGTCGGACAGGTCGAGGACCCAGGTATTCTCCGGATCGGGCGACGTGGGCAGCGCCTGGACGGTGTCGGGCCCGGCCTTGACCTGGTCGGCGCGGAAGGGCGTGGCCGGCTCCGGCTTCTTCTGGGCGGCGGCGGGGAGGGCAACCAGCGTGGCGGCCACAGCGGCCATCAGGGCAACGAAACGCATCGACTCTCCACTCGCGTCTATCGGGTTTGAGCGCGGTCTAAAGCAAAGCCGCGCCGCCGCAAAGCCCGCTAACGGTCTTCGGCTGCGGCATGCCCCCGGCATGCCGCTGGTCGCCCTACGACCCCTTGCGCCCGATCTCGGACACCCGTTTCGCGACATCGACTTCGACTGCGGGCGTCACGAACCGCCGGATCGCGCCGCCATAGAGCGCGATCTCCTTGACCAGCCGGCTGGCGATCGGCTGGAGCGAGACGTCGGCCATCAGGAAGACCGTTTCGATCCGGTCGTTGAGCTGCTGGTTCATCCCCGCCATCTGATATTCGTACTCGAAGTCGGCGACCGCGCGCAGCCCGCGGACGATCATGCTGGCGCCCTGCCGCTCGGCAAAGTCCATCAGCAGCGAATCGAAGCTGACGACGGTGATGTCGCCGCCGATCTCCGCGGTCTCGCGCTCGACCATCGCCATCCGCTCCGGAAGCGAGAACATCGGCGACTTGGAGGGGTTGGTGGTCACGCCGATCACCAGCCGGTCGACCAGCTTCGCGCCGCGGCGGATGATGTCCATATGGCCGAGGGTGATCGGATCGAAGGTGCCGGGATAGACGCCGATGCGGGTGGTCATTGCGACAGCCTTTGCCGGGGTTGGGGGACGGTGCTGCGATTGCGGGGCGTGGGTGTCAAGGTGGTCGCGCTTCCTGTTCCCCTGCGAAAGCAGGGGCCCAGAGCCAAACAGTTCATCGCTTGCGACCCTGGGCCCCTGCTTTCGCAGGGGAACAAGCAGATAGCTGGCTGGGAGGGATCGCCCGATCTTCGATCAAGGCCGCGCCACGTTCCAGTCGACGCGGCCGGCGATGCCGGGCACGCGGCGGAAGCTCGATGCCTGCCACATCGACCAGGGCCGCGCGCCCCAGCCCGGCTCCCACACCAGGCTGCGCAGCCACAGCTTGCGCGGCACCTTTGCGCTGACCCGGTAGCCCGCGTCGAACTCGCGGGTGAGGTAGAGCGTCACCGGGCGGCGGTAATGGTCCTCGACGGTGCGGATGAACACCATCAGCTCGGTGATCAGTGTCTCCGGCGTCGGGCGCCCGGCGCAATTGCCGCCGAATTCGAGATCGACCGCGGGGGGCAGCATCTTCGAGTCGGCGGGAACCGCGGCGATGAAATTGGCGGCCTGCGCATCGCCCGGGGTGCACAAAGTGAAGAAATGATAGGCGCCGCGGGCGATCCCGACCCGGTCCGCGCCGCGCCAATTCTCCTCGAAGCGCCAGTCGCGCAGGTCGCCGCCTTCGCTCGCCTTGATATAGGCGAAGTCGACGCTCTGGCGCGCGACCGTCTCCCAGTCGATCAGCCCCTGGTGGCGCGACACGTCGATGCCCTGGCGCGGATATGCGCTCTCGGAAGGCCGCCAGTTGATTGCGAAGAGCCACGCGGCGATCGCCAGCCCTACCACCGCCAGCAGCCCGATCCCGGCCCGCTTCGGCGTCACCGGTCGCGTTCGAGCGTGTAGCGGGCGATGTCGCGCAGCAGATCGGCCTCGGGGCCGTACGCGTGGAGATGGCTCACGGCCTGCTCGACCAGCATCCCCGCCTGCTCGCGCGCGCGGTCGAGCCCGAGCAGCGAGAGGAAGGTCTCCTTGCCGCGGTCGCCGTCCTTGCGCAGCTTCTTGCCCGCCAGCGCCTCGTCGCCCTCGGCGTCGAGAATGTCGTCGGCGATCTGGAAGGCGAGCCCGACGTCGCGGGCATAGCCGCGCAGGCCCGTCCGCCCCTCGGGGGGGACCCGGCCAAGGATCGCGCCGCACTCGACCGCGCAGGCGATCAGCGCGCCCGTCTTCATCGCCTGGAGCCGAGTGACGGTCGGCAAGTCGAAGCTCGCCTTCTCGGCCTCGAGGTCCATCATCTGGCCACCCGCCATCCCCGAAGGCCCGGCCGCGTGCGCGAGCGCGCCGGTCAGTTCGATGCGGACGAAGGGGTCGGCATGCGTCGCGTCGCCCGCGAGCAGTTCGAAGGCGAGCGCGTGGAGGCAGTCGCCCGCGAGGATCGCGGTCGCCTCGTCGAACGCGCGGTGCACGGTCGGCTTGCCGCGGCGGACATCGTCGTCGTCCATCGCCGGCAAGTCGTCATGGATCAGCGAATAGACATGGATGCATTCGACCGCGGTCGCGACCCGGGCGATGCAGGTCCGGTCGACCCCGAACAGCCGCGCGGTGGCGAAAGTGAGCAGCGGGCGGAGCCTTTTGCCGCCGCCGATCGCGGCGTGGCGCATCGCGCGGTACAGCCCTTCGCGCGGATCGTCGGGAATGGTGAGGATCAAGTCGAACTGGCGATCGACCTCGAGCGAAACCTGCTTGAGCGCGGCCTGCAGCGCGATCGAGGCCCCACTCATCAAACGGGGGCCATCAGCCGGCGGCGAACGGAGCGGTCCCGCTCGGCCGCCCCTCGGCATCGAGCCGGATCGCCTCGATCCGCGCCTGCGCCGCATCGAGCCGCGCGGCGCATTGCCGGCGGAGCTGGTCGCCGCGCTCGTACAGGTCGATCGCTTCCTGGAGCGCCGCCTCGCCGCTTTCGAGGCGGCCGACGATCCGCTCGAGTTCCTTCAGCGCTTCCTCGAACGAAAGTGCGGCGATCTGCGCGTCCTCTGCCATCCGAGCGCTATGCGGCAGGGCGCGGCGGGAATGCAACTCCCCAACGGGACCCGCTTGACGGCGAGGCCAGATTTCCAGCACCTTGCCGCACGATTGCCATTCCGGAGAGTGCAATGAAACTGCTCGTGCTGGTCGCCGTTTCGGCCCTTGTCTCGGTGCCGCAGGACGCGTCCGATCTCGCTGCTCTCGTGAAAAAGGGCGAGGGCTGGGGGACGACCGCAGTCACGTCGAGCGAGGTGCTGCGGTGCTGGGCCACCTGGACCGCGCTTCGCGACTATATCGCCCGGAATGGACGGGGAAGCTTTCCGGCGGACTATACGGTCGCCAATCTCGACAGGCGTATCGCCGACTGGAACCGCGCGGTGATTGCCGCCTACGCCGCATATCCTGGCGAAAGGGCGCCCGACAGCAGGGAAGCGCTCCAGACGGTGAACGCGGAAGTGAACGGCACCGGCCTCGCCAGCCATGCCGAGCGCTCGGGCATGTGCAAGACCATGCCCGGAGGCCGGCCGCCCGCGGCGACGCAGGTTGCCGCAGCACCCGCGCCTGCGCCTGTGGCGGCGTCGAGCGGATCCGAGAGCCCGGCGGTCTGGCGCGCGCGGGGCAGGGCCTTTTCGAAAGGCGAGGGCGTCGCCAGGAACCCGCAACAGGCGCTGCTCTGGACGCGCAAGGCGGCCGAGGCCGGCAATGCCGAAGCGCAATACGATCTCTCCACTTATTATTATCAGGGCATCAACGGGGTCCGGGAGGACGAAGGCGAGTTCATCCGCTGGACGCGGGCCGCGGCGAACGGCGGCCATCCGGCGGCGCAATATAATCTCGGGCTCGGCTATTATCAGGGCAGCAACGGCCTTCCCAAGAACTATGCCGAGTCGGCCCGCTGGCTCCGGCTCTCCGCCGAGCAGGGCGATCCCGACGGTCAGGCCGATTATGGCAGCAGCCTGTGGTATGGCGAGGGCGTGGCCCTAAACCATGCCGAGGCGGTGCGCTGGTTCCGCAAATCCGCGGAACAAGGCCATGCGGACGGCCAGTTCAGGCTCGGCAATGCCTATCGGCGCGGGCTCGGAGTCGCGTTCGACGTCGATCTGGCGCGCCGATGGCTGAGGGCAAGCGCCGCGCAGGGCAACGAGGAGGCGGCGGGGATGCTGCGCGGAATGGACGAGGTCGATCGCGAATTCGCGAGGCGCGCGCCCGCCGCGGTCCAGCGGCAGCCGCGCGAACCCGCCGGCCAGTCGCTGTGGCAGCAATATTCGGAGACCATGGACCGGCAGCGGCGCGAGAATTGCGCGGCGGCAGCGCAGGGGCGAAATCGGGAGTGCATCAGGTATTGAGCGGCGCGCCTCAGGCGCGCGCGACGGCGTCAATCGACGATGATCTTGCCCGTCATGCCGAAGCTGGTGTGGAGGAAGTGCGTGCAGCTGACCGGGTAGGTGCCTGGAGCAGGCGCGGTCAGATGGATATCGACGCTCGCGCCGCCGTCGAGCTCGATCTTGCCGCCCTTGATCTTCGCGCGGTCGGCGGCGGGGATGGTCGCGGCGGCGAAGAAGGCCTTGGCCGCGAAGGCGTGGCCGCCGCTGCTCGAGAGGTGGAGCAGATAGGGCTGGCCGTGCCTGAAGTGGATCGTCGCGGGGGTGAAGCTGAAATTGGCCATCGCGACGTCGACGCGCTCGACCGCGGCGGAGGGCGCGGCGGCGATCAGGGCGAGGGGGATCAGGGCGGTGCGGATAAATGGCATCGATGGCCTCCTCGGCATGCTCCCGGTGGGGAGATACACCCGGCGCCCTACCGCCGCCAACCTCTTTCCCCGGCGAAGGCCGGGGCCCAGTATCGATGAACTTTGGGCGGTATCCCGCCATCCGAATCGGCTCGCAACTGGGCCCCGGCCTTCGCCGGGGAAAGAAGTGGGATCACCCTGCTTCGGCGCGCACTTCCGCCAGCAGGTCCTTGCGGCTCAGCTTCCCGATCATCGTCTTGGGCAATGCCCCGCGCACCACAACCTGGTCGACGCGCTCGTGCTTGCCGAGCTGGGGGTTGAGCCACGCCTTGAGCGCGTCGCCGCTCGCCTCGGCGCCTTCGGCCAGCGTCACATAGGCGCGCGGCATCTCGCCATGATAGGCGTCGGGCATCCCGACCACGAGCGCTTCCTTGATCGCCGGGTTGCGGTAGAGCACTGCCTCGACCTGGCTGGGGAAGACCTTGAACCCGCCGACCGCGATCATGTCCTTCAGCCGGTCGACGATGCGGATATAGCCGTCCGCGTCGATCGTCGCGACGTCGCCGGTGCGCAGCCAATGGCCGTCTACGAACGTGTCGGCATCGGCTTCGGGCCGGTTCCAGTATCCCTTCATGATCTGCGGGCCGGAGACCACCAGTTCGCCGGGCTCGCCTTCGGGCGGCGGGCGGGTCGGGTCCTCCTTGTCGACGAGGCGCACCCGCGTCCCTGCCAGCGGCTGGCCGATCGTCCCGGACTTGTTGAGCTCGGCATAGGGATTGGTCGAGACCACCCCCGAGCTTTCGGACAGGCCATAGCCCTCGAGCACGCGCGCCCCGGTCAGCGCCTCGAACCCGGTCTTGAGCTGCTCCGGCAGCGGCGCCCCGCCCGAGATGCAGTAGCGCACCGAGGCGAAGGCGTCGGCGGTCATCGCCGGCGAATCGAGCAAGGCCTGGAACATCGTCGGCACCCCGGGCAGCGCCCGCGCGCGGGTCCGCTTGAGCGCCGCGAGCGCCTGCTTGGCGTTGAAGCGCGGCAGCATGACGATCTCGCCGCCGGTCACCACGGTGCGGTTGAGCACGCAGGTATTGGCGAAGACGTGGAAGAAGGGCAGCACGCCGAGCACGCTGTCGGGCACCGTCCCCAGATCGGGATCGAGCCGCGCGACCTGGCGGGCATTGGCCGAGAGATTCTGGTGGGTGAGCATCGCCCCCTTGGGGGTGCCGGTGGTGCCGCCGGTATATTGGATCAGCGCGAGGTCGCGTTCCGGATCGATCGGCGCGCTTTCGCCGCCGCTGCCGTCATTGGCGATCAGCTGGGAGAAGGCGAGGATGCGCGGGTCGTGCGGGCGCTTCGCCACTTCCTTGCCGCGGAACAGCCGGTAGAAGAGCGACTTGGCCGGGGGCAGCGCGCCCGCGACCGATCCGACCACCAGCCGCTCGAGCGCGCTCTTCTCGAGCACTGCCAGCGCGGTCGGCAGCAGCGCCGCGGCCGACAGCGTGAACAGCGCGCGCGTTCCCGAATCCTCGACCTGCGCCGCCAGCTCGTCGACCGAATAGAGCGGCGAGAAATTGACGACGATCGCGCCGAGGCCGAGCACGCCGTAATAGGCCGCGACATAATGCGGCACGTTGGGCAGGAAGAGCCCGATCCGGTCGCCCGGGCCATAGCCCAGCGCCTTCAGCCCGTGCGCGACGCGACGGGCGCCGTCGCGCGTCTCGCCATAGCTGTACTTGCGGCCGAGGAAATCGAGCAGGTGCCGGTCGGGATGCGCCTTCGCGCTCGCCTCGAACAGCTCGACCATCGACAGCGGCGGGAAGGTGACGTCCCAATCGCCCGGGTGCCGGAAAGCGGTGCGCCAGATCTGCTCGGGGTCGGTCATTTACATCGGTGTAAGCAGAGCGTGCGGGCCCGGCAAGTCAGCGCGCGATCTTGGCCGTCCATGTGACGAGCACCGAAATCGCGAGCAGCCCGATATCGATCGCGGCCTGCAATTTGTGCGGGCTGAGGTCGCCCTTGTCATGGGTGAGGATGCGGATATCGGCGCGATTGTGCGGCGAGACACACGCGAACAGGGCCAGCGCCGCTGCCCCCACCAAAACGATCCTGCCCTTGCGCGTCGTCATGCCCGCCTCCGCCGGCAGCCATAGGGCGCGGCGGCGATTCCGACAAGCGAATCACGAGCGCGTGGAGCCACTCTGCTTCTTGTTCCCCTGCGAAAGCAGGGGCCCGGAGTCACGACGGCTGAACTGCTTGGCTCTGGCCCCCTGCTTTCGCAGGGGAACAAGCATGCGGTGCCTTACGCCGCTTCGCGCACCGGGGCGGCGCGGGCGCGGTCGCGGCCGGCGGACTTGGCTTCGAACAGCGCCTTGTCGGCGCCGCGATAGAGCGCCTTCCATTGCACTTCGGTGGCCAGCGTGCCGATGCAGGTGCCGATGCTCGCGGTGACCGAGACGTCGAACGGCATCCGCGTCGCGCGCAGCCTCGCCAGGATGCGCTCGCCTTCGATGGCTTCGTCGCGCGGGGTCAGGATCGCGAATTCCTCGCCGCCGATCCGCGCGACCAGCGCGCCGGCGGGCACCGCGGTCCGCAGCATCCGCGCGAACACGCGCAGCACTTCGTCGCCGCCGTCATGGCCGAGGGTGTCGTTGACTCGCTTGAAATGGTCGAGATCGGCGATCTGGAGGACCTGCTCGCCGTCGCGGCCGATCGCCTTTTCGAGGAAGGCGCGGCGGTTGAGCAGGCCGGTCAGCGGATCGGTCTCGGCGAGCCGGCGGGCATATTCCTCGCCCGCCATCGCCGCGTCGCGCTCCTTGCTGAGCAGGCTGATGCGATAGGCGATCGCCATGCTCGACAGCAGCGCCTCGGCGCCCATCGACAGGATCGTCGAGTTATCGAGCCAGAAATTCCACGAGACGATGTGGAAATTGCCCAGCGTGCGCAGCCCGCCGGTCAGGATCGGCGCCCCCCAGGCGAGCGCGAACAGCCAGAGATAGTTGCTCCGCATCCGCCAGGCGCGCCACAGCGTCGGCACCACGATCGCCGCGAGGCCGAGGAAGATGCAAGTGAACACCAGGTCGGCGGTGCGGACGGCAAAGGGGGCGGTGAAGAAGAACAGCACGCCCGCCCCCGCCATCATCGCGGCGACGGTGTCGGCGAGGCGGCCGAGCCAGCCGGCGAAGACGCGCTCCTCGAAGAAGCTGCGCGCGAACATCAGCGCCGCCGCGGCGAGCAGCCCGAGCGTGAGATAGTTGATCCGCAACCGGTCGTTGTTGGCGATCTCGGGCCAGACCCAGGCGAGCGCGCCCGACGAGGAGAAGGAATAGACCATCAGCCCCGCGGTCATCGCGCAATACCAGAGCTGGAAGCGGTGGCGCAGCGCGCCCCACAGCGCGAGATTGTAGAAGATCAGCCCGAGGCACAGCCCGCCGAACCCCGCATACA
Source organism: Pseudomonadota bacterium (assembly GCA_040388355.1). GTDB lineage: Bacteria > Pseudomonadota > Alphaproteobacteria > Sphingomonadales > Sphingomonadaceae > Sphingomonas. Next base: position 48,292 of record JAZKCD010000022.1, on the reverse strand, counting down.
TCGCCCCCATCGACATGTTGGCGCGCGCGCTTTCCTGCGCGGTGGCGAGCCGTGCGCCGAGCACGACGCCGCGGACATTGGCCGATCCGGTCACCTGCCACATCACCCGCACAACCTTGGCGGCCTCGCGCGGGACCGGATATTCGACCACCGCGCCGAGCTGGATCAGCGGGGTGACGCCGCTCTTGCCGGTCGCGATCGAGCTCATCCGCCCGTCGGCATAGAGGATGTGGAGCGTCACGCCCTGCTGCCACAGGCTGGCGGCGCGGATGTTGAGCGGCATGCGCGCGCGCGAGCGCTGGTTGATGTCCTCCGAGACGACCCAGTAATTGCCGGGGCCGAACTTGTACTGCGGCGTGGTGCAGTCGAAGCCGCCGGGATTGCGGATCAGCGCGGCGGGCGCCTGTCCGGTATCGGGCAGGATGCACACCTTGAGCTCGCGCCCGGCGACGCCGCGCTGGGCGCTGGCGGGAGCGGCGAACAGCACCGACAGCAGCACGACCGCGCCGAACGCCGTCAGGAAACGAGAGAGCCAGGCAGGAAGCATCCGCCTTTTCTAAGGGTTGGATGCCGAACAAGCCGTAAACGATCCTATGTTTTGTTGCCTTTCGTTTCGGGAGCGATACAGGTCGTTATCGACAATTCCCCGCCCCCTCTCCCTATAGGAGAGGGGAAGAAGAAAAAGGGAGAGGGCCAGTGAGCGAAGAGCGGAGCGTCGAATCGCGCCTCGAAGTGGTCGACATCCTGCGCGGCTTCGCGCTCGCCGGGCTGTTCCTCGTCCATATGATCGAGAGCTACGAGCTCTACTGGTCGCGGCCCGACGGGGGACCGATCGGCGACACCGTCTATCTGCTGTTCGCGGGCAAGAGCTTCTCGCTGCTCGCCTTGTGCTTCGGCTTCAGCTTCTACGTGCTGATGGAGCGCGCGGCGCAGCGCGGCGTCGATTTCACCGCGCGCTTCGCGTGGCGGCTGACGGTGCTGCTCGTGATCGGGTTCCTCCATGCTTTGGTCTATCGCGGCGACATCATCCAGCTGCTCGCGGCGATGGGGTTCCTGCTGCTGATCGCGCACCGGGTGAAGAACAACCGCGTGCTGGTCGCGGCGGCAATATTCTTCCTCGCCCAGCCCTTGCTGTGGGTCCAGCTGGCCGCCGCGGCGAGCGGCGCCGCGTGGGCGAACCAGCTGCCGCTCCATTACCAGGACCCGGGGATGCCGATCTATCTCCACGGCAGCCTTGCCGAGATGCTCCAGGTCAACCTGTGGGCGGGGCAATGGTCGAAATGGTGGTTCATGGTCGAATCGGGCCGGGTGATGCAGATCATGGGGCTGTATTTGATCGGCATGGTGCTCGGCCGGATCGGCTTCTTCGCGCGGCTCGGCGAGTTCGCGAAGGCGCGGTGGATCGCGTTGGCAGTGGCGCTCGGCGCGGCGGTGGCGCTCTACTGGTGGCGGGGCGACCTGGCCGCGTGGTTCGCCGGGCAGGGCCATGGCGACGGCGCCAACCGCGAGTTCGGCTATATCCTCGGCAGCTGGTTCGAGCTCGCCGGCATGAGCAGCTGGGCGCTGATCCTGTGCGCGCTCTACGGCACCCGCCTGCGCGCGCTGGTCCATCCCTTCGCGGCGATGGGCCGGCTGACGCTGACGCTCTACATCGCGCAGAGCCTGGTGTTCGTGCCGGTCTTCTACGGCTTCGGGCTCGGCCATTGGGCCGACTGGAGCCAGGGCACGCGCCTCACCGTCGGCCTCGCCGCGCTCGCGGTCCAGCTCGTCTTCGCCGCCGCCTGGCTCAAGCGCTTCCACTACGGGCCGATCGAATGGGTCTGGCGCGCGCTGACCTATTGGCGGCGGGATATCCCGTTTGTTCGCAAGATCGCCGCATAACGGGCTTGTATTCTCGACTATTCTATTGAAGCTTCTCCGCTCTCAGGGGGGAGAAGCAGGATGAGCGACACTATCGACGATATCGGGCCGCGCGAAAGCCGCACCTATGCCTTTGCCAAGCCGCCGATTTCATTCAAGACCACACGCAAGCGGCTGATCCATCTCGACCTGATCGGCGGCGGCGGCGGGGGTGGCGCCGGCGGCTCCACCAGTTCAGGCGGCGGCGGCGCAGCGGGCGAGCACCGGCTGGAGCAAGTCACGCTCGAGCCCGGCCGCTATATCCTCGAGATCGGCGACGGCGGCGCGGGCGGCGTCAACAAGCGGGACAAGCGCGGAACCAGCGGCACGAAGGGCGGGGATTCCGCGTTGCGCAACGCCCAGTCGAACCTGGTCCTGCTCAGCGCCAAGGGCGGCGCCGGCGGCACGCGCGAGGCCGGCAAGAATCCCGACCTCGGCGTCAAGGGCGCCGACATGGTGGTCGAGGGCAAGGTGCTCGCCAAGGGCGGTGCCGGCGGCAAATGGGACGCCGATGGCAAGCCGGGAAAAGCGCCGGGCGCGGGCGGCGGCGGGCATGGCGGCTATAACGGTCCCGAGACCGATCATGGCGGCAAGGGCGGCGCGGGCCGCGCGATCATCTTCTTCATCGACTGACCGGACGCCGTGGCGCCCGGATCAGGGCGCCGCGGGCTTGCCGCGGTACCGGTCGAACCAGGCGATGATCGCCGCCGCCTTGGCCGCCGCCTGCGAGGGGCGCGCGGCGATGCCGCCATGGCTGGCGCCGGGCACCTTGACCAACGCAGTCGGCACGCCGCGGATCTGGAGCGCGGCATAATATTGCTCGGCCTCGCTGACCGGGGTGCGATAGTCCGAGCTGCCCACCACCACCAAAGTGGGCGTCGTCACATTGCCGACCAGTGAGAGGGGCGAGCGCTTCCAGTAGGAATCGGGGTCCTCCCAGGGCAGCTTCTCGAACCAGTAGCGCGTGGTGAACATGGTCATGTCCATCGTCAGCGCCTCGCTGGTCCAGTTGATCACGGGCTTCTGCGCCGCCGCGCCCTTGAAGCGATGGTTCTTGCCGATGATCCACGCGGTCAGCACCCCGCCGCCCGAGCCGCCGGTGACGAACAGATTGTCGGGATCGGCGACTCCCGCGGCGATCGCCGCATCGACCGCAGCCATCAGATCGTCATAGTCGGGGCCGGGGTAGTTCTTGTTGATCAGGTTGGCGAAATCCTCGCCGTAGGACGTCGACCCGCGCGGATTGACGTAGAGCACCGCGTAGCCCGAAGCGGCATAGAGCTGGTCGTCGGTCGAGAATGACGGGCCGTATGCGGTGTGCGGGCCGCCATGGATTTCGAGGATCAGCGGAACGCGGGCATTGGCGGCGCGGTTCGGCGGGGTGACCAGCCAGGCGTCGATTCCACGGCCGTCGGGCGCCTTCACGTCGAGATGCGTCACCGGCGCGAGCGTCTTGGCGCCGAGCGTCTCCGCGTTGAGCCGAGTCAGCTGCCGCGCGCCGGCGGGATCGGTGACCGCGATATCGGCGGGGTGCAGCGCGTCGCCGCGGGTGAAGGCGATGGTGCCGTTGCGCGCCATGCTGAACGCGCCGCCGCTATAGGGCCGGTCGAGCCCGCCGGGCGGCGCCAGCGTCAGCGCCATCGGCGTCATCCTGCCGTCGACGGTGACGCGGGCGAGCCGGTTGATCCCCGAATGATCGTACTGGAAGACCAGCGACTTGCCGTCCGCCGCCCACGCCATGTCGTCGATGCTGCGATCGAGCGGCAGGGTGAGCGAGCGCGCGCCGCTGCCGTCGCGGTTCATCACATAGAGCTCGGTATTCTCGTACGAGCGCCTGGTGTCGTCGAAGCCGAGATAGGCGATCCTTGTGCCGTCGGGCGAGATCACCGGATTGCCGTCGGGTCCGCGCCGGTCGGTGAGCGGCTTCATCGTCCCGCTGGCGACATCGAGCGCGTAGATTTCCGAATCGAAGCTGCGCTCCCAATCGTCGCCGCGGACCGCGCCGAACAGGAGGGTCTTCCCGTCGGGGGTCCAGGACAGCGGGCCATTGTCGTTGAAATTGCCGAAGGTCAGCTGGCGCGGGGCGCCGCCGTCGGCCGGGACGAGGAAGAGATGGTCGAACCCCGGCTTGATATAGCCGCCGCCATCGGCGCGGTAAGTGACGCGGTCGATCACTTCGAGCGGTTCGGCCCATTTGGCGCCTTCAGGCTTTGGCGGGGCGCTGCCGAGCTTCAGCCCCTCGCCGGGGACGTTCATGACATAGGCGATGCGGCTGCCGTCGGGCGACCAGGCAAGCGATTCGGGGCTGGCGGGGAGCCCGGTGATCCGCGCGGTGGCGCCGGTCGCCATCCAGCGGACGAACAGCTGCGGATTGCCTTCGCCCGCCGAGACATAGGCGAGGCGGCTGCCGTCGGGCGACCAGCGCGGCGAGAAATGGCTGCCGGGCGAGGCGACCAGCGGGGCCTGCGCGCCGCTCTTGACGTCGATCAGCCAGATCGTCGCGCGCGCGGTGTCGGTCATCACGTCGTTCGAGCGGCGGACGTAAGCGATGCGGCTGCCGTCGGGGCTGATCTGCGGGTCCGAGGCGACTTCGAGGTCGAACAGGTCGGCGCCGGTGAACAGGCGGTTCGGGCCGGGGGCGGGAGGTGCCTGCGCGAACGCGGGGGCTGCGGCGAGGAGGAGGATTGCGGGGAGGATATGGCGAAACATGCGGGCGCTCCGGGAGGGTGCGCGAAGCTTGCCGGATTCGCGGGGTAGCGCAAGGGCGGTGGGGTTGGATTGGGCCGGCTTAGCTTCACACTTTTGACGCGAATCGCGCACGTTCGTTGCGCGGGGGAGTAAGATCGTTACGCGGGGCTTGGGAGTGTCGAGGATCGCCTGGATGAGCATAGGCGAAACATGGCAGATGCGGGCCTTGTAGGACAGCTCTCTTCGGCAGGCCGTCGCCGTTGGCGTATTGACATTGTAGATACAAAATGCCATGTGTTCGTGATGGCGAAGACTCGATCTCTACCCGAAGCCGGGGGTTCGGTTGCAGTCGCGGAGCGGCCCGGCGTTTCCGATCCAAAAGGCAGCATCAACTTGCGGATCGAGACGCAAACGCGTCGATTGATTGATGATGCCGCGGCGATTCTCGGGAAAACCCGCACCGAGTTCATGATCGATAGCGCCCGCGCGCTCGCAATCGATGTGCTGCTCGACCAGCGCTTGTTCGTGCTCGATTCCGCGCGATACGATGCATTTGTCCACGCGCTCGATAATCCGCCGGCGCCTGGCCCAAAGCTGCGCGCGCTGCTGCGGCGAACCCCGGCGTGGGGCGCCTGACCCGTCGCCGGGTTCGGACATGACGCTGTCGGCTCCGGTTCCGCTCACGGCGGCCCATGACCTTTCGGATTTCGACTGCGGCGAGCCCGCACTGAACGACTGGCTCAAGCAACGCGCACTCAAGAATGAGAGCCGGTTTTCGCGGACGTATGTGGTGTGCGACGACAATCGGGTTATCGCCTATTTCTGCATTGCGGCAGGGGCGGTCGAACGGGAAGCGGCTCCCGGCAAGCTTCGGCGCAATGCGCCTGCCTCGATTCCCGTTTCGGTGATTGGCCGGCTGGCGGTGAGCAAGGCCTGGGCCGGTCGTGGCCTGGGCGCCGACATCCTCTCCGATGCTCTCCGGCGCATTGCCGTCGCGTCGCAGAGCGTCGGAATCGGCGCTGTGCTGGTGCAGGCGAAAGACGAGAACGCGCGGCGCTTCTACCTCGCCTGCGCCGAGTTCGTCGAATATCCGGCGGACAGCCGAACGCTGTTCCTGCCGATCGAGACGGTAATCGCGGCGTTTGGTTGAGGTGGTCGGCTTTCATAAGGGTCTGCGCAGCTAGCCGCTGCGCTAGCTCTTCATTTTTTCTTCATACTGAGCGCTACACCTGTGAGATAACCGCCAATGCCGGGCACACCACAAGCCGCCATAATAGCGAGGATCGTCGCCGACACCGCATAGGGCATGGGATCATCGCGAAGCGCTTTTGCGGCCCGCTTTGCATAGCGCGCCGCCTCGGTCGGCAAGCCATCATTAAAAGCGTCCAAAAGCTTTCCCTCGTCGGCGGCGCTTAGCATTTCGCCGAGCGTCCGATGAAGCTGCCGAAGACATTCAATGGCGGCGGTCATTTCATCGAGCAGTGGACCACCATTGTGGCGTGGCGCTTCCAGCACCCCGATCAAATGCTCCACGGCGTTTTGAGCAATGGGAATGAGGGTTTGCACCGCCTTGACGCGATCAGAACCCTTGATCGCCCCCGTCCAGGCGGATGAGTCATATCCCGGCGGAACGTCGCCCGGCTTGCCGAAAAATTCTATGCGTTCGGCCGTCGCAAGCGCGCCTTCGAACTGGTTTCTGACCTCAACTCGACGCGGCTCCCATTGAGGAGAAAAGCTCTTCAACGCGGGCCACAGACTACCAAGGTCGCGATTGCGTCTGACGAATGTCGGAATCACGGCGCTGTAGGTGTGATCCTCGAGCAATAGGCGCCGCAGTTCCTGGTATTCGTGGTCAAGTTCCGGTCCCCGCGCGCCCTCCGCCGCTTGGAGCAAAATAGCTTGCAGCCGCAACAGGGCCTCAAGATCATTGTCGAATAATGTGTCGCTAAGCGCGAGTGGCATGGGCCGACTATATCTGAAGGACTGACGGAGTGAACCGTCAGTGGGTTGGGGTTCGTGGTACGTGGGCGGCGACTCGCCGCCAACCCGTCCCCGCGAGCGGGGACGGGGCAAGGCATGTTTACTTCGCCTTCGCCGCCACGGCCTTCTTCCCACCCTTCCTGGGCTTCGGCGCCGCCGGCACGATTTCGAACGCGAGCGCGTTGTCCTTGAGCTTGACCGCGACTTCGCCGCCATGGACGAGCTTGCCGAACAGCAGCTCCTCCGCGAGCGGCTGCTTGATCTTCTCCTGGATCAGCCGGCCCATCGGGCGCGCGCCATAGAGCTTGTCGTAGCCGCGCGAGGTCAACCATTCCTTGGCGGCATCGTCGAGCTGGATATGGACGTGGCGGTCCGCCAGCTGGAGCTCGAGCTGGAGGATGAACTTCTCCACCACCCGCGCGACGATCGTCGTCGGTAGGTAATCGAACGGCACGATCGCATCGAGGCGGTTGCGGAATTCGGGCGTGAAGAGCTTCTTCACGGCCTCTTCCTGGACATCCTCGCGGCTGCTGTCGCCGAAGCCGATCGATTCGCGTGCCATGTCGCTGGCGCCGGCATTGGTGGTCATGATCAGGATGGTGTTCCTGAAATCGACCGTCTTGCCGTGGTGGTCGGTCAGCTTGCCGTTGTCCATCACCTGGAGGAGGATGTTGAACAGGTCCGGGTGCGCCTTCTCGATCTCGTCGAGCAGCAGCACGGAGTGTGGCTGCTGGTCGACTGCGTCGGTGAGCAAGCCGCCCTGGTCATAGCCGACATAGCCCGGGGGCGCGCCGATCAGCCGCGAGACCGAGTGGCGCTCCATATATTCGGACATGTCGAAGCGCTGGAGCGGGATGCCCATGATCTCGGCGAGCTGCTTGGCGACTTCGGTCTTGCCGACGCCGGTGGGGCCCGAGAAGAGATAGTTACCGATAGGCTTGTCGGGATCGCGAAGCCCTGCCCGGCTGAGCTTGATCGCCGAGGACAGGACCTCGATCGCCTTGTCCTGGCCGAACACGACGCGCTTGAGGTCGGTGTCGAGATTGGCGAGCACGCGGGTGTCGTCGGTCGAGACGCTCTTCGGCGGGATCCGCGCCATCGTCGCGATGACCTGCTCGATCTCCTTGGTGGTGATCACCTTCTTGCGCTTAGACGGCGGCACCAGCATCTGCATCGCGCCGACTTCGTCGATCACGTCGATCGCCTTGTCGGGCAGCTTGCGGTCGTTGATGTAGCGCGCGCTGAGCTCGACCGCCGACTTGATCGCGTCGGGGGTGTATTTGACGTGGTGATGGTCCTCGAACGCCGAGCGCAGCCCGGTGAGGATCTTGATCGTGTCCTCGACCGTCGGCTCGTTGACGTCGATCTTCTGGAAGCGCCGGAGCAGCGCCCGGTCCTTCTCGAAGTGATTGCGGAATTCCTTGTAGGTGGTCGAGCCGATGCAGCGGATCGTCCCGCCCGACAGCGCGGGCTTGAGCAGGTTCGACGCGTCCATCGCGCCGCCCGAAGTCGCGCCCGCGCCGATCACGGTGTGGATCTCGTCGATGAAGAGGACGGCGTGGGGCAGTTTCTCGAGCTCGTTGACGACCTGTTTCAGCCGCTCCTCGAAATCGCCGCGATAGCGGGTGCCGGCGAGCAGCGCGCCCATGTCGAGCGAATAGATCACCGCGGGGAGCAGCACCTCGGGGACGTTGCCCTCGACGATCTTGCGCGCGAGCCCCTCGGCGATCGCGGTCTTGCCGACGCCGGGATCGCCGACATAGAGCGGGTTGTTCTTGCTGCGGCGGCAGAGGATCTGGACGGTGCGATCGACCTCGGGGCCGCGGCCGATCAGCGGATCGATGCGGCCGTTCTTGGCCTTCTCGTTCAAGTCGACGCAGAACTGCTTGAGCGCGCTCTCGCCCTTGCCGCTCTTGCCCTCGGGCTTGGGCGCCTTTTCCTCGTCGGCGCCCTTGGGAGTCGAGCTCTCGGCCGGCGTCGAGCCCTTGCCGACGCCGTGCGAGATGAAGCTGACCGCGTCGAGGCGGCTCATGTCCTGCTGCTGGAGGAAATAGACCGCATAGCTCTCGCGCTCGCTGAACAAGGCGACCAGCACGTTGGCGCCGGTCACTTCGTCGCGGCCCGAGGACTGGACGTGGAGGATCGCGCGCTGGACGACGCGCTGGAAGCCGCTGGTCGGCGAGGGATCGGTGGCGGCCTCGACCTTCAAGGCTTCGAGTTCGGTATCGAGATAATGCGCGACGGTGTTGCCGAGCTCGCCGAGATCGACCCCGCACGCGCTCATCACCTTCGAGGCATGCTCGTCGTCGACCAGCGCGAGCAGCAGATGCTCGAGCGTCGCATATTCGTGGCGGCGCGAGCTTGCGGCTTCGAGCGCCTTGTGGAGAGTGGATTCGAGCGCAGAGGCAAATGAAGGCATTCAGATTACTCCAGACGGGCCATCCGACACGCGGCCCGCAGCCCCTATGTCGGGAGGCTTTGACCCCGCATCAAGCGCTGCCTCGCACCGGACCCCCGCGTTGCGCGCTTCGGCCGGTGCTGCGCTCATCGTTTGAATAGCGAGTCAGCGCTTGCCCGATGGTTAACGGCGCGTTGCATTCGCGTCCTGGTCCGTTCGATCTCGGCTTCGAGCAGGGCGATGCGCTCCTCGCATTCCTCGACCGAGAAGGGATCGAGGTCCTGCTTGCCGAGCTGGGCGGCAAGATCGTCCTTGCGACGCGGCAGATTTTCGTCGGCGTCCATGGGGCATAGCGTTGACCGGGGCAGGGGCGATGTCAATAAGAGGCCGATGGGCGTTCCGGAAATGATGCGCGCGATCGACCCGGCGGCGCCCGGAGGCCCTGAGGTGCTCGTGATCGTCGAGCGCCCCGTGCCGCAGCCCGGCCCCGAGGAAGTGCTGATCCGCGTCGCCGCGGCGGGGGTCAACCGCCCCGAGGTGATGCAACGCAGCGGCATGTACCCGCCCCCGCCCGGCGCGCCGTCGATCCTCGGCATGGAAGTGTCGGGGACGATCGTCGCGGCGGGCGAGGACGTGCCGCGCGAGATGCTCGGCCAGCCGGTCTGCGCGCTGATCGCGGGCGGTGCCTATGCCGACTATGCGGTCGCGCCGCTCGGCACGTGCCTGCCGGTGCCCGAGGCGCTGTCGATGGCCGAGGCCGCGGCGATGCCCGAGACGCTCTTCACCGTCTGGACCAACTTGTTCGAGCGCGCCTATGCGGTCGAGGGCGACACCGTGCTCGTCCATGGCGGCACGTCGGGCATCGGCACGATGGCGATCGCGCTCGCCAACCTGTTCGGGCTGACGATCATCGTCACCTGCGGATCGGACGCCAAATGCGACGCGGCGCGCGCGCTCGGGGCGGATCATGCGATCAACTACAAGGCGGAGGATTTCGTCGAGCGGGTCAGGGAAATCACCGGCGGAAAGGGTGTCGAGGTCGTCCTCGACATGGTCGGCGGCGACTATGTCCCGCGCAACCTGAAGTGCCTTGCCGAGGAGGGGCGCCACGTCTCGATCGCGGTGCAGGGCGGGCTGATGGCGACGATCCCGATCTTCGAGATCATGCGCCGCCGCCTGACGCTGACCGGATCGACGCTGCGTCCGCGCTCGGTCTTGTTCAAGAGCCTCGTCGCCGACGAGCTCGCGCGCTCGGTCTGGCCGTTCGTCGCCGAAGGAAAGCTCAAGCCGGCGATCGATTCGACCTTTCCGCTGTCCGACGCCGCCGGCGCGCACCGGCGGATGGAATCGGGCGACCATGTCGGCAAGATCGTCCTGCTGATCGGCGATGAAGGAGCTGCCGCCTAGGCAGCAGCGCCATCTCATCGATTGACGCCGCCCGCCGCGCGCCCGAAAGAGCAGCCGACTTTTGGGGGATAGTCATGATTCGCTTGATCTTTCTCGGCCTGATCGCGGCCGCCTATGCGGTCGTCTGCATGGTCTCGCCGCACGGCTATTGGCTGACCGACCTGCCGCGCGTCGCGAAGGTCGCCGATCTTCCGCCCGCCGCGATTCCCGCCGATTTCGCGATGCGGCTGCGCAAGACCGGCCTGAGCGTCCCGGTCGAGCGTTCCGACCTGCCCTACGAGGCCTCGCCGGTGCGCGTCGGCTTCTCGTTCCGCAATTTCGAAGGGCTCAAGCTGCCGTTCGTCACCTATAACGACATGGGTTTCGTGCTCTATGCCGAGAGCCGCCGGGTGACTCAGATCGTCCCGCTCGACGATGCCGGCAAGGCGGCGCTGGCCGCCGCGGCGGGGCGCGACCTGACCCAGGGCTATCGCTTCCCCTGGTGGCAATATAGCTGGGGCTGGCTGTTCGTCGCGGCGCTTGCGGTGTGGCTGGTCTTCCAGTTCGCGCACGAGGCGCGGGTGCGAAAGGCCGAGGGCGAAGGCGTGATGTGAAAGGGCGGGGACGATGACCGGGTTGGTGCTGCACGAATATTCGCGGTCGGGGAATTGCTACAAGATCAGGCTGACCGCGGCGCATGTCGGGGCTGCGATCGAGCGGCGCGAATACGACATCATGAAGGGCGAGACGCGCACGCCGGCGTTCCTCGCCGAAGTCAACGCCAATGGCCGCATCCCGACGCTCCAGGTCGGCGACCGCTTCCTGCCCGAGAGCAACGCCGCCTGCGTCTATCTGGCCGACGGCAGCGCGCTGATCCCCGACGATGCGTTCGACCGTGCCGACATGCTGCGCTGGATGTTCTGGGAACAGTATAACCACGAGCCCAATGTCGCGACCCTGCGCTTCTGGTACGGCTGGATCGGCGAGGCCAATTTCTCCGAACTCCAGCTTGCCAACCTGCCGGCCAAGCGCGCGGCGGGCGAGGCGGCGCTGGCGCTGATGGACGAGCATCTCGCGACGCGCGACTTCTTCGCCGCGGACCGGCTGACCCTCGCCGATATCGCGCTCTATCCCTACACCCATGTCTGCGAGGAGGGCGGGTTCGAACTGGCGCGCTATCCGAACGTCCAGGCCTGGACCGCGCGGGTGGCGGCGCAGCCGGGACACATCCCGATCGACGCCTAGCTTTTTTCGAGCAGGATCGGCTCGAGCACGGGCGTGATTACGGCGCGCGCCCCGGCGGCCGATAGATGGTCATCGTCGATATAGAGCGGCGATGCGCCGTCCATTACCCGGCAATTCGCGGCGCAGAAATTCGGCAGCAGCGACACATAGCGTGCGCCCTTCGCGCGGAACGCCTGCGCTGCCGGCGCTTCGCGGGCCTGTGCTTCGGCAGTGGTCGGCGGCGACGGCGCCGTCGTGCCGAAGCGCCGTGCCGCGAACAATCGGGCCGGAACGTCCCAGCCGATTTCCGGTGTGTCGCCGAGCACAACGACGCGCTTGCCCATCGCCGCCAGCGCGTCGAGCGTCGCCGCCGAAGCGAAGTCGAACAGCGCGGCGCGGTCCATTCCGCCCTGTGCCGGTACGCCGGGCTTGAGCGGATGGGGCGGACCGGGCTCGTCGCCATAATAGAGCCCCGAACGCCAATAGGGCCAGCGCGCCAGCAGGATGACGGTGCGGACCTCGGGATGCGCGCGCAGCCAGGCGAGGGTGGCGCCGGCCGCCTCGCTGCATCCCGGCTCATCCTGGATGACCCCGGTCAGCGGCGCGCACGACCGGCGCGCAGCGACATACCCTGCGATGCCGTCGCGCTCGGCTGCCAGCGCCACGCCGGGCTGCAGCGAATCGGCATGCGAATCGCCCCAGAACAGGAAGCTCGGCGGCACACCTTCCTTGCCGACGCGGCAGAAGGCGCCGGGGCCGCGCTCCATGCATTCGTCGCGGCGCGGATTGCGGTCGTAGCGCGCGTCGGCCAGCGCGCCCGTGGCGGCGTCGAAACGCTGCGGCACGCCGCGCAACACCCAGAGCCCGGCGGCGACCGCGAGCACCGCCGAAATCGCCCCGGCGGAAAACAGGAAGATGCCTCGCCGCGAAAACGCGCGCGGCGAGCGGAAGGGCTTCTCGATGAAACGCCAGCTCAGCACCGCGAGCATGAACGACACGGCGATCGCGGCCGTGCCCCAGCTAATCGGCAGACGGCTGGTCGCGAGCACGCCCTTGAGCAGCACGATCACCGGCCAGTGCCAGAGGTAGAAGGAATAGGAGACCAAGCCGACGAACACGAGCGGCCGCCAGGCAAGCGCACGTCCCGCGCCGCTTTCGGCGCCCAGATGCAGGATCAGCGCTGCGCCCAGGCACGGCGGCAGCGCGGCCAGCCCGGGAAAGGGAGTCGCGCCGCTGTAGAGCAGCACGGGCGCGACGATCAGCGCGACCGCGATCCAGCCAAGCGCTTCGCGGACAAGGCGCCCGCGTATCTCGGGCATCATGCCGAGCGCGAGCATCGATCCGAGCCCAAGCTCCCACGCGCGCCCGGGCGCGAGATAGAAAGCGGCGTTGGGGCTGGTCCGCACCAGCCACACCGCCAGCGCGAACGACGCCGCGCTGACGAGCGCGACCAGCAGTTTCAGCCGGGCCGGGAAGAAGCGCATGCATGCGATCAGCAGCAGCGGGAAGACGATGTAGAATTGCTCCTCCACCGCCAGCGACCAGGTGTGGAGCAGGGGATGCGTCTCGACATCGGGCTCGAAATAGCCCCCCGCCTGCCGCCAGAACCATAAATTGGACGCGAACAGCGCGGTCGCCGCCAGCGCCTTGGCATATTCGATCATGTCCATCGCCGACATCAGCAATGCGGCGACCATCGTCGCGGCGACGAGCACGACGCTCAGCGCCGGCAGGATCCGCCGCGCGCGCCGTTCGTAGAAATGAACGATCGAGAAAGTGCCGGCGACCAGCTCGGAATGGATGATCCGGGTAATCAGGAAGCCCGAAATGACGAAGAAGACGTCGACTCCGACGAACCCGCCCGAAAATCCCGGGATTCCGGCATGGAACAGCACCACCGGCGCGACGGCGAGCGCGCGCAGGCCGTCGATCTCCGGACGATAGCGACCCGCTTCAGTCACGTATGCTCGATCCCCCTTTGGCAGCACCCCTATGGGCGATCCGCTGCGGAAAAGGCAACGATTCCAGTTGTAACATTTCCCCGCCATAGGCGTGCCCAGGCAAGGGCAACCCGGGGTACGCGCGATGGCGACCGTCACCAGGCTTCCGTTCGGTCTCGAACCGGCGGATTTCGCTTCCTCCCGTCCGGCGATCCCGGAGAAGATCACCGAGCGCCGGCATTACCGCACGATCTGGATCTCCGACGTCCATCTCGGCACGCGCGGCTGCAACGCCGGCATGCTCATCGACTTCCTCGACCATGTCGACAGCGACACGCTGTACCTGGTCGGCGACATCATCGACGGCTGGCGGCTCAAGAAGAAATTCTACTGGCCCGCGGCGCACAACGACGTGGTCTGGCGCATCCTCAAGCGCGCGCGGCGCGGCGCGCGGATCGTCTATATCCCCGGCAATCACGACGAGATGTTCCGCCAGTTCACCGGGCTCGATTTCGGCGGGGTCGAGATCCGGCGCAGCGCGGTGCACGAGACCGCCGATGGCCGCCGGCTGCTGATCCTCCATGGCGACGAGTTCGACGCCGTGATGCTCTCGCACCGCTGGCTCGCCTATCTTGGCGACGCCGCCTACGAAATCACCATGGCACTCAGCCGCGGGCTGAACCGTGCGCGCCGCGTGCTGGGGCTACCCTATTGGTCGCTCAGCAAATACGCCAAGTCGAAGGTCAAGAACGCCGTCGCCTTCATCACCCGCTTCGAGGAAGTCGTCGCGCGCGAGGCCGGCGCGCGCGGCGCCGACGGCGTGGTGGCAGGCCATATCCATGCCGCGGATATCCGTACCATTAACGGGATTGCCTATTATAACGATGGCGATTGGGTGGAAGGGTGTACGGCGCTGGTCGAGTATCATGACGGGCGCATGGAGATTCTGCACTGGGCCGACGAGATAGCAGCACGGGAGACACTCCCCCTAGCGGAAGCGGCGCGGGCGGCAGCCTGACGGCGCACGATCCCGTGCGCATCGCCATCGTCACCGATGCCTGGGAGCCGCAGGTCAACGGCGTCGTCCGCACCCTCCAGTCGATCCGCGCGGTGCTTGAGGCGCATGGCCACACCGTGATGATCATCTCGCCCGACCAGTTCTACTCGCTGCCGATGCCGACCTATCCCGAGATCCGCCTGGCGATCACGCGGGTGCGCAGCGTCGGCGCGATGCTCCAGAAATTCCATCCCGACGCGATCCATCTCGCGACCGAGGGTCCGCTGTGCGTCGCGGCGCGGCGCTGGTGCCTCCGGAACAAGTTTCCCTTCACCACTGCCTATCACACCCAGTTTCCCGACTATGTCTCGGCGCGATCGCGGGTGCCGGCGCGGTGGATCTGGCGCTATATCCGCTGGTTCCACGCGCCGAGCTACGGCATCCTCGCCTCGACGCCGTCGATCCGCCAGTCGCTGATCGACCATGGGCTGGCGCAGGTCGTGCATTGGGGGCGGGGAGTCGATCTCGAGCGCTACCGGCCCGGCCTTGCGCCGCATCCCGCCATGGCGGGGCTCGAGGGGCCGATCCAGCTCTATGTCGGCCGGGTCGCGGTCGAGAAGAATATCGAGGCGTTTCTGAAGACGACGCATCCGGGGACCAAGGTGGTGGTCGGTGACGGTCCCTCGCGCGCCGCGCTGCAGGCGGCCTATCCGGATGCGAAATTCCTGGGGCCGCTGTTCGGCGAGGAACTCGCCTCGGCCTATTCCGCCGCGGACGTGTTCGTCTTCCCCAGCCGCACCGACACGTTCGGGCTGGTGATGATCGAGGCGCTGGCGTGCGGCGTGCCGGTCGCGGCCTATCCGGTCACCGGGCCGATCGACGTGGTCACCCCCGAGACCGGGGCGATGGACGAGGATCTGACCCTGGCGATCGGCGAGGCGCTGACCCGCGACCGCGCCGCCTGCGCCGCCTATGCGCGGTCGTTCACCTGGGAAGCCAGCGCGCGCCAGTTCCTCCACGCGCTGATCCCGATCGGCGAGGATCTCGAAGCCGCCTAGCGCGCCGCCTTCGCCCGCCGCTCCATCTCCTCGAGCACGCGGAGCCGCCGTCGCGTGTCTCGCCGTTGCTCTGGTTCCGACGGGCAGCGGATGAAATAAACGCCGTGCACCTGCTCATCGAGACCTTCGACCAGCGCTTCGAATTCCTTCTCGCCGATCTGCGCGACCAGCCATGGCCGCACCTTGGCGAATCGCGCGCGAAGCCGGTCGTTCTGATAGGGGTCGTCCGCGGGGTAGCAGCGCGGCCCGGCGTTGCTCCAGTACAACGCCTCATAGAGGTCCGCCGGGGAGCGTTCGCGCAGCCCGGCGGCTTTCTGCGCGAAGGCGGGCGCGCCCGGCGCACCCCACAGCAATGCCGCGGCCGCGATCAGAAGAAGCTTTGCACGCATTCGCGCCTCCCGCCTTGCCCTTCTTGCAGCATCGCACTAAGTCGTCCGCATGTCATGGCCGCTCCGCAAGGGGCGGCCCTTATTGTTTCTGGAGAATGCTTCGTGGCCCAGCCGCTGATGCCGCACGCGACCGCTTCCTGGCTGGTCGACCAAACCTCGCTCTCGTTCGAGCAGATCGCCGAATTCTGCGGCCTCCACATCCTCGAGGTCCAGGCGATCGCCGACGACACCGCCACGACCAAGCTCACCGGCCGCGACCCCGTCCGCGCGCACGAGCTGACGATGGAGGAGATCGAGAAGGGCCAGGCCAATCCCGATTATTCGCTCAAGATGCTCAAGGGCCCCGACCAGGTCCGCCGCACCAAGGGGCCGCGCTATACGCCGGTCTCGAAGCGCGCCGACAAGCCCGACGGCATCGCCTGGATCATCCGCAACCACCCCGAAATCTCGGACGGATCGATCGGCAAGCTGATCGGCACCACCCGCACCACCATCGCCGCGATCCGCGACCGCAGCCACTGGAATATCGCCAACATCGTGCCCAAGGACCCGGTGACTTTGGGCCTGACCTCGCAGCGCGAGCTCGACGCGATGGTCGCCAAGGCCGCCAAGGCGGCGGGCATCGAGGCGCCGGTCGATACCCGCTTCGAAGGCGACCGCGAGGCGCTGATCGAGGAACTCCGCGCCGAGCGCACCGCCGCGGCGGTCGAGGCCCAGCGCATCGCCGATGGCGGCGAGCCGCTCCCGGTGGCGCCGGCGTTCGAGGACCCGTTCCGGCGGAATTGAGGCTATGCGGCCGGCGGGGCTATTTGCCCTTCAGGCTCATGATGCCCGCGCCGGTCATCGCGACAGCATAGCCGAACAGCGCGGCGCATAGTGTCGCGACGTCCGCATTGCTGAGCTTGTGGAATTCCTTCGGGAAGTTTCGAGTGAACGAATCCAGCCAAGCCAGGGGCTGACGCGCGACATCGGCGCTGATGAAATGCGCGGCGAACCAGCCAACCGAAAGCAGCGCGCTCAAGGCGAATAGCGTCCGGCGCCAGGATTTCGGCAAGTGGAAGCGTGCAGCCGCCGCTGCCGCCAGCGGCGTGATCAGGAGCGGTAGCGCCAGGCTCACGCCCATGCCGGTTTTGCTCACCGAGGCCCATGCGGTCATTGCAGCTCCGAGCGCCACGACGGCGCTGAAGCTCCCTCCACCTTCTGTCAGCACCTGTACCGTGCTTCGGCTTACGCTTTCGGGCGCCTGCCCGTTATCGGCCTCATCGGCGCGCAAGTGCCGGATCCGGAGCATCAACCAGATGCACAGGCCACCGGCCGTGCCCAACGCAACCAGGATCGGGAGCCAGTCCATCGGCGACGGCGGCGATTGCTGGGGCGTCCCGGTGGGCGACGGGGATGGCCGCGGTCGAATGCGGCCATCGGGCGAGTCGTGCAGCGCGTCGGTGGCAGGTCGCCGCGCCGATTCGGTGTTCGCCGGGCCAGCCTTGGACGCGGGAGTCTCGGTAGCCAACGCTTGCGAGGGCGGTAGCCGGGTTTCAGTATCGCGCGACCCCCATAGCGCGAGCGTGATAGCGAACGTAGTCGCCGCTACGATGACTGCCCCATATTGCAGTCTAACGAGGAGTTGCGCCATTGTCCTGGATGGCGGGGTAACCTTGCGCTCGTATCGGAGTATCTGGAAGGGACCCGTAGTCGGGTGGAAACCGTCGGCGAACATCTTTTCGATCGCGCGGATGCGGTGCAGGCGCCCCCTCTGGGCGCCCCTCGAAATTGTTTCTAAGAGCCCAAGGAAAGCTGCGACGACTG
Source organism: Pseudomonadota bacterium (assembly GCA_040388355.1). Lineage (GTDB taxonomy): Bacteria > Pseudomonadota > Alphaproteobacteria > Sphingomonadales > Sphingomonadaceae > Sphingomonas. Next base: position 30,527 of record JAZKCD010000022.1, on the reverse strand, counting down.
CCGTCAAGGCGAGGATGACGATGCTGCGACTTATCGCGCCAAAGCCGATTCCTGCGCTGAGCAGGAATGCGGAAACGACCTTTATCATAAGGGTACGCCAGCGGTAATTCTCGAGGAATGTCTGCAGGAGGAGATATTCTGCCTTGAAATCCTGTGGATCCATTGAATTTTCCCCACTCTTCCGCCCTCACTAGCAGTTGTGAAGAGAGACGAAAGTCCTCAGGCGTTGTGCTTCTATCCGGCAGCCGGAAACAACTCGGCATGCCGCGCGCAGATCTTGTCCCACAAGGTCGCCGCCTCGGGCAGGTCCAGCCCGAACCGATCGCGCAGAACCGCGACATAGTCGGCGGCGTCCGCGATCAGCCGCTTCGATTCCTCGCCGGGCCCGCGATCGAGCAGCACGCGGCCGCGCAGCGACAGATGCCGGTCGCCCTGGCGCTGCTGGATCACGGCATTCTGCACGAAGACCGAGTCCGCTTCCGATTGCAGCGAATCGCATTGCCGCGCGAACAGCGCCTCGTCGGCCGGGCCGGCGAGGAAGTCGAAGCTGAACGGATCGCCGTCCGCATAGCGTTCCTCGAAGCGCCAATAGCCATCGGCTTCGACCAGCCCCACGGCGTAGGGCGGCTGATGATGCATCCCGGCGGCCAGCGGGATCGGGGCGGCGAGCGTGCCGCCGAAGCCGACATCGGCCAGCCAGGGCCGCCCTTCGATCGTCACGATCAGCGCGAGATGGTTGCCGAGCGCCGCATCGCCCCGCGCCGAGCGCATCACCCCCGCCGAGATCCGCCGCACCTCGAAGCCGAGCGCGCCCAGCGCCCAGCCGAACAGCCCGTTATTCTCGTAGCACCAGCCGCCCCGCCGCCGCCCGACCAGCTTTGCGAAGACCGCGGGGAGGTCGATCGTGACGCGATTGCCGAGCTGGACGTCGAGATTCTCGAACGGCATCGCAGCGATATGCGCGCGCATCAGCGCCTCGAGCGTCGCGAAATCGGGCGTGCGCGGCCCCGAATAGCCGATCCGGTCGAAATAGGCGGGAAGCTCCATGCCGGGTGGGTAGGCGACCGCGCCGCGCCCCGCTAGCCTGTCGCGCACCACGACTCGGGAGAGCGCCATGTGTGACGAAGCGACCGCCGCCGACAACGACAGGTATCTTGGGGACCGCAACCTCGGCCCGATCTCGCGCCGCAGCTTCGCCGCCGGCACCGCCGCGGCAGGGCTGATGGCGATGCTGCCGCAGTCGGCGAACGCGATGGCGGTCAAGGGCCGCGATGTGACGATCACGACTCCCGACGGGACCTGCGACGCCTATTTCGTCGCGCCCGCCCGCGGCAGGCATCCCGCGGTGCTGGTCTGGCCCGACGTGATGGGCCTGCGCCCCGCCTTCCGCCAGATGGCCGACCGGCTCGCCGAATCGGGTTACGCAGTGCTGACCGTCAATTCCTTCTACCGCTCGACCAAGGCGCCGTTCCTTGCGCCCGGCGAGAGCTTCGACCAGCCCGCAGTGCGCGAGCGGATCGCGCCGTTCCGCGCGGCGCTGACGCCGGCGGGCATCGAGAGCGACGGCAAGGCGTTCGTCGCGTGGCTCGATACCCAGCGCGCGGTCGACAAGAAGCGCGGCGTCGGCAGCACCGGCTATTGCATGGGCGGGCCGATGGTGGTGCGCACCGCCGCTGCGGTGCCCGAGCGGGTGCGCGCCGGCGGATCGTTCCATGGCGGCGGGCTGGTGACCGACAAGCCCGACAGCCCGCACCTGCTCGTGCCGAAGCTCAAGGGGAAATATCTGTTCGCGGTCGCCGAGAATGACGACCAGCGCGCGCCGGCCGACAAGGATGCGCTGCGCGCCGCGTTCGCCGCGGCGGGGGTCCCGGCCGAGATCGAAGTCTATGCCGGCGCGCAGCATGGCTGGTGCCCGCCCGACAGTCGCGTCTACAACCAGGCCCAGGCCGAGCGCGCCTGGGCGCGGCTGCTCGCGACCTTCGCCGCGCTGTGAAGGCCGCTTGATCCCGGCGGTCGTTTCGTTCATGATATGTTCTAGTCGATTCGCAGGAGCGCCGCCATGGCCGACGAACTGGTTTTCTACACCAACCCCCAATCGCGCGGGCAGATCGTCCGCTGGATGCTCGAGGAGACCGGGGCGGAGTATCGCACCGAAGTGATGGACTATGCCTCGACGATGAAGGCCGAGCCCTATCTCTCGATCAATCCGATGGGGAAGGTGCCGGCGATCGTCCATGAGGGCCATGTCGTCACCGAATGCGCGGCGATCTGCGCCTATCTGGCCGAGGCGTTTCCCGAGGCGGGGCTCGTGCCGACTGCCGACGAGCGCGCGGATTATTACCGCTGGCTGTTCTTCGCGGCGGGGCCGATGGAGCAGGCAGTCACCAACAATTTCGCCAGGTTCGTGCCCAGCCCCGAGCAGGGCCGGATGTTCGGCTATGGCAGCTACGATCTCGCGGTCGACACGCTCGAAAAGACAGTGGCGGCGCATCCCTATATCGCCGGCGACCGCTTCACCGCCGCCGATGTCTATGTCGGCTCGACGGTCGGCTGGGGCCTCGCCTTCGGCACGCTGCCGAAGCGCGATGCCTTTGCCGCCTATTTCGATCGGGTCAGCGCACGCGACGGCTACAAGCGCGCCAAGGCGAAGGATGAGGCGCTGGCCGCGGAGCTGGCGCCCGCCTGAGCGCGAGGCACCTAGGCGGAATAGGGAAATGCCGTTAGGATAGCGTAACAATATAATTGGGTCGCGTTCCCGGATTCACACGGAGGGACGCATGGCATTCTACAAGGACGACCCGGTTCTCAAGGCGGCGGCGCTGGCGCCTGCTCATCCGATCACGCAGCTTCCCCCCGCGGGCACGACGCTTGGCGCGATCGCCCGCACGCATAATGCCGTCGGCGGGCTCATCGAAAAGGCGGCCGCGGCGATCGGCGTCGAGCCGATGGCGGTGCTCGCGGTCTGGCACGTCGAAAGCGGCACCTTGCCCTATATCCCGGGCAAGCCGGTGCTGCGCTTCGAGAACCATAAATTCTGGTCGGGCTGGGGCGAGAACCACGCCGCGGTGTTCGACCGGCATTTCCGGTTCGGGGGCCATGGCGCGACCGGCGCATCGTGGAAGAACCACACGTTCCGCAATCCGGTCACCGGCCCGTGGCGCAGCTTTCATGGCACGCAGACCAAGGAGTATGAGGTCTTCAACTTCGCCTCGACGCTCGCCACCAAGGAAGCCGCGTGCCTGGCGTGCAGCTTCGGCGGCCCGCAGATCATGGGGTTCAACCATGACAAATGCGGCTATCGCGATGCCTGTTCGCTGTTCGACGCGTTCGGCGCCGATCTGCGCTGGCAGGTGCTGGGCTTTTTCGACTTCGTGACCACCACCGATTGCGTCCGGCACATCCGCACCAGGCAATGGGAGCGGTTCGGCGCGTGCTACAATGGCAACGGCCCCGTCTATGGCCCGCTGATCGCCGCTGCCTTCGCCCTCAAGGCGCAGTTCCTGGCGTTGCCGCGATAAAAAGCTCAGCGGGCGCGGGTCAGCAGCTTCAGGCGCGCCGGCAATTGCGCCATCACGGCGTCGCGGTCGGCATCGTCGGCCGCGCCCCAGCGCGCGATCTCGGCGGTGGTCCGCCCGCAGCCTTCGCACCAGCCCTTTGCGCGGTTCATCCGGCAGATGTTGACGCAGGGGCTGGGGACGATGGGGACGAATTCGATCAGCGGGTCCATGTCGCCAGCCAGTCGGCAATCGCCTGCGGGCGCATGATCCGCGCGTCGCCCAGCGCCAGCTCCTCGCCCGCGTTGCGCAGCTTGCCGGTCTTGCCGTCGACGACGAACACCGCGGGGACTGCGTTCATCGGGTTGCGGCTGAAGCGCTTCGGGATGTCGAGGTTGCGGTCGAACCGGCCGATATCGACCTGGACCAGCTCGAAGTTGCGCGCGATATAGCGCCGCATCTCGGGCAGCTCGAGCACGCCCGCGAGCACGCGGCAATCGGCGCACCAGTTCGCGCCGAAATCGATCAGCAGCGGCTTGCCCGACGCGCGCGCCCGCCCCAGCGCGGCATCGATCTGGGCATTCGCATCGGCGCTCGAATCATAGGGTGCCGGCAGGGGGCGCGGCAGCTGCTCGATCGATGCGATGCGGATGCGCGGCGCCCGATCGCCCGGCGCGGACGCCGGCAGCAGCAGCGCGATCAGCGGTAGAGCCAGGAGCGGGCGGCGGCGCATATCGTTCAACCCTTTGCGATTACCCGGTAATCAGGCCACAGCGCCGCGCCGGGCGCAAGCCTTTCAGTCCAGGGTGAAGCGCAGGAAATCGGGCACCGGCCCGTTCCAGCCGCCGTCTTCCCTGGCGTCGGGCCCGTCCTCGGCGGCCTGGCGCCGCGGCTGCGGCGCGGGGCGCGCGTCCTCGCGGCGGGGCCGCTCGGCCCGCGGTGCGGGGTCGCGCCTGGGCTCTTCACGGCGGGGCTCTTCGCGCTTCGCGGGCTCGGGCGCCTCGGCCCGGGGCTCGGGCTTCGGGGCGGCTTCGCGCTTCGGAGCCGCCTCGCGGCCACGCCCGCGTCCGCCGCGCGCGCCGCGGCGCGGTGCTTCGTCCTGCTCGGGCTCCGCCTGGGGCTCAGCCGTGTCAGGCGCCGCGTCGCTGCCCAGCCGCTCGATCTTCAGCCCGGTGAGCTTCTCGATCTCGCGGATATTCTCGGCGTCCTCGGGGGTCACCAGCGTGTAGGCGACTCCGGTCGCCCCGGCACGGCCCGTGCGGCCGATGCGGTGGACATAGTCGTCGGGATGCCACGGCGCGTCGAAGTTGAAGACGTGGCTGACGCCCTTGATGTCGAGCCCGCGCGCGGCGACGTCGGAGGCGACGAGGATGTTGACCGTCCCCGCCTTGAACCGGTCGAGCTCGGCGATGCGCTGCGCCTGCTCCATGTCGCCATGGATCTCGGTCGAGCGGAAGCCGCTCTTCTGCAGCGCCTTGTTGAGGTCGCGCACCGTGGTCTTGCGGTTGCAGAAGATGATCGCGGTGGTCACGTCCTCGCGGCGCAGCAGCTCGCGCAGCATGTCGCGCTTCTTGGGCGCGGCGACGGGGACGACCCATTGGCGGATGTTGATGTTGGCGGTCGCGGGCCGCGCGACTTCGACTCGCTTGGGGTCGTTGAGGAACTTGTCGGCCAGCTTCTTGATCACCGGCGGCATCGTCGCGGAGAAGAGCAGGGTCTGGCGGGTCTTGGGCAGCTTGGTGCAGATTTCCTCGATATCGGGGATGAACCCCATGTCGAGCATCCGGTCGGCCTCGTCGATCACCAGCAGGCTGCAGCCGGTGAGCAAGATCTTGCCGCGGCCGAACAGGTCCATCAGGCGCCCGGGAGTCGCGATCAGCACGTCGACGCCGCCCTGGAGGGCCTTTTGCTGGTCGCCCATCGAGACGCCGCCGATCAGCAGCGCCATCGAGAGCTTGTGATACTTGCCGTATTTGTCGAAATTCTCGGCGACCTGCGCGGCGAGCTCGCGCGTCGGCTCGAGGATCAGCGATCGCGGCATCATCGCGCGGGTGCGCCCTTCGCCGAGGATGTCGATCATCGGCAGCACGAACGCGGCGGTCTTGCCGGTGCCGGTCTGGGCGATGCCGATCAGGTCCTTGCCCATCAGGACCGAGGGGATTGCCTGCTTCTGGATCGGGGTCGGTTCCGTGTAACCGGACTCGTTGACCGCACGAAGCAGTTCGTCTGAAAGGCCGAGATCGGCAAAGCTCATAGGGATGTCCGGAAACGGGCGCGAAAGGCGCCGTTAGCTACGGCGCGCGCTCGCGGATTTGGGTGAGCTTGTCAAGTTTTTGCGGTGCCGGCGCAGAATCAGTGCGCGGGAACCAGCGCCTTGAACACCTGGATCGAGCATTCGCCGCCCGATCGCGTGCGGATCGGGTCGCGGCCCGCGCACATCTTCCCGTCGGGATTCGGCTTGACGTAGAAGCCCTGGTAGAAGCCCAGCGACCGGCAATTATTGCCCAGCCGCGCGCGCATCCGCGATCCGTCGTTGAGCACCAGGTCGACGCTGTCGGGCTGGGTGATACCAAAGCCGATGATGCGCCGCATCTCGAGGCAATCCTTGGCCTTGCGCTCGACCATCGCGACCGGCGGCGGGGGCGCGACCGGGCGGCTGCGGGCGATGATCGTGGTCCGGGTAATCGTCATCCGCGGCACATGGACGACGAAATGCTGCATCATCGCCTCGACTCGCGCCCAATCGGTCTCGGGCGGCTGCACTGCCGTCGCCGGGGCGGCGAACAGCATCAACAGGGCGGGAGAGGCGAGCAACGGCTTGAGCATGACCGGCCCGCTTGTATTGCCAACGTTTGAACAGTCGATGAACTGATTTTCATGGGCGATTGGCTGGTTCGCAGCCGCCATGCTATCCGCCGCGGCGATGACGCCCGCCCAGCAGACCCTTGTCGACACCGTCCATGCCCGTTTCGGCCCCAAGGCGGTCACCACCGATGCCGACGCGATCGCGCCCTGGCTGAGCGACTGGCGCGGGCGCTATCATGGCGCTTCGCCGGCCTTGCTGTCGCCGGCGTCGCGGGACGAGGTCGCGGCGATCGTCGGGCTGGCGCATGCCGCGGGGGTGCCGCTGGTGCCGCAGGGGGGCAATACCTCGATGGTCGGCGGCGCGACCCCCGACGGCGACGGATCGGCGCTGATCCTGTCGCTCAGGCGCATGAACCGGATCCGCAGCCTTTCGGCCGACGACAATCTCGCGGTGGCGGAGGCGGGGGTGATCCTTGCCGATCTCCACGCGGCCGCGCTCGATGCCGGCCGCCGCTTCCCGCTGACGCTCGGCGCGCGGGGCAGCGCCACGGTCGGCGGGCTGGTCTCGACCAATGCCGGCGGCACGCAGGTGCTGCGCTTCGGGACGATGCGCAGCCTGGTCGCCGGGGTCGAGGCGGTGCTGCCCGACGGATCGGTGCATGACGGGCTCGCGGCGCTCAAGAAGGACAATCGCGGCTATGATCTCAACCAGCTGCTGATCGGCGCCGAGGGGACGCTGGCGGTGATCACCGCGGCCAGCCTGCGCCTCGTCCCGGCGATCACCGCGCGCGCGGTCGCCTGGGTCGGGCTGGCGGACCCGCACGCCGCGCTGGCGCTGCTCCGCCGGATCGAGGGCCCGGCGATCGAGAGCTTCGAGATCGTGCCGCGCGATTCGCTGGGGCTGGTGCTCGAGCATATCCCGGGGACCCGCGCGCCGCTCGAGCGCCAGCATCCGTGGAACGTGCTGATCGAGGCGGTCGCCACCGATGCCGGGGCCGAATCGCCCGCGGCGCTGCTCGAAGCCCTGCTGGGCGATGCGCTCGAGGCCGGCCTTGCCGACGACGCCGTGGTCGCGGCGAGCGAGGCGCAGGCCGAGGCGTTCTGGCGCATCCGCGATTCGCTGTCCGAAGCCGAGCGCGCGAGCGGACCCGCGGTCCAGCACGACATCTCGGTGCCGGTCGCCGACATGCCGCGCTTCATGATCGAAGGCGGCGCCGAGGCCGAGGCGCGCTTCCCCGGCTGCCGCGCCAGCGCGTTCGGGCATCTGGGCGACGGCAATGTCCATTTCCACGTCCGCGCGCCCGCCGGCGCCGACCGCGACCGTTTCTACGCCGAGGATGCGCCGGCGATCACGCGGCTGGTCCACGACATGGTGGTGGCGGCGGGCGGATCGATCTCGGCCGAGCACGGCATCGGCCAGATGAAGCGCGCCGAGCTCGAGCGGCTCGGCCCGCCGTCGCGCATCGCCGCGCTAAAGGCGATCAAGAACGCGCTAGATCCAATGGGAATTCTCAATCCCGGAAAGCTCGTACTTGCGCCCGCGAGCCGCGCGCCATAGACCCCGCCGCGCATTTTACCTTCTTTTCAAGTCCCAGGAGATTCTCATGGCCACCGCGCCGCAGCAGTCGCTTCCCTTGTTCTACAAGGAGCTTGAGCCGCTTTCGAGCCAGACTCACGCCGATTTCCGTATCCGGCCGGCCGAGTCCGCGCCGTTCGTCTCCAACACCCATGCGATCCCGCTGACGGTCGAGGAATTCCCGATGGCGCAGCGCCATTTCCCGATCGTCTTCTCGGTCGGCGACGATCCCGTGCCGCTCGGGCTGATGGGGCTCAACGAGGGCGTCAACGTGTTCTTCGACGATGCCGGCAAGCTGGTCGACAACAACTTCTACGTCCCCGCCTATATCCGCCGCTATCCGTACCTGCTCGCGCGGCTTCGCCCGGACAGCGACGAGCTGTCGCTGTGCTTCGATCCGACCTCGGACACGCTCGGCAAGTTCGAGGACGGCGAGAAGCTGTTCGACGGCGACCAGCCGAGCGAGACCACCAAGGCGATCCTTGCGTTCAACGAGCAGTTCGAGCAGGCCGGCCAGCGCACCGCGATGTTCGTCAAGGACCTCAAGGAGATGGAGCTGCTGATCGACGGCGAAGTCACCATCCAGCCCGACGGCGCGGCGCAGCCCTTCGTCTATCGCGGCTTCATGATGATCGACGAGAACAAGCTCAACGAGCTGCGCGGCGACCAGCTGCGCAAGATCGTCCAGAACGGCATGCTGCCGCTGATCTATGCGCACCTCTTCTCGCTGGCGCTGATGCGCGAAGTGTTCGGCCGCCAGATGCAGGCGGGCAAGGTTCCGGCGCCGCAGCTGGTCAGCTGATCTGGCAAGCGGATACCCGTGCGGCGATCGCTACAGCCGGGGCGCGATCGCGTTCCACTGGGTGATCGCCGCGCTGGTGCCCCATTTTTCGGCTGCGCGACGGCGTGCTGGCGCGGATGCTTCCCTGCGCGCGCGGGCGCGGCTGAACCCGCCAAAGGCACAATTCCCCGCAACGGGAGCCAAGGCCTTGAAACCTCTGAACCGCTTACGTATATTCTCCCTTGCATGGTCTCGTGTCCCCCCTTTCGCGGGGCCGTGCGGCACGCCTCCGGGCGTGTCTCCTCCCTGAACCTTGGCCACCGCGTGCGAAAGCACGCGGTGGTTTTTTCTTGGGGGTGCGGCCGGACGCCGGGACTGGACTATTTCCGAACCTCTTGGCATCGTCGCAGCATGATCTTCGTGGTTCACATCGCAGCTGCGATCAGCGGGCGAATTAACCGCCCGGCCTGACGCGTCGGGCCGGGTTTGTCCGCATTGTGAACATCACGACGCTGCGCGCGTCCGCGAAAGTCCATTGTCATGTCTTCGACCCAACCTGTGCTGCACTTGCTGTGCGGCAAAATCGCTGCTGGAAAGTCGACGCTTGCGAGCGCGCTGGGCAGCATGCCGAACACGATTGTTGTGAACGAAGATCATTGGCTGGCGCGCCTTTATCCTGGCGAGCAGAACAGCCTGGCGGACTATGTCCGGAACTCGACGCGGCTGCGCGATGCCATGACCGCGCATCTGATCGTGCTGTTGCGAAGTGGCATGTCGGTCGTTCTGGATTTCCCGGCGAACACGGTCGCCAGCCGAGCATGGATGCGCACCCTGTTCGAGGAAGCGGGATGTGCGCACCGGCTTCATTATCTCGACGTAACGGACGCGGTCTGCAAGGCTCGCCTTCATCGAAGGAATGTGGCCGGCGAGCACGAGTTCAACGCCAGCGACGATGATTTTGCGCTTTTCACCAGTCACTTTGTTCCACCATCCTCCAAAGAGGGGTTCGAGGTGGTGCTGCATCGTCCGCGATGAGCCGGCTGTTTGTGAGGGCTATTCGGCCGCGAGCGCGCCGGGGAGCGCTTCGTCGGCGAGCGCGTCGATCATTGCGCGCAGCGCCCGCGCAGTCTGCGCCAGCCCCGGCCCCGGCTGGTCGAGCTTCGCGTCGAGATAGAGCGAGCGGTCGAACTCGACCTGGATCGCATGCACGCCGTTCCGCGGATCGCCGTGGCGTTCGAGGACATGCCCGCCCGAATAGGGGGCGTTGACCGCCGAGGCGAAGCCGTGCGCCCGCGCCACGCCTTCGAGCCGCCCGAGCAGCCGCGACGAGGCCGATCGGCCGAACCGGTCGCCCAGCACGATCCGCGGCGCGCTGGCGGGCGCGCCGAGGGGTGGCATCGAATGGATATCGAGCAGCACCGCCACGCCGAACCGCGCCCGGGCAGCAGCCAGCGCGGCGCCCAGCGCCGCGTGATAGGGACGGTGATCGGCGCGGATGCGCGCGGCGACTTCCTCGCCCGACAGCCGATGCTGCCAGATGTCGCCCGAATTCCCGACGCGCCGCGGCACCAGCCCGAGCCCGCTGCGCAGCTTGGCCGATTGCGGCTGGCCGCTGGGGACGGCGCCGTCGTCGAGCCGCGGGTCGCGCTCATGTTCGGCGCGGTTGAGGTCGATCCACGCCCGCGCGCGCTCGGCGACGAACAGCGTCTCGCCCTGCCGTGCGGCGAGCGCCAGCGCATCGACATGGCGGTCCTCGAGCGGCCGCAGCGCCGCCAGCGGCACCCGGAGCGCCGCGCGCAGCTGCAGCGGATAGTCGCGACCGGCATGCGGCACCGACAGCACCACCGGGCTGACCGGATCCTCGGGCCCAAGGCGTTGAAAGGAAAGCGCGGCGCTCACCCGGCGGAGCCTAAGCGCACCGTCCCGCGACGGCAACGGCGCGCCGCCCATCGCGCTGGAAAATCTTAAGGGCTTCGCGCATAGTATCCCTCCCGTCTGATACGGGGTTGGGACCTGCCGATGTTTCGAATTCTACTGGCCGAGGACGACCGGGTGATGCGTGAGTATCTCACGCGCGCGCTCGAGCGTTCGGGCTATGCGGTCAGTGCGGTCGATCGCGGGACCGCGGCGATTCCCTTGCTCGAGACCGAATCGTTCGACCTGCTGCTGACCGACATCGTCATGCCCGAGATGGACGGGATCGAGCTCGCCCAGCGCGCCGGCGAGCTGGCGCCCGATATGCGGGTGATGTTCATCACCGGTTTCGCAGCGGTGACGCTCAAGGCCGGCAAGCAGATGCCGCAGGCGCGCGTCCTCTCCAAGCCATTCCACCTGCGCGACCTGGTGCTCGAGGTCGACCGGCTGTTCGAGACCGAGAGCATTCCCAGCCGCAACTGATCGGGTTTTCGATTTCGTCTTCAGCGGCGCTTGCGTGGGGCACAATGTCCCGCTAATGCGCCGCTTCCCGTTTCGCCGAGAGGCGCTCGGGCGCGTAGCTCAGTGGTAGAGCACTGTGTTGACATCGCAGGGGTCGCAAGTTCAATCCTTGCCGCGCCCACCATTTCAAAGGCCCGCCGATCCACTGGATTGGCGGGCCTTTTTCGTGGCGCGCTGCGCCTCGCTTCAAAACCCGAAGCTGGTCTGCGGCGATGGCCTGGCGGGCTCGGGCTGGTCGACCGCGACGCTCTCGAGCTCGAGCATGCGCGCCTTGGCGTGCGAGCCGCCGGGTGCGGAGAAGCCGCCGATGCGGCGCCCGGCGGCGAGGACTCGGTGGCAGGGGATGATGAGCGGGACGGGGTTGCCCGCCATCGCCTGGCCGACATCGCGCGCGACCTCCGGGCCGGCGCCGATCGCCTTGGCGACCGCGCCGTAGGTGGTGCTCTCGCCCCAGCCCAGCGCGCGGACTTCGGCGTAGATCCGCGTGAAGAGCGGGCTTTGCGCGCCGAGGTCGAGCGGGAGATCGGTGAAGGCCACGGCCTCGCCTTCGAAATAGCGGCGGATGGCGCCGATTGCCGCGGCGATCGAGGCGGACGGCTCGCCGGGGACGGCGTCGGGCAGCCGGCGGCGGACGGCGCGCTCGGCCTCGGCGGCGCTGGCCGATGGCAGGCGGAGCGCAGTGATGGCTCCCCCGGCGTTCCAGGCGATCGCGACGAAGCCATGCTCGGTCTGGAAGCTGTGAAAGCGGTCGCTCATGGCGAGGAGATCGCCTTTCGCGGGGGGTGGTTCAACCCGGAACACGCTGCCAAATCCTATCCCGCCTTCTCCGCCAGCGCTTCGTCGAGCATCGCGGCCAGCGTCTCGAGCCGGTAGGGCTTGAGCAGCACCGGGCGCCCGCCGGCGCCCGAGCGCGAGATTTCGTCGCTGTATCCGGTGGTCAGCACCACCGGCAGGCTCGGCTGGAGCCGGCGGAGCTGCTCGGCGAGCTCGAGCCCGCTCATCTGCGGCATGACGACGTCGCTCAGCACCACGTCGAACGGGCGCTCGGCGGCGGCTTCGAGCGCTTCGGGGCCGGAGCGGGTGCGAGTCACGCTGTGCCCCAGCTCGCGCAGCATCGCCTCCGCGAACTCGCCGACTTCCTCATTGTCCTCGACCAGCAGCACCGCGCCGATTCGTGCCGCGCGGGCCTCTCCCGGAATCACCTCCGGCGCCGGTAGCGCATGGCTGCAGGGCAGCAGGATATGGACGGTGGTGCCTTCGCCGGGCTTGCTCTCGATGCGCAGATCGCCGCCTGACTGAGTGGCGAAGCCATAGACCTGGCTGAGCCCGAGCCCGGTGCCCTTGCCCGCCGCCTTGGTGGTGAAGAAGGGCTCCATCGCCCGCGCCAGCGTCTCTTCGTCCATGCCGGCGCCACCGTCGGTGACGCAGATCGCGATCATGTTGCCGGTCTCTTCATGGACCAGCTGCGTGGCGATCTTGAGCGTGCCGCCGTCGGGCATCGCGTCGCGGGCGTTGACCGCGATGTTGAGCACCGCCGAGGCGAGCTGGGCGCGATCCGCCTCGACCATGCAGATCTCGGTCGAGAGATCGGTGTGGATCGCGAACCGCTCGCCCAGCGTGCGGTCGAGCAGGTCGGTCATCCCGGCAATCATCGCGTTGACATCGACCACTTCGGGCTTGAGCGGCTGGCGGCGGGCGAAGGCGAGCAGCTGGCTGGTCAGCCCGGCGGCGCGGGCCGACGCCTCGACGATCGCCTCGGCGAAGCGCTTGCGCCGGTCCTCCTTGAGATTGGGGCGGCACAGCATGTCCGCCGAACCCTGGATCACGGTCAGGAGGTTGTTGAAGTCGTGCGCGATGCCGCCGGTCAGCTGGCCGAGCGCCTGCATCTTCTGCGCCTGGCGGAGCTGGTCCTCGATCTTCTCGCGCTCGCTGGCCTGGTGAGTCAGCTCGGCATTGGCCTCGCTCAGCGCCTGCGCGCGCGCCTCGAGCTCGCGGTTGGCGCGGCGAAGCATCGACTGGGCGATACCGAGCACCGCGACCATCACCGCCGCCATCAGCACGAGCAGCGCGATCACCGCATAGCGGCCGACGCGGGTGTCGAGCGGCTGGCGGTCGGTCGCGAGCCGGACGGTGCCGATCCGCTTGCCGCCGCTGGTCACCGGGACTTCGGCGACAATGCCGGGGCTGGCGACCTGCCGCGCTTCGGCCAGCGTCGGCTTCTGCGCCAGCCCGTCGCGGCGATAGCCGGCGATCCGGGTTCCGGTGCGGTCGTAGATCACCACCCCGCGCAGTTGCCGGTTGACGCGCATCGCCTCGGCCGCTTCCTGCGCCGCGCTGGCGTCGCCGAAGTCGATCGCGGCGACCACGCTGGCGGCGAGGATCTCGGCCTGGACCTGCGCCTCTTCGGACTTTTGCTGGCGGTAGCTTGCCTCGCTCTGGAAGATGATCGCGGTGCCTGCGGCGAGCACGACCAGCGCGACCAGTCCGGCGGTAAGGGCGGCGGGCAGGTTGCGCAGCCAGGCCGCGCTTCGGGAGACGAACGCGTTCATGGCGCGCTCTGCTTGACGTCGACCGCGAGCGCGAGCAGCCGCGAGCTGATGACGATCCCGCGCTGCGACGCGGCATTCTGGTCGATATGGAAGCGGACGCGCCCGTCGACCACCGCGAAATGCACCATCCCGCGCGTCCGGCCCGATCGCGCATCGGTGATGGTGAAGGTCGGCTGGCGGCGCAGCGTCTCGATCATCGCGCCGGTCGCCTGGTCGCTGGCGCCGGCGACGAAGGCGAGATGGCACCCCGCGACGGCGCCGACATCGGTGTTGGCGAAGCGCCGCACCGCCACCGCGTGGCCGTCGACCAGCTCGGCCGCGGCGGCACGGTCGAGCAGCGGGCCGAACGGGTCGCGGCCGATCACGCATAGATAGTAAGGCTGGCCCGCGCCGGGCTGGGCTGAGGCGGGGAGGGTGATGTAGCGTGTGAATTTGGGGATGAAGGCGGCCTTGACCGCCTGCTCGCTCGCTTGCGCGAACGCCGGGCCGGCGGCGAGCAGGAACGCCGCCGCCAGCGCGCTTGAGGCCGCCTGGAGGAAGCGAAGCCGCATCAGAAGCGGAGCCGGGCGCCGAGGCTGATGTTGCGTTCGATCAGCGTGGTGCGCTGGACGTCGTTGCTCTCGACATGGCTGGCATGGAGCAGATTGTCGCCCGCGACATAGAGCTCGACTGCGTCGGTGATCCGGTACGCGAGGCGGGCATCGGCCTCGACATAGCCGTCGACATGCGGGTTCGGCAGCGAATCGACGGCGCGCAGCCCGGCGTCGAAAATCAGCCCCTGCGGCAGCGTGACCTGCGAGCGGAGCATCACCTGGTACGAGGGATCGCGCCCGATCGAGGCGGCGCCGCCGATGTCGGTTCCGCCCTGGCGCACCCCGAAATCGCGCTTCAGCAGGGTGGCGCCGGCGCTCACTCGCCACCACGGCGTCAGCTGCTGGGTACCCCACGCCTCGACTCCCAGCTCGTCGCCTTCGAGATCGTTGTTGAGCTGGAGCGGGAAGGGCGCGGTGGGCGTGCCGAAGCCGATGAAATGGACGCTGCGCAGTTTCTCGTACCGGTTGAAGTAGAGCGAAACCGACAGCGACGTGTTGCGCCCCGGCTGGCCGCGATATCCGGCCTCGACCGCGACCAGATTCTCCGATTCGAAATCGGGCGCCTTGGCGAGGAAGGTCGGCTCGGTCAGGTTGCGGTCGATCCGCGACGGCGTGCGCACTGCGCGCGAGACCGAGGTCCAGAACAGCGTGCGGTCGTTCGGCTGCCAGGCGAAGCGCAGGTTGGGCAGCACCTCCAGCCCCGAGAAGCTCGACCCCTCCAGCTTGATCCCGGCGACCACCGACACGTGCGGCGACAGCGCGAACCGGTCCTGGACGAAGCCGTTGGCGATCCACAGCCGGTCGCGCCGCGGATCGAGCTGGAAGGCGTTCAAGTCGTTGATGAACTCGTCGCGGGTCGTGCGGATGCCGAGGCCGCCGACCAGGCTGTGCGCCCCCGAATGGAAATTGACCTGCCCTTCGAAATCGGCGGTCTCGAGCCGGTCGGTGGTGAGCAGCGAGCGGCGCTGATAAAAGTCGTAATAGCCCTGGAACTGGACCGAGGCGTTGCCGGCGATCTCGCGGGTCCAGCGCGCAAGGATATTGTAGCCGTGATTGCCTTCGCCGGGGATCATGAAGGTCTCGTTGTCGAACGCGTCGCCCTGGAGCGTCACATGGCTGGCGTCGCTGCCCAGATCGGCGCGGAACCCGGCCTGCCAGCCGCGGATCGACTCATCGAGCGCGGGGCCGAAGCCGGTGTCGGTGGGGGTGTCCTCGCGGTCGTAATAATTGGCGTAGACGCGCAGCGCCGCCGAATCGCCGATCTTGAAGCCGTAGCGCGCGCCGGCGGTGCGCTCATTGGCGCTGGCGGTGCCGCGCACCAGCGCGCCCTGGGTGTCGGCGGCGTCCTTCGACAGGATGTTGATCACACCGTTGACCGCGTTGGGGCCGTAGAGCGTGCCGCCGGGGCCGCTGATCACTTCGATCTGCTGGAGATCCTCGAGCAGGGGCGAATGCAGGTCCCAGAATACCCCCGAATGCAGCGTCGAATAGACGCTGCGCCCGTCGATCAGCACCAGCAGCTTGTTCGAGGTCTCGAACCCCGCAAAGCCGCGCGCGGCGATCGTGGTCTGGGTAGCGCTGAGCTTCTCGACATGGAGGTTGGGGGCGAGGCGCAGCACCTCGGTCAGCGAAGTGCCGTTGGCGCGGGCGATGTCGGCGTCGGTGATGACGAACAGCGATGTCGGCGCCGCGCTGAGCGGCTCTTCCTGCTTCGAGGCCGACCGTACGGGCAACTGCGCCAGCTCCTCGATCGACAGGCTGGAAAGATCCTGCTGCTCTTCCTCGGCCTGCGCCGCCATCGGAAGCGCCGCCAGCGGCAGCAGCAGGGACACGTACCATGCGGTCCGCATAGATCTGAAACTCACCCGTCGCGCCCCCCGGCTGCGACGGTCTTGTTGTCAACTTGCGCCGGAGGGTCAAGCGCTTAGCGGGCAAAGTGCGACCTGCTGCGCAGGCGTAACGACTCCGCGCGCAGGACGGTTCCAACGCTTGATTCAGATTAGTGCGTCCGGGTTGCTAGCCCGGTGCGCGGCCGATAGAGCGCGGGGCGCGCCAAGGCCCAAGATGGGATGCCGAACCCGATGTCCGATACGCTTCAGGCGCGCGCCGCACTGGCTTTCGACGAAATGAATCTCGCCGCCTTGCCGGGTAATCTGCAGCGCAATTCGCTTCGCCATTATTATCTGAGCATCTGGCCGCCGATCACCAGCATGCGGGACTATGCGGATTCCGAGTATCCCGCTTATCCGGACACCGTCACCAACCTCTATATGCACGTGCCTTTCTGCAGCGGTGCCTGCAGCTTCTGCAATTATTATTTCCAAGTCACCGATCCGTCGGCCCGGCCCGGCAGAATAGCCTCGTTTCTCGCCGATCTTCGGCAGGACGTCGCGCTGCATGCGGAGCGCGCCGACATCAGGACCAGCTATCTCTACGTTGGCGGCGGGACGCCGAGCCTCATTCCTCCCGAGCAGCTGGCGTCGTTTTTCGAATGGATGCGCGCGCAGGAAATCTTTGCGGACTCGTGGTGGGGAACCGTCGAGCTCCATCCCGAACTGTTTCGCGATTTGGGCGCGGCGTCCGAATTCCTCGATGCATGCAGGCGATCGGGGATAGGCCGGGTCAGCCTGGGCATCCAGGAGCTGAGCGGCGATATCCTCAGGGACAATAATCGCCGGCACGGCGTAGATCTGTACGAACGGGCGATCGGCCTCATCGGCGACAAGGGACTGATCCATAATCTCGACCTGATGTACGGGATGCCGGGGCAGTCGAAGGACGATTGGGAGCGGACGTTGCGGTTCGCGGCCTCGCAGCAGCCCGATTCGATATCGATCTATTTCCTGTTCCTCAATGGCAAGACGGCGCTGGCGCAGAGAGTGGCGTCGGGAAGGGCCATGCTTCCGCCCTATCGCGAGGTGCAGGAGCTGCACATCATGGCGCAGCTCTTCCTGGAGGAATCCGGCTATTGCGAATTGCCGAGCGATTTCTTCTCGAAACACCCGACGCCCGGTCTCAAGGAACGCACCGGTTCCTTGCCGAGTGCGGCGCACGTGCTGCCGATCGGGCCGGGATCCTATGGGTATTTCGACCAGACCCAGTTCACCAACCATTTTTCCGAAGATGCCTGGCGGGAGGCGGTTCGGGCGCGCCGGCGGCCGATCTGGCGCGGGCATCGGCACTCGGCTGGCGAGGCGTTTCGCCGCGACCTGATGTTCTCGCTCAAGAACAGCTTCGGGATCGATCTCGGCGGCATCGCGAAGGCGTGGGGCGACGATGCGGTGAACGCGGTGACGCCGCTCTTCGACTTGCTGCTGGCCGAGGAACTGGTCGTGCGCGACCCGGCGGGGCTTTCGCTCAGCCGCAAGGGGCGCCTCTGCGCCGAAGAGATTGCCTGGCTCTTCTCGCCGCCGCTCCCGGAAGCCGGATCGTCGAGCGCGTCGTCGCGAAAGGCTGCCGCGGCGCACAGCTTCTCGCCGAGCTACCGATAGCGGCATGCTTGTGCGCGTTGCTTTCGCACCTGCAACGCTTTCGCACCTACAACGCTTTCGCACCTGCAACAATCGCGCTTGCCGCCGGCGCGCATCGCGGGCTAAGGCGCCGGGCGTGACAGGTGCCTCCGCAAGGAGGTGAAAAGGGAACTCGGTTGAATGCCGGGGCTGCCCCCGCAACTGTAACCGGTGAGCCGGCGCGCCATCATGCCACTGGGGGAAGCTCCGGGAAGGCGGCGCGTCCGGCAGCGACCCGGGAGCCAGGAGACCTGCCCGTCACGTCGATTCCTTTGCGCGGGCGGGGTGCCCGGGCGAACGGGGGGATTCCCCTGCGCGAGCAGGGGATGCTCCTGCGCGAGCGACACCACCGGGGTCGTCGCGCCAGTTCCGGCACGAAGACCCCAAGCAAAGGGTGTCTTGTCATGTCGAAGTTCAAGCTTTTCCTGTTCGCCTCCGCCGCGCTGCTGACGGCGGTTCCCGCTCATGCGCAGGATACGGGTCCCGAAACCGAAGACGCGGAGAGCAATCCATTTGATTTCCAGATGGCCGGCCATCGCGGTTCCGATGATATCGTCGTCGTCGCCACCGGGGTTCCCCAGCGGCTCGATCAGGTCGGCCAGGCCGTCACGGTGCTCGATGCCGAGACGATCCGCACCCGCCAGGAAGTGAATGTCGCCGATCTGCTCGCGACCACGCCGGGCGTGCGCTTCAATCGCACCGGCACCACCGGCGCGGTCACCGGCGTGTCGCTGCGCGGTGCGGAGACCACGCAGACTCTGGTCCTGGTCGATGGCGTCAAGGTCAACGATCCCAGCGGGATCGGTGACGGTTTCGACTTCGGCACCCTGCTGGTCGGCAATATCAGCCGGATCGAAGTCCTGCGCGGATCGAACTCGGTCGCCTATGGCAGCCAGGCGATCGGCGGCGTCGTCAATGTGATGACCGCGAGCTCGGCCGGGGGTCTCGCCGCCAATGCCTCGGCCGACTACGGCACCAGCAACACCTACGACCTCAAGGCCGACGTCGCCGGCGGCAGCGGGCCGGTGTCGGGAAGCGCCGGCATCGCCTGGTTCGATACCGACGGCATTTCGTCGGTGGCGCCGGCGTTCGGCGGAGTCGAGAAGGACGGCTATCGCAACCTGACCGCCAACGCGAAGCTCAAGGTGGCGGTCGGCGGCGATGTCAGCCTCGATCTCCGCGGCTATTATGTCGACGCCGATCTCGACTTCGACAGCTTCTTCGGCGCACCCGCCGACAGCCCGGACGTCAGCAAGTCCAGGCAATATGTCGGCTATGCCGGGATCAATGCCGGCCTGTTCGGCGGGGCGCTGCAGAACCGCCTGGCAGTGACCTGGTTCAGGCAGAAGCGGGACTATTACTTCGTCCGCGGCACCGCGCCCGACTACGGCTATTCGGGTCACAACCTGCGCTTCGAATATCAGGGCGTGCTGCAGCCGATCGCGCAGGCGAAGCTGATCGTCGGCTATGAGCATGAAAAGCCCGACTATGATTTCTTCGGCTTCGGTTCGACCAGCCGCGCCGAAGCGAACACCGACAGCGTCTACGGGCTGCTCGTCGTCGAGCCGGTGACCGGGCTGTCGGCCACTGCCGGGCTTCGCCACGACGATCACAGCCAGTTCGGCGGGGCTACCACCTTCGGCGCGAATGCCAATTATTCGCCCAATGACGGCGACACCAACCTGCGCGCCAGCTATGGCGAAGGCTTCAAGGCGCCGTCGCTGTACCAGCTCTACGACAGCTTCAGCGGCAATGCGGCGCTACGGCCGGAGCGGTCGCAAAGCTATGACGTGGGCGTCGACCAGGCGTTCGGGCGCTCGGTCACGGCCGCGGTGACCTTGTTCCGGCGCGACACGCGCGATCAGATCAATTTCGACAACGCCACCTTCGTCTACGGCAATCTCGACCGGACCCGGGCCAAGGGCGCCGAGGTTTCGTTCACGCTGCGCCCGGTCGAGGCGCTGCGCTTTACGGCCGCCTATTCCTATATCGACGCCAGGGATCGTTCGGCGGGGTCGGCCAATGCCGGCAAGCGGCTGCCGCGCCGCGCGGAGAATGCAGTCAGCGTCTCGGCCGATTATGACTGGTCGTTCGGCCTGTCGACCGGGGCGACGCTGACCCATGTCGGCGACAGCTTCGACGATGCGGCGAACGCGCGGCGGCTGGACGGCTATGTCCTGGCGGGGCTGCGCGCGTCGGTGCCGGTCGGCGAGCATCTTGAAGTCCATGGCCGCGTCGACAACCTCTTCGACGAGCAATACAGCACCGCCTATGGCTACGGCACCTATGGCCGCGCGGTCTATGGCGGCGTGCGCGTGAAGCTGGGCAAGTGAAGCCCGGGATGCCGCTGCTCGCGCTTGCGCTGGCCGGCTGCGCGCAGCCGCCCAGCCTGCGCGGCGGCGGAATCGTCTCGACCAACCCCTGCGCCGATGCGATGCTGGTCGAGCTGGTGCCGCCGGCGCGGATCGCGGCGATCAGCCATTATTCGCAGGATGCGGCGGCGACTTCGATCCCGCTCGATGTCGCGAGCCGCTTCCGCACGACGCGGGGGACCGCCGAGGAAGTGATCGCGATGCAGCCCGACCTGGTGGTCGCGAGCAGCTTCACCGCACCTTCGACGCGCGAGGCCTATGCGCGGGCGGGGCTGCGGACGCTGTACCTCGATTCGCCGGTGACGATCGAGGCCAGCAAGGCGCAGGTTGCCGAGCTTGCGGCGGCGGTGGGGGCGGTGCCGGCGGGGGCGGCGATGAACGCGCGGATCGATCGCGCGGTGGCTGCGGCTGCGGCACCGGGCGTGGCGGTTCCGGCGCTGGTGTGGATCGGCGGCAACCTGGTTTCGGGGGGCGGCACCTTGCTCGACGCGATGCTGGTCCGCGCGGGCTTTTCGGACCATGCCGCGCATTATGGGCTGCAATTCACCGGCACGCTGCCGATCGAGCAGGTCATCGTCGATCCGCCGCGGGTGATGCTGGTCCCCGACGAGAGCGGCCGCGACGCGGGATCGCGCGCGGCGCGGATGCGGGCGCGGGTGCTGGCGCGTACCGGGGCGCGCGTGACGCAGGCGCGCTTTCCGCGCAGCCTGGTCAATTGCGGCGGGCCGGTGATCGCGCGGGCGATGGCGCGGCTCGCCGAGATTCGGCGAGGCATCCGGTGAAGCGCGCGGCGCTCATCGGCGGGCTGGCGGCCTTGGTCGCGATCCTGTTTGCGGGGTCGCTGATGGCGGGGAAGGCGTGGGTGCCGTTCTCGGCGTGGTTCTCGAGCGATCCGCGCTGGTGGATCGTCGCCGAGCTGCGGCTGCCGCGGGCGATCCTCGGGCTGGTGATCGGCGCGGGGCTGGGGCTGACCGGCGCGGTGCTGCAGGGCTATCTGCGCAACCCGCTCGCCGACCCCGCGGTGGTCGGGGTGTCGTCGAGCGCGGCGCTGGGTGCAGTGGCGATGATCGTCGTCTTTTCGGCGAGCGCGCCGCTGGCGATCTTCGGCGGGGCGATGGCGGCGGCGTGCGCATCGATGGCGCTGCTTGCCGGGCTGGCGTGGCGGGCGGAGGGCGCGGTGGCGTTCATCCTCGCGGGCACGGTGCTGGCCAGCCTGTCGGGCGCGCTGACTGCCTTCCTGATCTCGATCGCGCCGAACCCCTATGCCACCGCCGAGATCATCGACTGGATCATGGGCTCGCTGACCGACCGCAGCTTTGCCGAAGTGCAGCTGGCGCTGCCGTTCATCGCGGCGGGATCGGTGCTGCTGCTGCTTACCGGCCGCGCGCTCGACGCGCTCACGCTGGGCGAGGCGGCGGCGCGGTCGCTTGGCGTCGGGCTCGGGCGAGTCCAGCTGCTGATCGTGCTCGGCGCGGGGCTGACGGTGGGGGCGAGCGTCGCGGTGACCGGCGTCGTCGGTTTCGTCGGGCTGATCGTGCCGCATCTGCTGCGCCCGCTGACCGGCGCGCGGCCGGGGGCGCTGCTGGTGCCGAGCGCGCTCGGCGGCGCGGCCTTGGTGCTCGCGGCGGACAGCCTCGTCCGGCTCGGGCCGGGCGCGAGCGAGATCAGGCTGGGGGTGGCGATGGCGCTGCTCGGCGCGCCCTTTTTCTTCGTCCTCCTGCTCAAGCTGCGGCGCTCGGCATGGAGCTGAGCGTCGAGGCCCTTGCGGTCAGCCTCGGCGCGCGCCGGGTGCTGGAGGGGGTGACCGCCGCCTTCCTGCCCGGCCGCGTCACGGCGATCCTCGGAGCCAACGGCTCGGGCAAGACCACGCTGGTCAAGACACTGGCCGGGCTGCTCGACCCCGACGCCGGGCATGTCCGGCTCGGCGGCCGCGCGGTCGCCCGGATCGAGCCGCGCGAGCGCGCCCGGCTGGTCGGCTACCTGCCGCAGGACGGGACGGTGCACTGGAATGTCGGGGTGCGCGAGCTGGTCGCGCTCGGGCGGCTGCCGCACCGCGCGCCGTTCGCGGGGCCGTCGCCCGAGGATGCGATGGCGGTCGAGATGGCGCTGGCCGCGACCGACACCGAGGGCCTTGCCGATCGCCGCGCCAACGAGCTGTCGGGCGGCGAGCGCGCGCGGGTGCTGCTCGCGCGGGTGCTGGCGGGGACGCCGCGCTGGCTGCTCGCCGACGAACCGCTCGCCAGCCTCGATCCGCGCCACCAGCTCGAGATGCTCGACCAGTTCCGGCGGCAGGCGCAGGCAGGGGTAGGCGTGGTGATCGTGCTCCACGACCTCATCCAGGCGGCGCGCGCGGCCGACGATGTCGTGCTGCTCAAGGCCGGACGCGTCGTCGCCGCCGGGCCTGCCGCCGAGACGCTCACGCCCGGCCCGCTGCGCGAGGCGTTCGACGTCGAAGTGGCGATGGTGGCGGTCGACGCGGCGACGCAGCTGCCCGTCCCGACCGGGCGCGCCACCCGCTGACAGCGGCGTTTGGCTGTGCCAAGGGTAATTTAATTACAATGTTCTGAGTCGGCCCCGCGCGGTAAGCGCCGGTGACTCCAAGGAGAGCGCATGCGTATCATCGATCACTTCATCGCCGGGCACAGCGGCGGCGGCGCGGGGCGCCAGGGTGATGTCTTCGATCCGAACACGGGGCAGGTCCAGGCGCAGGTCGCGCTGGGCGCGCAGGCCGATCTCGATCGCGCCATCGCCGCGGCGCAGGCCGCGCAGCCCGGCTGGGCCGCGACCAACCCGCAGCGGCGGGCGCGCGTGATGTTCGCGTTCAAGGCGCTGGTCGAGGCGAACATGGACGCGCTCGCGCATTTGCTTTCGTCCGAGCACGGCAAGGTGATCGCGGACTCGAAGGGCGACATCCAGCGCGGGCTCGAAGTGATCGAGTTCGCCTGCGGCATCCCGCATGTGCTGAAGGGCGAATACACCCAGGGCGCGGGGCCGGGGATTGACGTCTATTCGATGCGCCAGCCGCTCGGCATCGGCGCGGGGATCACCCCGTTCAACTTCCCGGCGATGATCCCGATGTGGATGTTCGGGGTGGCGATCGCCTGCGGCAACGCCTTCATCCTCAAGCCGAGCGAGCGCGATCCCTCGGTGCCGGTGCGGCTCGCCGAGCTGATGCTCGAGGCGGGGCTGCCCGAGGGGGTGCTCCAGGTCGTCCATGGCGACAAGGAGATGGTCGATGCGATCCTCGATTCCCCCGCGATCGCGGCAGTGAGCTTCGTCGGCTCGTCGGACATCGCGCATTATGTCTATCGCCGCGGGGTCGCCGCCGGAAAGCGCGTCCAGGCGATGGGCGGCGCCAAGAACCACGGCGTGGTGATGCCCGACGCCGATCTCGACCAGGTCGTGGCGGATCTCGCCGGCGCGGCGTTCGGGAGCGCGGGCGAGCGCTGCATGGCGCTGCCGGTGGTGGTGCCGGTGGGCGAGAAGACAGCGAACAATCTCCGCGAAAAGCTGATCCCGGCGATCGATGCGCTGCGGGTCGGGGTCTCGACCGACAATGACGCGCATTACGGCCCGGTGGTCAACGCTGCGCATCGGCAGCGCGTCGAGAACTGGATCCAGACCGGGGTCGACGAAGGCGCCGAGCTGGTCGTCGACGGCCGCGGCTTCCAGCTCCAGGGGCATGAGGAAGGCTTCTTCATCGGGCCGAGCCTGTTCGATCACGTCACGCCGGACATGCAGGCGTACAAGGAGGAGATTTTCGGCCCGGTCCTCCAGATCGTCCGCGCGCCCGATTTCGAGACCGCGCTGCGGCTGCCTTCGGATCACCAATATGGCAACGGCGTCGCGATCTTCACGCGCAACGGCCATGCCGCGCGCGAGTTCGCCGCGCGAGTCAATGTCGGGATGGTCGGGATCAACGTGCCGATCCCGGTGCCGGTGGCGTATCACACCTTCGGCGGCTGGAAGCGCAGCGCGTTCGGCGACACCAACCAGCACGGCATGGAGGGCGTCAAGTTCTGGACCAAGGTCAAGACGATCACCCAGCGCTGGCCCGATGGCGGGGTGGGCGACGCCGCCAACGCCTTCGTTATCCCGACGATGGGATGAGATGTCCGCGGTGACCCTTCGCCGCGCGGTTGCGCTCGGGATCGCGGCTCTCTGGGCCGCGTCGCTGTGCTTCCCTGTCTGGGCCGGCAGCAGCAACGGGTGGTGGTTCCTCGTGATCGGGTGGATGGGGTTGTTGTTCGGCGAGTTCGCCTGGCTGGCCAATTTTGTGCTCTATCTCGTCCTCGGCCTGCTCGTGGCGCGCCGACAATATCCGGTGCTGCTGATGGTGCTCGCAGTGTTTCTGGTGATCGTCGTGTTCGGCGAGCTCGGCCGGACGACGATGGTCGACAATGAAGGTGGAATCGCGCGCGAGATCGGCCAGCGCTTTGCCGGCTTCTACCTGTGGATCGCGGCGATCGGCGGCGGCGCGCTCATGGCGCTGGTGACGGCGGCGGTCGAGATGAACGCCAGACAGCGGCGCGACGCCGCCGCGGGGGCTGCGGGATGAGGATGCCGCGGCATATCCTGATCGTCCTCGCGCTGGTCGCGCTGCTGATCGTCGTCCCCGGCAACCGCGCGGGCAATCTCGGCGCCGCGGCGCCGCAGGCGGCGGCCAAGCGGATCGCGCTGTCGTTCGATGATGCGCCGCGCGCGCCGGGCGCGTTCCTGACCCCCGACCAGCGCGCCGAGCGGCTGATCGCGGCGTTCCGGGCGGCGCGAGTCGAGCAGGTCGCCTTCTACGTCAATCCCGCGCGGATCAATCGCGGCGACGGCGACGAGGCGCGGCTCGCGCGCTACGTCGCCGCGGGCCACGTCATCGCCAACCACAGCTTCAGCCATCCGCACCTCTCGGGCACCGGGGCCGAGGCCTATCTCGCCGATATCGACCTGGCGACGGCGTGGCTGAAGGACCGGCCCGGCTATCGCCCCTGGTTCCGCTTCCCGTTCCTCGACGAGGGCGGGCGCGACAAGGCCAAGCGTGACGCCGTCCGCACCGGGCTTGCCGCGCGCGGCCTGCAGAACGGCTATGTCACGGTCGACGGGTCGGACTGGAACATGGAGGCGCTCGCGGTCGCGGCGGCCAAGGCGGGCAAGCCGATCGACATGGAGGCGCTGCGCACCCTCTATGTCGAGACTCATGTCCAGTCGGCCGATTTCGGCGACGCGCTGGCGATCCGCGCGATCGGCCGATCGCCGGTGCATGTGATGCTGCTCCACGAGACCGATCTAGCGGCGCTGTTCATCGGCGACCTGATCGACGCGCTGCGCCGCGACGGCTGGGAGATCGTCAGCAACGATATCGCCTATGCCGATCCGATCCACACCGCGATGCCCGACGTGCCGTCGTCGAACGGCACCTTGCTTGAATCGATCGCGTGGGAGAAAGGCCTGCCCGCGCCGCGTTGGTACGACCGCAACGACGTCCGCATCGCCAGCCGGCTGTTCGCCGAGCGGGTGCTGCACGAGGGCGCGCCGGACACTGCGGCGTCCGCAACCAGGGGTGCCAGACGATGATCCTGTTCGTATCGCTGATCGCCGCGCTGACCGGCCTGCCGCAGCAATCGGCGGCAAATCTCGTCAAGGGCCCCGGGGTTGCCTGCGGGGCGAGCTTCGCGATCGAATTGAAGGCGGGCGAGTCGCTCTCGTGGAACGACCCGCAGATGGATTTCATCGGCTATGAATTCGAGCAAGCCGGCAGGGGAACGATCCTCTACGCCGGCAACGCCCCACAGCCCGGGGGCGTGGTGATCGAAACCGGGCTCGACTGGCCCGCCAAGATCGTTGTCCACGGATCGCCCGAGATCGCCAAACGAATCGTGATCGGTACACGGGCCGCGACGCTCTGCCCGACGAAAGCAGCCAAATGACGCAATTCGAACTGACCGACGAACAGCTCCAGATCCAGGAGATGGCGCGCGCCTTCACCGCCAACGCGATCAGCCCGCACGCCGCCGAGTGGGACGAGAAGAGCATCTTTCCGCGCGATACGATCAAGTCCGCGGCGGAACTGGGCTTCTCGGCAATTTATGTGTCCGAGGAGAGCGGCGGAGTCGCGCTCGGGCGGCTCGAGGCGGCGCTGATCATGGAGGCGATGGCCTATGGCTGCGTGCCGACCAGCGCGTTCATCTCGATCCACAACATGGCGACCTGGATGATCGACCGGTTCGGATCGCAGGCAGTGAAGGACAAGTATCTCCCGAGCCTGGTCACGATGGACACGATGGCGAGCTATTGCCTGACCGAGCCGTCGTCGGGGTCGGACGCGGCGGCGCTCAAGACCCGGGCGGTCAGGGACGGCGACGATTGGGTGGTCAGCGGCTCGAAGCAGTTCATCTCGGGCGCCGGCGTCAACGACATCTATGTGACCATGGTCCGCACCGGGGTGGACGGCCCCAAGGGCATCAGCTGCCTGGTGATCGAGAAGGACATGCCCGGGGTCAGCTTCGGCGCGAAGGAGCGCAAGCTCGGCTGGAACGCCAGCCCGACCGCGGCGGTGACGTTCGACAATGTCCGCGTGCCGGCCGAGAATCTCGTCGGCGGTGAAGGCGAGGGGTTCCGGATCGCGATGATGGGGCTCGACGGCGGGCGGCTGAACATCGGCGCGACCTCGCTCGGCGGGGCGCAGCGCTGCCTCGACGAAGCGGTCCGATACACCAGGGAGCGCCAGCAGTTCGGCAAGGCGATCGCGGACTTCCAGAATACCCAGTTCGTGCTGGCGGACATGGCGACCGAGCTCGAGGCGGCGCGCGCCTTGCTCTATCTCGCCGCCGCCAAGGTGACTGCCAACGCGCCCGACAAGACCAAGTTCGCGGCGATGGCGAAGCGCTTTGCGACCGACACGGCGAGTTCGGTAACCGACCGCGCGCTCCAGCTGCATGGCGGCTATGGCTATCTGAAGGATTATCCGATCGAGCGTTTCTGGCGCGACCTGCGAGTCAATTCGATCCTCGAGGGGACCAACCAGGTGATGCGGATGATCGTCGGCCGCGAGCTGACTCGGCAATGAGCCGCGATCTCTCTCTTAATCGCTTCCCCGGCGAAGGCCGGGGCCCAGCTTCGGCGTCTTTTGTGAAAGCACCCCGCGCCATCCTCACCTTGGTGGCGACTGGGCCCCGGCCTTCGCCGGGGAAAGGGATATGAGCGATCCGGTGAAATATTGGCACGACGCCGCCGAAGCGATGACCAAGGCGATGCGTCTGCCGGCGACCCAGCCCTACGACCCGCTCGCCGTGGCGGGGGCGATGGCGGACTTTGCCGCGGGGCTGAAGCCCGCCGAGCTGTTCCAGGTCCAGATGGACGCCGCCAAGCAGTGGGGCGACTTCTGGATGCGCGCGTGGTCGCCCGAGCCGGGGGCGAAGGTGCGCGACCGGCGCTTTGCCGCGCCGGCATGGGCCGACGATCCCTATTACCGGACCTTGCGCGACGCCTATTTGCTGGCGTCGGAGCAGCTGCGCGCGCTGGTCGGCAAGGGCGAGCAGGCCGCGATGGTCCGCTTCCTGCTCGACCAGTATCTGAACGCGGTTTCGCCGAGCAATTTCGCGATGACCAATCCCGAAGTCGTGGAGCGCACGCTCGAGACCAAGGGCGCGAACCTGGCGCAGGGCTTCGCGCATCTGGTCGAGGACCTCGCCAGCGGCAAGGGGCTGGTGCGGCGCCGCACCGATCCGGGCGCGTTCGTCAAGGGCGAGACGATCGCCGCCACCCTCGGCAAGGTCGTGTTCCAGAACCGGCTGTTCCAGCTGATCCAATATGATCCCGCGACCCCGGACGTGGCGGCGGAGCCCTTGCTCTACGTGCCGCCGCTGGTGAACCGCTTCTACATGATCGACCTCGTGCCACGCTCCAGCCTGGTGAAGTGGCTGGTCGGGCAAGGGCGCACGGTGTTCGTGATCTCATGGGTCAACCCGACCGAGGACCATCGCGACGCCGATGTCGGCGCCTATGTCCTTGAAGGCATCGTCGAGGCGATCGGGGTGGTGCGGCAGCGGACCGATGCCAAGCCCGACCTGTTCGCCTTCTGCCTCGGCGGCACGCTCGTCGCGATCGCGCTGGCGTGGCTGGCGGCGAAGGGAAGGGCGGACGAAGTCAACTCGGCGACTTTGATCGGCTCGATGGTCGATTTCGCCGACATGCGCGACTGGTCGGCGTTCGTCCACGAGGCGCACCTTTCCGCGCTCGAGGGGCATGTCGACCGGCAAGGCTATATCGACAGCCTCGAGCTCCAGCGGCTGTTCGCGGCGATGCGCGCGAACGACCTGATCTGGTCGTCGGTGGTCAACCATTACCTGCTCGACAAGCCCGCGCCGCCCAGCGACCTGCTCTACTGGTTCGAGGACGGCGCGCGGATCCCGGCGGCGTTCCTCAAATCGTACAATCGCGACCTGCTGTTCGAGAACCGGCTGCGCGAGGGGGTTCCGTTCGAAGTCGACGGCCAGCCGATCGATCTCGCCGCGATCGAAACGCCGATGCTGGTGATCGCGCTCAAGGAGGATCATGTCTCGGCGTGGAGCGCGGTCTATGACGGCGCCAGGCTGCTCGGCGCCGACTTCATCCTCGGCGGATCGGGGCACAATGCGGGCGTGATCAACCCGCCCGCCGCCAACAAGCACGGCTATTGGACCGGCGATGCCCGGCCCGACAGCGCCGAGGAATGGCTCGAGGGCGCGCATCGCCACGAAGGCTCGTGGTGGCCGCTGTGGGACGTGTGGCTGGCCGAGCACGGCGCGGGCGAACGCGTGCCGCCGCGCACCATCACCGACGGCATCGAGCCCGCCCCCGGCTCCTACGCGAAGGCGCCGTGATGAACGCAGCGATCGACGAGATCCGGGCGTACAAGGATGGCGCGGCGGGGCGGCTGCGGCTCAACCGCCCCAAGGCGCTGCACTCGCTCGACCTGGCGATGGTCCAGGCGATGACCCGCGCGCTGCTCGAATGGCGCGAGGATCCCGAGATGCGGATCGTGCTGATCGACCATGCCGAGGGCAGGGGCTTCTGCGCCGGCGGCGACGTGGTCGGCATCGCCAGGACGGTCGAGGGGCAGGACGCCGCGGCGCGCGCCTTCTTCTTCCACGAATATCGGCTCAACCATCTGATGTACACCTATCCCAAGCCCGGGGTGGCGTTCATGGACGGGGTGACGATGGGCGGCGGGGTCGGCATCGCCTGCCCGTGCCGCTACCGCGTCGCGACCGAGCGGACCTTGTTCGCGATGCCCGAGACGACGATTGGCATCTTCCCCGATGTCGGCGGCGGGCGCTATCTGTCGCGGCTGCGCGGGCGGCTGGCGCAGTATCTCGCGCTCACCGGGGCGCGGCTCAACGGCGCGGAGTGCAAGGAGCTGCGGCTCGCGACGCACTATATCCCGTCGGACCGGCTCGACGGCGTCAAGGCCAAGATCGCCGCCGATCCGTACCGGGTGATGGCGATCCTCGACGAGGCCTCGGTCGAGCCGCCCGCCGCGCCGATCATGTGGCGGCTGCCGCTGATCGACCGCTGCTTCGCGAGCGACGAGCTCGACGAGATCCTCGCCTGCCTCGACAATGAGCCCGATCCGTGGGGGGCGGGCCAGGCCGAGACGATCCGCGAAAAGTCGCCGACCGCGTGCAAGGTGTCGCTGCGGATGCTGGTCGAGAGCCCCAAGCAGCCGCACTTCGTCGACGAGATGCGGATGGAATATGGGCTGATGGTCCGCCTCATCCGCCACCCCGATTTCCGCGAGGGCGTCCGCGCGCTGCTGGTCGACAAGGACAATGCGCCGGGGTGGGCGCCCGCGGGCAATATCGACGGCTTCTTCGAACCGCTTCCCGAAGCCGAGGCCTGGAGCCCGCTTCCCGCCAACCCCAGAGAGGGCCTCTAGATGACTTACGAAACCATCCTCGTCGAGCAGCGCGGGGCGGTCACTTTGGTGACGCTCAACCGCCCGCAGGCGCTCAACGCGCTCAACAGCCAGGTGCTCGCCGAGCTGATCGCCGCGTTCGAGGCGTTCGACGCCGATGCGAGCCAGGGCTGCGCGGTGCTGACCGGCAGCGAGAAGGCGTTCGCCGCGGGGGCGGACATCAAGGAAATGGCCGGGATGGGCTTCGCCGCGATGTACGGCACCAACCATTTCGCGGGCTATGACCGGATCACCGCGACCCGCAAGCCGATCATCGCCGCGGTCTCGGGCTATGCGCTGGGCGGCGGCTGCGAGCTGGCGATGATGTGCGACTTCATCCTCGCGGCGGAGACGGCGAAGTTCGGCCAGCCCGAGATCAAGCTCGGGGTCTCGCCCGGCATGGGCGGATCGCAGCGACTGACTCGCGCAGTGGGCAAGGCCAAGGCGATGGAGATGTGCCTGACCGGCCGGATGATGGACGCCGCCG
>JAZKCD010000021.1:0-7952 GCA_040388355.1 Pseudomonadota bacterium | reverse complement strand
CGGCACCGCCACGTTCAGCGCCGCTGAACCGCAAAGCCCGCCAGCCCCTTTTCATTTTGGCCCCATTCCCTATATCGGACTTGCCGGCGTCAAAACCGGCTATGGCGATAAACGACGGCGCGCAATAGGCGCAGCGGACCCGGGGGCAGTACCCGGCGGCTCCACCACCAGCCCCCTTTCGAGGTGGTTGATGACGGGGCCGAACCAGGATCGACGTGTGTTGAAAAACGCCGACTTTTGCTCAGAATGGGACCACTGTGACGGCCCATAACATAAGTGCCAACGATAACGTTGAGCTCGCAATTGCGGCCTAACCCAAGTCCTCACGGACTAGGTTAGTCAGACAAAAGCGCGGTCGGGCCACACCGGGCAACAGAAGTGGATTCCAGCGGCCGCCAGGGGGGCCGGGCAACAGAACCCCCTGGACCTATTCAAAAGTGCGGGGCACCGGGCAGCAGAAGCCCCCCACTTCCTTCCAGAGCAGCGCCATGACCCTCATCCCCACCGTCAAGTGCCGCGACCTCACCGAAGCCGTCGCCTTCTACACCGGCGTGCTCGATTTCGAGCTCCAGGGCAGCTGGCCCGAAACCGGCGACCCCGCCTTCGCGATCGTCACGCGCGACGGCCATGAGCTCCACCTCTCCTCGCATGGCGGCGACGGCGTCTATGGCCAGGCGGTCGCGGTGCTGGTCGACGATGCCGAGGCGCTGTTCCGTTCGTTCGCCGCGCGCGGCCTCGATGGCTCGGCCAGGCCCGGCTCCCCGGTCCACCAGGCGCCGCTGGTGCAGAGCTGGGGCACCCGCGAATTCTACGCCGACGATCCCAGCGGCAACACGCTGCGCTTCATCCAGCGCGGGACCTAGCCGGCACGGCTGCGCCGCTGGCGGCGGGCCGCGAACGGGCTATGCCGCGGCCATGTCCCGCCATGCTTAAGCGCTAGCCCGGCAGCACCAGCCTCGCCACAGCCCCTTCGCCCGCGACCAGCTCGAACCGCCCGCCCAGCTGATCGGCCAGCGTCGCGGCGATGCGCAGCCCCAGGCTGCCGCGCTTCTCGATGTCGAACCCCGCGGGCAGCCCGCAGCCATTGTCGCGGATCTCGACGCTGAGCACGCCGCTCCCGTCGCGCGCGCATGCGACGTCGATCGTCCCGTCCTCGCGCCCCGAAAAGCCGTGCTCGATCGCATTCGCCACTGCCTCGGCGACGATCAGCGCCACCGGCAGCGCCGCCTCGGGCGGCAGCGCCTCGGTCTCGCCCCCGGTCACGCGGAGGACCACGCCATGCTTGCCCGCCGCATCGACCACATCGGCGCACAGCGGCGCGAGCAGCGCATGGATGCTGCGCGTGGCGCCGTCATGCTCGTAAAGCTGGCGGCTGATCCGCCCGATCACTCCGATCCGCCGCGACGCCTCCTCGAGCGCGGCGCGCGCGCGCTCGCCCTCGACATGCTTCTTCTGGAGCGCGAGCAGCCCGGCGGCGACCTGGAGGTTGTTCGACACGCGGTGCTGGAGCTCGCGGAACAAAGTCCCCCGCGTCGCCGCCAGCGCCGCCGAGCGCCCCCGCTCGACTC
The DNA here is from genome assembly GCA_040388355.1 of Pseudomonadota bacterium. Taxonomy (GTDB): domain Bacteria; phylum Pseudomonadota; class Alphaproteobacteria; order Sphingomonadales; family Sphingomonadaceae; genus Sphingomonas. The sequence goes on along the minus strand of JAZKCD010000021.1, from coordinate 6,384 downwards.
GCAGCATCGCGTTGGCGCGCTGCATCCAGTGGAACAGCGCGAGGTTGAGGCTGACGAGGATGCCATAGGCCACCGCCGAGGGCACCGCAGTGGCGAAATAGCCCGGCGCCAGCGGATCGGCCATGAAGAAGATCGCGCCGAGAAAGGTGCTGACCAGCGCCGCCGCCGCGCCGATCCGCGCGCCGAGCAGGAAGGCGATCAGCAGCACCGCCGGGAAGAAGGTGACGAAGGGCGAGCCGACCGGCAGCGCCGGGCGGAGCCCCAGCCGCACCACGAACGCAACCGCGACGATTCCCCCGGCGATCGCCAGCGACCGCCACAGCGGCGTCTCGTCGAGCGGCAGCCGCTCGAACCAGCCTTGCTTGCCCTGGGCCTCGCCCATGTCCCCCTCGTTTCCCACGCCGCCCCCGGCCGGCGCATCGCGGCCCGTCACGCGCCGGTCTCAAGCAACCGGGCGGCGGCGGCATCTTCGTCCGCTTGCAGCGTGCGCGCAACCGAAAATGCCTTGAGGCGGTCCCGCTCACGCCCCGCGCCGCCGCGCCCATTCGCGCCTGTCGGCCGCCAGTGCGCCGCGATCGGCCGACGCCTGTGCCTCCATCGCGCGCTGCAGCCGCTCCAATTTGCGCAGGATCCCCGGCGCCAGTTCCTTGAGCGTCGGCGGCGGCCGGTTCACGCCCGGCCGCCGGCCGATCCCGCGCACCGCGTGCTTGTGCATGTGGAGCAGCTGCAGCGCCTGGGCGACCGTCATCGGCGGCATCGCCAGCTCGGCGTCGACGGCGTCGCCGGAAAAGGGATTGCGGTCGGCATGGGCGAGCAGCCCCGCCTCGATCCGCAGATAGCCGGTCTCCACCGCGGCGCGCCACCGCCCGGCAAAGCCCTGCCAGCGCTTGGCATGCGCATAGGCCGATGCGGCGGTCAGCCCCACCGCCGCGCACGCCGCCTTGACGTTGCAGGTCGCCGAAAGCACGCCCAGGAACCGCGCCTCGGCCCGCGGCGTCCATTGCCGGATCCGCGCCCGCGCAATCTGCGTCCGCCGCCCATTGCCCGCGCGCACGACCAGCTCCTCGCCATCGAGCGACCCCCAGCCGACAGGCGGCCGCATCGCCGCCGCCCCGCCCAGCCGCGCCCTGGCCCCGGCCACCGCCGCCACCATCGCCGCCTTGAACGCAGGATCGCGCGCGCGGTGCAGCGTCACCCAGGATTGCGAAACCCGCGCCCGCTCGGCCGCGATCGTCCGGTTCCCCGTCTCCGCCAGCGCCGCGAGGAAGGCCTCCCGCCGCGCCGCGCTCGTCTTCGCGCTCATCGATTCGCCTCCGATCCGTCAAAGAGGCAATCGAGATATGCGGGGCCGGGGCTTGTAGGACAGCGGAAAATGCCGGCACTTGTCCCGCTGCGCCAGGTACCTCCGCTGCTCCCCGGCGAAAGCAGGGGCCCAGGGTCGCAACGGCTGCTTGGCTCCGGGCTCCTGCTTTCGCAGGAGAACAGGAGCAGGAAGCACGCGCCCCTCGACGGTTGCCGCCGCCGTTTCTCCAATCGTCCGGAACCCGGGTCCTGCCGCCAGGAGTCTGTTTGAAAACGCGCGAAAGAGCGCGTTTCGCAGCGGTGCCGGCCCGCTCCCCCTCCCGGCCACCCACAGCGTATCCTGAATGGGTGGCCGGGAGGGGGCGCGGGCCGGCGCCCAAACGCGCCTCGGCGCGTTTCCAAACGGACTCTAGATGCCTTCGACCAGCAGCCTGGTGTCGGGCAGCTTCTCGAGATGCGGGATTTCGAGGTCGGGCCGCGCCATGCGGGTCAAGGCGTTGAGCGCTGCGGCGATCGCGCCTTCCTGCCAGCCCGGCAGCGACGAAAGCTGGTCGCCGACGACGAAGAACACCGGGTCGGACAGCTTGCCCTTCGCGTCGTGGACGCCGGTGCCCTGGCTCAGATTGTTGAAGTGCCGCGCCGCCTCCTCGTCGCTGCCGACCGATTGCCAATAGGCCCAGCCGCCCTTGATATAGGGCATGTTCTGCCACGCGATGGCGAGCCCGCGGTCAAGCCCGTTGCCGAATTTCCTGCCGAATTGCCGCGCCCCCTCGCGCGCCAGCTTGAGCCGCTCGTCGACCGGCTTGGTGCCCCAGTCGCAGGCGATCTCGCCGAAATTATACGCGCCGGTCAGCACGCCCTTGCGATCGTGATACGCCGTCGAGGGATACCAGATCTGGACGATCGGGTGCGAGGTCCAGCTGATCCCGCCGAAGATCGGCACGACACCCTCCTCGGCATCGGGCGCCACCATCGTGTCGAGCTTCAGCTCGTCGTCATGACCGTGGGTGATGAGCTTGCCCTGCCACAGGCTGCGGTCGCCCTGCCAGCCGACCTTGGTGGTCGCGGCGAGGAACTTGTCCTGATAGTCTTTGGTCTTGGGGTTGATGCGCGGCCGGGCCTGCGCCTTGAAGACCGCATCGAGCCCCTGCTTGAACGGCACATCGAAGCCGCGCTTGTCCCCGCCGCCCAGCAGCTCGCTGGACAAGATCTTCTCGAGGAACGGCATGGCCATGTTCGAGAAGCAATAATCGGCGCGATACTCGATCGTCGCCTTGCTGCCGATCTTGGCGACCTGGACGACGAATTCCTTGTGCGCCGCGTCCCAGGCGATCGATGTCACCGGGCTGTTCAAATGGATCATTCCGCCCAGCGTCGCCACTTCGCGCGCGAAAGCGCGCTGGACCTGGTCCATGCCGCCGACCGGCTGGAAGATCGTCTGCTGCCACAGGAAATCATAGGGCTGGTAGAATCGGGTCTGCTTCCAATATTCCGACGCAATCAGGTCTTCGAGCTTGATCGCCTCGGCGATCTTGCCGGCCGCCACCCCGGGCAGCACGTCGAAGCCGGCCCGCGAGATCGCATTCTCGAAGCCCGGATTTCCGGAGGTGGGGGCATAGCGGCCTTTTTCGTCGAGCTCGCCGAAGGCGATCATCAGCGACTTGAACTTCGCGACCAGTGGCCGCCGCTCCTCCTTGGGAATGCCGATGTTGGACGCGGCGAGAAGCTCGGCCGCATGATCGTGCACCAGCTGCGCGAGCCATCCGCGCAGGTTATGGTCGATCTGCCGATAGACTTGCGGTTTGCCCTTCAACGGCCCTGCGCCCATATGGACGAGGTTCGACATCGAATTCATCACATAGACTTCGACGGCGACGCCGAATTCCCGAAGATAGCTGAGCAGCCTTTTGTGCGCCGACGGGATGCGTCCGGGGCCTGCGTTCAGATAGGGCTCGGCATCGCCGACCGGCCATTCGAAGCGAACGACCTGGGTCTCGCCCGGCTCCGATCCGAACAGCGCGTCGTCCTTGTCCTCGGTCAGCGTGTCGCCGGTGCGCAGCGACAGGCACCGGCCGCCCGTGCGGTTCTGCGCTTCGAGGATCGTGACATCCATGCCGGTCCTGTGGGCCAGCAGCTCATAGGCCGTGGTGAGCCCGCCGACGCCGGCGCCGAGAATGAGCGCGCGCTTGCCCTTGAAGCTGCCTTGCTCGAGCTTGATCGGGCCCGGGGTGATCCGCAGCTGCTCGTTGGTCGCGTCGGCGAGTTCGGCCCATGCCGATGCCTGGGGATGCGATTTCAGATATTCCGCGCGGCTGATTTTGGTGACCATGTCGCTCCTCCCCGGCAGTCAAACTATAGCCGCGCGTGAATTCCCAAATTCTGCGTGACCGGCGGCCAACTCGATCGCCGCAAGCTGTCATTGCCAGTCACCGCTCGATGATGATCTTCCCACGACTCGTCGAATGATCATGCCCGATGAGACGCCAGGCCCAAAACAGTATTTGGAGTCTGGTCTCAGGCGCAAAACAGAGACGGCAAAGGCGCAGCTAGCCATGAACTTCTTCGGCAGATCGTATTGCGCTGCAGATACGGCCGCCGTTCCTGGCCCGCTCCCGCGAAGGCGGGAAAGGTGTACGCCATCCGCACTGCGTGCTTTGTCGTCGATACGATCGTCAACAAGAAGATTGTTCGCGCCTTCGCGCCTCCGCGTGAAATCATTTTGGCGATTATGCCAATTGCAAGCAGGTCGGGGCGGATGGCAGCGCGGCGAGATCACGCGTGCGGCGGGGTCGGCCGTCGAGCCTCTGAAGATTGCCCGTGTCGCAAGCGTGGATCCCGGAACGAGTCGGTGGTTATCCCGCTGCGCCAAGTAAACTTCTGTTCCCCTGCGAAAGCAGGGGCCCAGAGCCAAGCAGTTCAACCCTTGCGACTCTGGACCCCTGCTTTCGCAGGGGAGCAAGGAGGGCCCTGGCGCAAGGGGACAGGGACCGAACAAGTCGGCGCTTATACCCGTGGCGCAGGTACTTCCCTGTTCCCCTGCGAAAGCAGGGGCCCAGGGCCAGACAGGTCTGCCCTTGCGACCCTGGACCCCTGCTTTCGCAGGGGAGCAAGGAGGGCCCTGGCGCAAGGGGACAGGGACCGAACAAGTCGGCGCTTATACCCTCTTGGGGCAGGTACCTCCCTGTTCCCCTGCGAAAGCAGGGGCCCAGAGCCAAGCAGTTCAGCCCTTGCGACTCTGGACCCCTGCTTTCGCAGGGGAGCAAGAGGGCCCTGGCGCAAGGGGACAGGGACCGAACGAGTCGGCGCTTATACCCGTGGGGCAGGTACTTCCCTGTTCCCCTGCGAAAGCAGGGGCCCAGGGCCAGGCAGTTCAGCCCTTGCGACCCTGGACCCCTGCTTTCGCAGGGGAGCAAGAGGGCCCTGGCGCAAGGGGATACGCGCCGAACGAGTCCGGGGTGACAGGAAGATCTGGGGCAGCACGCCAAAGCGAATGTCGATACAGCCTGGAAAGGGGATCGCGTCTGCAATCGGCATAGCCCCCAAGGAAAAAGGGCCCGGCGTTTCCGCCGGGCCCCTCATCCTCTCCGAACTTCGCCGGATGCCGTAATCAGTCCTGATCGCCGGTCAGGAACGCCGGCAGGCCGATATCGCCGCCGTCGTCCTTGGCTTCCGAACGCTCGGGGCGCGGACCGCGCCCATCTTCTCTGGCCCCGCCGCCCGAACGCGGGCCGCGGTCGCGGTCGCCGCCGTCGCGGCGCGGACCCCGGTCGCCGCCGCCCGGGCCACGCCCGCCGCCGCCGTCACGACGGCGGTCGCCGTCGCGCGGGCCGCGATCGCCGCGGCTGTCGCTGCGCGGGCCACGATCACGGTCGCCGCCCTCACGCGGCGGGCGCGTGTCGGGCAGTTCCTCGCCGGTCTCCTGGTCGACGACGCGCATCGACAGGCGGACCTTGCCGCGCGGATCGATCTCGAGGACCTTGACCTTGACTTCCTGGCCTTCGCTCAGGACGTCGGCCACCTTCTCGACGCGCTCGTTCTTGATCTCGGAGACGTGGACGAGGCCGTCCTTGCCGCCCATGAAGTTCACGAACGCACCGAAATCGACCAGGTTGACGACCTTGCCGTCATAGATCTTGCCGACTTCGGCTTCCTCGACCAGGCCCTTGATCCACTTGATCGCTGCCTCGATCTGCGCCGCGTCGGAGGAGCTGACCTTGATCACGCCCTCGTCGTCGATGTCGACCTTGGCGCCGGTGGTGGCGACGATCTCGCGGATCACCTTGCCGCCGGTGCCGATGACGTCGCGGATCTTCGACTTGTCGATCGTCAGCGTCTCGATGCGCGGGGCATGCTCGCTGAGCTCCTCACGCGTGTGGTCGAGCGCCCTGGCCATCTCGCCGAGGATGTGCGCGCGGCCTTCCTTGGCCTGCGCCAGCGCGACGCGCATGATCTCGTCGGTGATGCCGGCGACCTTGATGTCCATCTGCATCGTGGTGATGCCTTCGGACGTGCCGGCGACCTTGAAGTCCATGTCGCCGAGATGATCCTCGTCGCCGAGGATGTCGGAGAGGATCGCGAAATCCTTGCCTTCCAGGATCAGGCCCATCGCGATGCCCGAGACCGGGCGCTTGAGCGGCACGCCGGCATCCATCATCGACAGCGAGCCGCCGCACACCGTCGCCATCGACGACGAGCCGTTGCTCTCGGTGATGTCCGACAGGACCCGGATCGTGTAGGGGAAGTCCTCCTTCGCCGGCAGCACCGGGTGCAGCGCGCGCCAGGCGAGCTTGCCATGGCCGACTTCGCGGCGGCCGGGCGCGCCGAAGCGGCCGACTTCGCCGACCGAATAGGGCGGGAAGTTGTAGTGCAGCATGAAGTGCTCGTAATTGAGCCCGTTCAGCCCGTCGATCATCTGCTCGGCGTCGCGGGTGCCGAGCGTGGTGGTGCAGATCGACTGGGTCTCGCCGCGCGTGAACAGCGCCGAGCCGTGCGCGCGGGGCAGGAAGTGCACCATCGCCTCGATCGGGCGGATCTGGGTGGTGGTGCGGCCGTCGATGCGCTGGCCGTCCTTGAGGATGGCGC
>JAZKCD010000020.1:0-22180 GCA_040388355.1 Pseudomonadota bacterium | reverse complement strand
TTAGGTCTTGCTCTTGCAAGGCCTTAGTCGGAGCTGGGTGAGGGGTTTCGGGAGCGATCGATAGCGCGAACCCCCTCACCAACCTGAAGCGCGATCTAATTGAGTCACGACTCTAGGCGGCCAGGCGCGCGGGCTGAAGCGGGTCGGCGAGGGCAAAGACCATGTCGAATGCGGCGGCGGCGGCGACGCCGAACGCGCCCTTCGCCGCCGGGACGAAGTGGCCGCCATCGTCCGCCACACGGCTGGCGGTCCAGAGCTCGGTTCCCAATATGAGTTGCTCGACGAGATGCCGTGCGCCGGCAAAGCGGGCGATCCGTACGCGGTCCGCCCCTGCGGCCGCGACGAAGGCCGCAATATCGGCCCAGTCACGCCTGCCATGCGTCGCGAAGACGATCTCGATCGCGGTCCCGGTGCTGCGCACGGCGTCGAGGCGCCGATGGACGGCCTGCGCCAGCGGCGCGGACGGAGACGCCGCGATCATGCGGATCGGCACGGCGTTCTGCGAGAGCGCAGTCAGCAGGTAATGGTCAAGGGCGGCGCCGACGGCCTGGTCCGCCGGCTGCGCACCGACGATGGGTTCATAGTACATTTCAGTCACCCTGCACTGCCGGCGCGAAGATGCCGCGGTCAGTGCCGACTATCGGCAACAATGGTTAAGGCCGCGCTAAATCTCGCCAAACACTGGTCCGTAACGGCCAGGATCACCGGGCCGAGCCGGCGATCGCCGTTCTTTTCCGCCAGCCGTTCACGGAACGCGGCGGGGCGAGTTTTCGCGCTAGCCGCGGCCGGCATCGCCCGGAGCGCGGGGATCGTCGGCCGGATTGGGCGACGCGCCGCCGTCCGGACTGCCGTCGTCGCCGCCGCGCTGGGCGAGCAGGCGCTGGAGCGCGAAGGTCAGCTGCGGGGTGAGACGCAGCACCGTCATCTGATCGGCCTCGAATGCGTCCGGATCGACGGTGGTCGCCCCCGAATCGGGAAGCGCCGCCGCCGATGCGAGGACGCGCTGCATCCGCTCGAGCAGCGCATGCGGCTTCTTGCGCAGCCGCGCCCACAGGGATTGCCGCATCGCCACCGGAATCCCCAGCCGTGCCGCGAGCAGCATGATCTGGAGGTTGCGGATCGCGCCGTGGAAGGCGGGAAGCTGCTCGCTCGACACGAGGTAGAAATCGTCTTCCTCCTGGGCGAGCGAGCGATCGAACAGTTCGCGCAACCCGTTGTCGCTGGAATTCACCAGCGCGAACAGGCGCCGGCGGAGCATGCGCGGCGGCAGGGGCCGAGTGACGAGACCGGTGATCGCGCCGGTGTCGCCGCCGGTGCGGCCGAACACCGTCAGGAAGAGAATGCCGATATCGACGACGATCGCCGCGACCAGCGCGATGATGTCCTGACTGCCCAGCGGTTCCGACTTGTTCGTGCCATCGGGATTCTTCTCGCTGAGGAACGGGAAGACATTGTTCCACAACCGGAAAAAGGCATATTGCGTCGCCCGCGCGCCGAGCTGGGGATCGAGGACCGCCTTGTCCTCTGGCAGGGCTTTCATGTGATCCAGGGCATAGATCGCAGCCTCCAGGTCCTTGGCCAGCGCCTCGTCCTTGCAGGTTTTGCCGCCGACCGTTACGCCGTCCCGCACCGATTGCTGGATGCTCTTGAGGCGGTCGATATGGACTGCCTTGTGCCCGACGATATCGTTGATGCGGCTCACGATATCCTGCGCATGCCGACTCAAGGCGAGAACGCGGTCGCGCATCTCGGCCGGATCCTTCGCACCCTGGCCATAGGTCTTGCTGACCGCCTCGCTCTCCCTTTTCAGCGCTTCGATCTCGCCCGCCAGATCGTCGCCCTGCGCGACCGGCTGCGCCGCCGGCGACTGAGTCGGGCGCACCGTCGGCGTCGCCTGCGCGGCGGGTACCGAGCTGTTGCCGAGCGCTGCGGCGGCAGCGTCCGATGCCGTGGAATTGCCCACACCATCGGGCTGCGGGAGCGGCTCCAAGGCTGGCGCCGAGGTGCGCCCATTGATCCAGATCTGGATACCTGCGGACGCGCCCTCCACGTCGGTTGCGATCTGATTTCGGGCTTGAGACAGGCCGCCTTCGCCGAAACCCGAGGAGACGTTGGTGCAGCTGTTACCCTGCCTTTCCTTGATCTGGGCGTTTCGCGACTTGATCGCGACGTTCGCGACGGTGTTGCGGACGGTACGCAATGCCTTGTCGGCTTGATCGGCGAGCTTGCCGACATCCTTGGTCATCGTCTCCACCTGATCGCGCGCGACGACGACCGAGGCGATGTGCTTCCAGTAGAAGCCGAAGCCGAAGCCGATCGACCACAGCACCAGGATCAGATAGACAGTGAACGACGCCAGCCGCTGCCACCAGCGGTGCAGCTCGATCGTGAATTCGAGCGCCAGCCACATCGTCAGGATCGCGCCGGTCGCGAGCGCGCCGACCACGATATACTCGATGAGCCGGACCCCGTCCGCCTCCGACGCCTGGATCAGGTCGGTCAGCCCCACCGCGGTGGCGATCGAAGTCAGCAGCAGCAGCGCGATCAGCACGATCGCGCGCAGCCCGTAGCGCGTGAAAAGGCCGCGCCCCGTTCCGATCGCTTCCGCCATATTCGCCGGCAACTGCCGGATCCATACGGTCAGATTCATTCCCGATGCACCCCATGTCCCCCTCGATCCCCATCGCAGGGGATCCACGCACACCATCGCGGCACGCCATCCTGCTTCAGCGCCACCATCTACTCGCCGCTATGTGATGATCCCCGCCGGCATCCGTGCGACTGTCCGGGGAAATTGAACCTTCCCCCTGGAGTCCCGGAAACCGAGTCCGAAAAACGACACGGGACTCGCGACGCCATCGGCTCCGATCGAAGCCATCGACGAATCGCCTCCCGATCGGGATGATTAACGCATTATCGAAGCAGGGCAATCGTCTACGATACTGGCCGCGCACGGTCATGTTGATCGGATCGGATCAAAACGGCGCAGACGCGGAAGGAAAATCGGGCGCATTCGACGTCCCGCCGGACCTTTTACCGGATGCAGGGCCACGCATGAACCGGCGATTTTCGTCACACAGCAAAGGTAATTGGCGGCCGCCGGCGGTCATTGACTCCGTTACGGATCGACAAGCCTGTCGAGAGCTTGCCGGCCTTGGCGGAACCAGGGCTGGTCTTGTGGCTGTTCTACGCGGGCCGTGCTTTCCATGCTGCGGCGATGTGCCTTATGGTGAATGCACGCCGCCTGGGCGCGATCGCTTCCAGGAGCGCGAGGGAGGAGCGCATCGGCGACCCGTCGCAACCGCGCACGCTGGCTGGCCCAAAACCGGCAGCCGCAGCAAGTTTCGCCGTCCGCAACTCCGTTTGGCCAGCCCGATCCCGGCGGCAAGGAATCGCCGCCTTGACGACGATCCGATGCAGCATGCGAAAAGAGGCATCGCGTCCGGACCGGGAGCGCATATGCTATGCGCCCGATACTCGGGCCAGGGACCGTTGTTCATGAGTGAAATGCAAGGATCATCCCGGCCCCGGCGCGCGGCACCATCGGCGAGGCAGCCGCAGGCGCCGGCCGCCACCCTTGCCGATCCGTTGGCAAAGGCCGAGTTCGCTGCGAACCAGGCGCAGCATGTCATCACCAACATCGCCATGGCCGACACCAAGGCGACCTGGACCTTCGCCGTGCTTGCGGGCGTCATCGGCTATGTGGTGAGCCAGACCGATGTGGTCTCCGCGGTCGTCTCGGCCGAACGGCCGTGGCTGGCGGCGCTTGCCGGCCTCGCGCTGGCCGCGCTGCTGCTCGGCGCAGGCGCTGCCTTCCTCGTCATCCTGCCGCGCACCTCGGGCGCCCCCGGCGGCATCTTCTTCTTCGGAGCCGTCGCCGTCCGGGCCGATGCCGGCGCGTATCTGGACGAGCTCCAGCCGCTTTCGCACGGCGCGCTGATCGAGGCGCGGATCCGGCACAATTTCGAGATCGCCCGGGTCTGCCGGCGGAAATACCGCGTTCTCCGGCTCGCGATGCTGTCGGGCGTCATCGGGCTGGGGCTGGCGGTGACGCTGGTCGCGGTCACCAGGACATTCCGCACCGCGCCGATCGCCGCGCCCGAACGGCCGCAGCCGGCGGCGCGCTAGGCGCGCTTCGCGACTCGCTATTTCGCGCCGCGCCGGCTGACCCGCGCAACCCAGCTGGAAGGCGATGGCGGGGTGGCGGGCGAGGACGATTCGGGCGGCGGCGGCGAGGGCGGCGGTGACGGCGGCTGCGACTCGATCAGGTCCTCGATCTTCTTGTTGATCTCGGCGATCGGATCGATCGGCTGGAAGAAGGTGCTGGGATCGCTCCCATACATTTCCGCGACCTTCTCGGTGACGTCGTCGGGCGGCTGCTCGCCTTCGGCCGAGACGATCACTTCGCCGAACGCGTCGAAATCGTAGAGATTGATCTCGCCGAGACGCTCCGTCGCGCGGAACGCGTCGAACATCGAAGGCTTGATCGCGACATAGCACCAGAACGGTCCACCATGATCCATCTGCCCGTAAAGCAGCATGATCACTCGGCTCAAATCGTCGGCGTCCGCATGGGGTCCAGTCATATTCACCTCGAGGCCAGGTTACTGACACCGCGCCGCGACACAACAAACTATTGCTTGGGTTGAGGGAATATCGCCGCGGCGGCCGCGGCTGGATGCCCGGCAATAGGCGGACGCGCTGCATTGCCGCATTCCATCGCGCGGCGCACCCTGCTAGAGCCGATCCGCAGCGGGGGATGCTAGCGCGCGACGATGCCGGTCTATTTTGGTCAGCTCCTGGGATTCGATGCTGCGGGATATTCGTCGCGCTCGTTCAGCAATCAAATGGAAATCCAGACCCTCATCCAGTCGATCGTTTCGCGTGCGCTCGACGATTCGGGCGAGGACGTGCTGGGGAGGGTCTGGCTGAACCGGGGCGATGGCGGCTATCTCGCCTTGCGCGGGGACGTCCAGCTGGCGCCGCGGGTGCTGGCGGCGATGTGCGCCCGGTTCGAGACCGAACGCGAGACGGTCAAGATCCGCTACGCCTTGCATTCGGGCTTCATCGAAGTGAAGCCCGACCGCCTCGACAGCGCAGTCGTCGGGCATGCGATCGACGAGCTCGCATTCCTGCTGTCGCACATGGAACGCGATCCGCCCGGGCAGGTGCTCATCACCGACGTCTACCGGCAATTGCTCGAGGAGGCCGGGGTGCGCGACAAGCGTTTCACGCCGCTTCCCGACATGATCGACAAGAACGGCAAGCGGCATGCGGTATGGAATTACCGCAGCGACCAGTTCGGCGTGGCGTTGTGACCGGCGCAGGGGAGCCCCGACACCGCTGATGCCGGTCTATGTGGGTCCCCTTGTCGGCTTCAGCATCATCGACGGCGCCCGGCGGACGCCCGTCGAACTGGCGGCGTTGAATGCGCTTCTGGCGTCGGGAATCGACAGCGTCACCAGCGGTCTCGACGCGATCGTGGTCGCAAGATCCTCGGCCGGCAACAGCAGCATCCTGGCGTTTCAGGGCGATATCAAAGCCGGCTATGATTTCATCGGCTCGATCTCGACCTTTCTGTATTTGCAGACAAAGAATTACGTCGAATCGTCTCGCCCGATTATCAACTTCGCGGCGCATCACGGATCGTTCCACGTCGACAACAAGATCGGCAGATTTGCTGGGTCGTCGTTAAATGAAATAACCGCAATACTTGGCCATATTCCGAAGGATTTCGAGAATATCGTAATATTTGCCGACGCTTATAAGGACGTTTTAACGGAATACGCTTCGATACCGCCGCGATTTTTCCAGGAAATGCCGGATTTCTTCGGCACAAGCCATGCCGGCAGCGCGGTCTGGAACGTCCATTGCGACGATTTCGGGATCGACCTGACCCGGCGCGGCGCCGCGCGAACGCTGGAACCGGCCCCGTTGACGGTGGGGCTCGACGCCGATGTCCTTCGGCGCCTCGAAGCCGCGCTGTTCGATGCGGTGCAGGCGTTCACACGCGATATCGCCCCCACCAGGCTTGGCGGCGCCTCCCGCGTCCGCGGGGTGAGAATCAGGCAGCTCTACATCACGCTGATCGCGGACCCGACTTCGTCGGAGGAGCATCGCCGCGCCCGCGAGATCGATCTGTCCATCCAGATCGATCTGCACACCCGCGAGGGCGTGTGGCAGGACCTGCTGCGGCCTTCGACGACCAAGGCCGAGCGCCGTATCCGCAGCGAGCAGATCGCGCTGGCGCGGCTGCCGGCGCGCAAGGTGGCGCGGCCGCCGCAGCGGCCCGACATGGTGTCGACCAGGCCTGCGAAACCCGCGGTCGAAGCCGAGCGGCACGAAGACGAAGCCACCGCCCGCCGCGCGGAGCAAGGCGGCGAATCGCTGCACGACATGCTCCGCCGCGAACGCTGCTGCGTCGTGCTCGGCGATCCGGGATCGGGCAAGACGATGCTGTGCCGCTGGATCGCCAAGGAGCTGGCCGACTGCCGGCACGCCGAGGTCAACAGCGAGGAGCTCGGCTCGAAACGCGCGCCGCTTCTGATCCTGGCGCGCGACCTGATCGACCGTTTCGCGGACGGGAGCATCGACAGCCTGGTTTCCTACATCCAGACCTGGATGCGGCCGGAGGACGATGCCGTGGCCGGGAAGGCATGGGGCCGCTTCGTCGAACAGCTGATCGAGGATGGCGACGCGTTCATCATCATCGACGGCCTCGACGAGGCGCCGGTGAAATATCAGGCCGACCTCAAGCAGATGATCGACACCTTCGCGCGGGACTGTGTCGCGCGGTCCGGCATCGAGGGTTTCCGGCCGGACAGCGGGCTGGGAAACCAGATCCTCGTCACCTCGCGAGTCACCGGCTATTATCAGACCGCGCTCGATTCGAACATCTGGTCGACCTTCCTGATCCGGCCGATGCCCGATTCGCAGATCCGCCAGTTCTGCGACAATTGGTGCGCGGCGGCGGGATTCCCCGACCTCGCCGGCCCCTTGCGCGACGAGCTTTTCGCGCCCGGAAACGACACGATCCTGTCGATGGCGCGCAACCCGCTGCTGCTGTCGATCCTGTGCGAGCTCAGCACCCGCGACCGCACCGTGGTTCGCCTGCCCCAGGTCCGTGCCGAGCTGTACGAGCAGATCATCTTCGAAACCGCCCAGGGCTGGCGCGCCGAAACCGCGCCCGGCGATGATCCCTTCAGCTTCGCCAACGCCGACGCCATTCTCGCGCTATTCGCCCCGGCGGCAAACTCCATCCATCGGCATTCGATCATCGGGGAAATCGATCGCGAGGAGCTGCTGACGCTGCTCGTCGGCGCGCTGGCAGGGCTCGAAGGCAAGCATGATTCCGAACTGAGTCCCGCCGAGAAGAACCGGCACCGCCGCTTCATCGAGACCAGGCTGAAACAGACATTCGGGGTGATGAGCGAGCGGTCGCGCGGCCGCTATTCGTTCCTGCACCGCACCTTCCAGGAATATCTCGCCGGGCTCACGCTGCTGCTGCCGGAGCCGTCGGGAAAGCCGATCGATGCCGCGCCGTTCGATATCCCCGCGGCGCTGCTCGCGGAGCGGATCATCGACGCCGGCCTGCTCATCGACCCGCATTGGCGCCAGCCGCTCATGCTGCTGTTCGGCCAGCTTGCCTGGATGGAGGAGCAGCGCAACGCGGGCCTCGCGCGGCCCGCGCCGGCGCTTGCGGAGGTCATCGGCGAGCTCGAAGCGCGGCATCAGCACCATGACGACCTGTTGTCGCGCGAGGAATGGGCGCTGTTCGTCGCCGATCTTCTCGCCGAGGTTCCGAGCAGCCTGATCGCCGTCACGGACGGGACGCAGCCGCTGGTGTCCCCGGTCGTGGCGCAGTTGCTCGACGCCTATGCCGGGGTCGGCGGCGGGCGCAACGCGCCGCGCGAGCGCCGGATCTTCGCCGAGCGTCTCGCCGAGATCCGCCGGCGCATCGGCGCCGGGCCGTTCGAGCAGATCGTCATGCTGGCGATCGATGCGGCTGATGCCGCGGCGGGCAGCGCCCGGCTGGGCGCCGCGGCCGATCTGGTCCTTGGCCGGTCGTGGCTGAACCAGGCGTGGGTCGACGCGTTCGAGGCGCGGCGCCATCGCGACCGCGCCGCCGGGGACTGGCCGGTGCACCGGCTGCTGCGCCGCGCCGCGACGCCGCCATCCGAGGCGATCGCGGCGCCGAATTCGACCTTCCGTCCGCCCGCCGACACCGATGTGCGCGGCATGCAGCGCTATCGCAGCGCGCTGCCGGTCTGGAACAGCCTGCGGGTGGAATGGTCCGAACGCCTGGCGATCGCCGCGCCGCTGGTGTCCCGCGACTCGCGCGCGATCCAGCAAGCGCTCGCCGCCGCGCCGGCGGTCGAGCAGCTGGACACTCCGCACGACGCCGTCGCCGCGCTCGCCGCGCTCGGCGGCCTCGGCGATCAGGAGGCGTTCGGCCGCAGGAGCCGGTATCTCGAATATGCCGGCTTCCTGAGCCTGTCCGACAGCGGCCGCCACGCCCTGCTCGACGCCGAGCCGTGGCGGTACATTCCCTGGTTCGGCGCCGAGGACACGGTCTACGCGATGGCGGTGCACCTCGACACGGTCGGCGGCCGGTACCAGTCCAGCGGCCCTCCCTGGCTGGAGGTCGGTTCGATCGCCGCCTCGGGAGCGGTCGCGGTCGCCGCGGCAGCGGCGATTGCGGCGGGCCATCCCGTGCGCGCGGCGCTCGACGATCTCGACCCGGACGCGCTCGATGCCGGCGAGCGCGGCGTGCTTGCCGCGATCCGCCGCCTGTCCGCCCCGCTCGAGGATCCGCCGGCGGCGGCGGACAGCATTGGCCTCGCCCCGGCGGACGCGATGGGCAGGCTTCGCGCGGACTTTCTCGATCCCTGTTACCGCGGCGCGCTCGACCTTCAGAAGTGGCTGGGCGAGCAGGCGGCGGACGCCGATCCGGAGGACTGGCTGTTCGCGCATCGCGTGCTCGCCTCGGCCTGGGCGCTTGCCGGGCGGCTGGGCGGAACCTTCGAGGCGCCGTCCGCGGTCGGGTCGCCCGATGCCCATTCGCCGCTCGGCGAGCATTGGGCGCTGGCCTTCGCATGCAGCGAGGAGGACCCGCGGCTCGCCTTCGCGATGCGGCTGGACGAAAGCTGGCGTCCCGAAACAATGGCCGAAATCCAGGCGATGATGCGCGCAGTGCTCCGCGCGCACGGCCTGGTGCGCCAGGAGATCGCGCTCCCCGACCTGCTCGATCTCGGCGCGGGCACGCTGCCGCTGCCGCCGATCGCCTTTTACGAGGCCGCCATCGCGCTCGGCGCCTATGTCCGCGACCGGCTGGGCAGCGATCTCGGCGAAGGCTGGGTCTCGGTCGCGCTCGGCCCGCTGGTCGGCGTGGACCCGCTCGGCGAGCGCTATTACTGCGACTATGCGCCGGGCGAGCCGCTTCGCGAAGGCCGCACCGACTGGGCCTCGTCGATCGATCCCGAACTGCGCACCTGGCGCAGCATGGTGAACACCATCTTCTTCATCGGCCTCGCCCCCGAGCACGAGCAATTGCTGGCGGTCTGGATGCGCGAATGGACCGCGGCCGGCGATATCGGAAGCCGCCTGCTCCTCGCGCGCGATGCGATGGCGCTCGGCCTGGCCGGGGACGCGAGAGTGCTCGATCCGGTCCGCGGCCTGCTCGAGACCGGCGCGCCCGGATGGGAAATCGAAGCCGCCACGCTGGCCGGCGCGCTGGCGCGCGAGCGGTCCGACCCGGCATTTCTGAGGCTCGCGCTTCACTGCCTCGCGACCGGCGGCAGCACGCGGTGGCGCGCCGAAGTGATGCGCGCGCTGGCGCCGCTGATCGATGTCTTCCGCGCCGAGATCGAAGAGGGCGCCATCGACCGCCTGCTCGAATCGCTCGGCACGCGCGACCGCTGCGCGGTGCTGGGCAGCCCGGCGCAGTGGCTGCGGTCCTGGGTCGGCGCGCGCTGGCCGGCGGACAAATCGCTGCGGTGCGGGCTCGCCGCCGCGCTGATCGTCGCGGCAGCGGATGACGAGATCGCCGCGACCCGGCGCGCAACGCGCAGCGAGGCGTCGATCGAGCGCCTGTGGCGCGACCTGACCGAAGCGATCGACGGCTATGCCAGCGTCGACAGCATCGGCGCGGCCACCGATGCGCTGATCGACCAGGCGCCGGCGCACGGCCTGGTGCTCACCGAAGCCGCCGCCAGGGCCTTCGAGACGGCCGAGACTTCATACGATGCGGTGCGGGCCGCGGTGGAGCGGTTGCTGCCGCTGATCGACCATATCCCGCGCACGATGCTGGCGCGGGTGCGCGGGTGGCGCGAAGCGCGCGGCGAGCCGGGCACACGGATGCCCAATCTGTTCGCCGCCGCGCTGCACGATCACGTGATCCTGTGGCTCGCCGAAGTCGACCGCCGCTTTGCCGCCGCGGATCTCGAAGCGCTTTGCCGGCTGCTCGATTCGGGCGACGATCGCAGCGCGGCGCGCGTCAAGCTCGTGCTGAGCGGCCCTGACACCTGGCTGGGCGACCGCCCGCACCGGTACGCGCTGCAGGCGCTCCGGCTCCACGGGGCGCAGGAAATCGTCGAGACCCTCGCGGCGATCGGCTGCGAGCGGGTAAAGACGCTCGACCGCAGCGGCCGGACGATCGGCGCCAGCCTGCTCGAATGGCGGAACGACGATCCCGAGCTGGTTGCGGAATGGCTCGAGCGGCTCTCGCAGGACCCCGGCGACCCGATCCTGCGCCGCGCGCTGTTCCGGTCCTGGCGATGGTCGCCCGAGTGCCTCGCGATCCTGTCGGCGTGGGTGAAGTCGGTCGACAATGTTTCGCTCGCCAACGAAGTCGCGCTCTGGCTGGGGGTGATGCACGTCGCCGTCGAGGACGGGCTTCCCGAGGAGTTCCTCCCCGGTCTTCCCGGCTGGCCTACCGGGCCTGCTCCCGATCTCGAATGGCTGCCGCGCCCGATCCTCGACGGGCTCGTCGTCGGCGCGCTCGCCGAAGCGTCGGCCGACGCGTCGCCCGAGGAGCCGGTCGCGGCGCTCGTCGCGCGCGCCCACCAGGCGATGCGCGCCAATGCCTGCCGCCTGAAGGAGGCGCAGCCCGAGGCGGCGGCCTCGACCTATGAGGACTATCTGTCGCTGGGCAACGGCGCCACCCAGCTGCTCGGCGATGTCCCCGAATCCGCGCTCAACTTCCTGTCCGACGATGGCTGGACCGAGCGCCAGGTCGCCGCCCTCACGCTGTGGGCGCGGATGTGCCTCGATCGCTGGCAGGCACGCCGGACGGAGACCGAACAATTCGATCTCTACAACGAGACTTTGTGCATTTCGCAGCTCAGCATTCTCGCCTGCCTGTTCGACAAATGGCCGAACACCATCCGGGTCGCGATGATGACGCCGCCCGGGGAAGCCGGGAGCGGGGATCCGCCCGCAACGAGCTGGTCCGACCTGCTCGTCAACGTCATCCGCTTCTTCCCGAACACCCGCATTCCGCAGGCGGCGTGGATCCTGCTGGGCAGCACCCTCGGGCCGGAGACGTCGGCCGAACGGATCTGGGAGGCGCTGATCACGTCGGTCCGCGACGAGCCGACCATTCGCGAACGCGCGCTGTCGGCGCTCGCCTCGATCGAAAGCCGCACGCTGGTCGCGGCGATGGCGTCCAGCCCCGAAGCGATCGATGCGGCGCTCGACCGGTGGGAAGACGTGACCGGCGGCCAGACGATCCTCGCCATGGCGCAGCTGTTCGCGATCCTCGCGCGCGAGCCGTTGCTGAATTTCGCGCTGCGGCGGCAGATTCGCGCCCGGCTCAAGGCGATCGCGCGGCGGCCCTCGTCGCATCGTCCGCTGTTCGAGATGATCGGCACCGGCGGCAAGAACGAAAACGGCTACCGCATCGTCGGCGACGGCATGCTCGACGAGAAACTGCTGCAGATCGAACGCGAACTCGCGATCGTGGGCTGAACCCCGCCTAGGGTCCGGTCTTCTCCGGCAGCGGAAACAGCGTGACGAAGCGTTCGGCGAGCGCGCGGTCGCCGGTCAGGGTGAGCGCGCCGGCGGCCTCGGCATCGGCGATCGGACGCCCGCCATAGACGATCGAGGCCATCGTCATCGGATCGCTCGCGAACACCAGGTCAGCGCCGGCCGGATCCTCGCGGCGGATCGCGATCCCGCCATCGGCGAGCCTGCCCACGAAAGTCTCGGCGCCGAGCCGGAAGCCGATCGTCGCGCCGAGACCGCCCGCGCGCCCGGCCGAGAGCATCGTCCGGAACGACATCATCAGCGACGCCGCCGACAGCGGCAGGCTCGGATCATGCTCGGGCGAGCGCACCGCCCAGCGCCCCAGCTCCTTGATCGCAGTCTCGCTCTCATAGCCCCAGGGCGTGAGCTCATAGACCTGCACCGACGCCGGCGGCGGCAGCCTGCGGCGGACGAGAATCCCCGAGGCTTCCATCCCTTCGAGCCGCTGCGTCAGGATATTGGCGCTGATCCCGGGCAGGTTCGCCTTGAGCTCGCCGAAGCGCCGCCCGCCATACATCAGCTCGCGCACGATCAGCAGCGACCAGCGCTCCCCCACCAGCTCGAGCGCCAGCGCGGTCCCGCACGCATCGTCATACCAGCGGGTCTTGGCGGGCCTGATATCCTGAGTCACTTTTTTTAACTTCATGGTTGCTTTTTGTAACTGAGTCGCGCATCAAGGTCAAGAAAGCGATTCGCCAGACCGACGAAGCAGAGGTTTTGATCCATGACCCTGATCCCCGCTACTGACCTCGCCGCACGCGAGACCGCGCGCTGGCCGAACGAGAGCGCCGAATACCGCGCCGCGCGCACTGCGCTGCTGGCCGAGGAGATCGCGCTGCGCCGCCACATCGAGCAGGTCGCCGCGCAGCGCCGCGCGCTGCCTCCCGGCCCCGAGGTCCGCGGCGACTATGAATTCATCGGCGCGGACGGCCCCGTCACCCTCGCCGGCCTGTTCGGCGGCAAGGATACGCTGGTCGTCTACACCTGGATGTTCGGCCCGCAGCGCGAGCGCCCCTGCCCGATGTGCACTTCGCTGCTTTCCGCCTGGGACGGCGAGGTCCCCGATATCGAGCAGCGCGTCGCCCTCGCGGTGATCGCCCGCTCGCCGCTCGACAAGCTGCTCGCCTTCAAGGCCGAGCGCGGATGGCAGCATCTCCCGCTCTATTCGGACCCGTCACAGGCGTTCAGCCGCGACTATTATGCCGTGGTCGACGGCCAGGACATCCCGCAGTTCATGGTGCTGACGCGCCGCGACGGCACGATCCGCCTGTTCTGGGCGGGCGAGATGGGCGAGGCGAGCAAGGACCCCGGCGAGGATCCGCGCGGCGCTCCCGATCTGATGCCGCTGTGGACGATCCTCGACTCGACCCCAGAGGGCCGCGGGACCGACTGGTACCCCTCGCTCACCTATCCGAACAACTGACCCATCAAAGCCTCAGGAGCCTTGCCATGACCCGGATGATCTTCGTCAACCTGCCCGTCGCCGACGTCGCCGCCTCGACTGCCTTCTACGAGTCGATCGGCATGACCAGGGACGAGCGCTTCAGCAACGAAGCCGCCTCGGCGATGGTCTGGTCGGACACGATCACCTTCATGCTGCTCGGCCATGATTTCTACCGGACCTTCACCACCAAGGCGATCGCCGACACCCATGCGACCAACGCCGCGCTGCTCTGCCTGTCGCGCGAAAGCCGCGACGAAGTCGACGCGATCACCGATGCGGCGATCGCCGCGGGCGGCCGCGAGACGCGCGAGCCGCAGGACATGGGCTTCATGTACAGCCGCGCCTTCGAGGATCTCGACGGCCACACCTACGAGCCGATGTACATGGACCTCGAGGCCGCGATCCCCGCGATCGCCGAGCAGCACGCAGGCGCCTGAGCGATGCCCGGCAGGAAAGCGGCGCGCATCGGCAGGGTGCTGAGCGGCGGAGCGGTCGCTACGCACGTCCGGGTGGGCAGCCCCCGGTTCACCCACATCCTGTTCGGGGTGTATCTGGGACTCATCGCCTGGGGCGTCTCTGGTTCCGCGACCCGCGCGTCCGCGCGCTGATCCCGTTCGCCCGCTGAAACAACCAATCGAAGGAGAGAGACAATGGCACAGAAGATCACCCCCGTTTTGTGGTTCAACATGAACGGACAAGAAGCAGCCGAATTCTATGTCGGCCTGCTGCCCGACAGCCGCATCGACAATGTCATCGCCGCGCCCTCGGACAATCCGAGCGGGCCGGAAGGCTATGCCATGCTCGTCGACTTCACTCTCGCCGGCCAGAAATACGCCGCGCTGAACGGCGGCCCCAATTTCACCCCCAACGAGTCGGTGTCGTTCCAGATCGTCACCGAGGACCAGGAAGAGACCGACCGGCTGTGGAACGCGATCGTCGATAATGGCGGCCAGGAAAGCGCGTGCGGCTGGTGCAAGGACAAATGGGGCTTCAGCTGGCAGATCACCCCGCGCATCCTGCTCGACCTGCTGACCGACAGCGACGCCGCCCGCTCGAAGCGCGGGTTCGAGGCGATGATGAAGATGCGCAAGATCGACATCGCGACGATCGAGGCCGCCGCCGACGGCGTGCCCGCCTGAATTCCGGATTAGGAGAGAGACGATGACGTACGTCGAAGGATTCCTCACCCCCGTCCCCACCGCGAACAAGGAGGCCTATACCAGGCACGCCCATGGCGCAGTGCCGCTGTTCAAGTCGCTGGGCGCCACCCGCTTCGTCGAAGCCTGGGGCGACGATGTGCCGGACGGCAAGGTCAACGACCTCAAGCAGTCGGTGAACCTCGAGGACGGCGAGACCGTGCTGTTCAGCTGGCTCGAATATCCCGACAAGGCGACTCGCGACGCCGCCAACGCCAAGATGATGTCCGATCCCGCGATGCAGGAAATGGGCAAGGACATGCCCTTCGATGCGAAACGGATGATCTTCGCCGGCTTCGAGGCGATCGTCGAGACGGGCTCGAGCGATGGCACCGGCTATGTCGACGGCTATGTCCTTCCCGTGCCCGCCGC
This sequence comes from Pseudomonadota bacterium, assembly GCA_040388355.1. Taxonomy (GTDB): domain Bacteria; phylum Pseudomonadota; class Alphaproteobacteria; order Sphingomonadales; family Sphingomonadaceae; genus Sphingomonas. The sequence continues at coordinate 7,144 of JAZKCD010000020.1, read as the reverse complement.
GAACAAGGAAGCCTATCGCGCGAAGGCGGCGACGATGGCGCCGCTGTTCCGCGAATATGGCGCGCTGCGCGTCGTCGAGGCCTGGGGCGACGATACCCAGGACGGCAAGCTGACCGATTACAACCGCGCCACGCACAAGCAGCCAGACGAGAAAGTGGTCTATTCGTGGGTCGAATGGCCCGACAAGGCGACCCGCGACGCCGGCTGGGGCAAGATCATGCAGGACGACCGGATGATGAACCCCGAAGGCGAAGCCCCGTTCGACGGCAAGCGGATGATGTGGGGCGGCTTCGCGACGATCCTCGACGAAACGCTGGGCTGAATCCGCTTCCTCCCGCGCGGAGCATCCGCGGGGGAGGCGCAGCGAAAGGGAAAAGACGATGACCTATGTCGAAGGATTCCTCCTCCCCGTCCCCACCGCCAACCGCGAGGCGTTCGAGAAGCATGCGCGCGCGGCGGCGCCGTACTTCAAGAAGCACGGCGTCACCCGCGTCGTCGAGGCGTGGGGTGACGATGTGCCCGACGGCAAGCTCAACGACCTCAAGAAATCGGTCAATGCCGAGGCGCACGAGACCGTGGTGCTCAGCTGGTTCGAATATCCCGACAAGGCCGCCCGCGACGCCGCGAACGCGTCGATGCGGGCAGATTCCGAAATGGCCGAGGCGGGCAAGGACATGCCCTTCGACGGGCAGCGGCTGATCATGGCGGGCTTCGAAGCGATCGTCGAGCACGGCGCGGGCAAGGGCACCGGCTATATCGACGGCTATGTCATCCCCGTGCCCGCCGCCAACAAGGAGGCCTATCGCGCGATGGCCGAGAAGGTCTCGGGCCTGTTCGCGGAATTCGGCGCGTTGCGCGTGGTCGAGGCGTGGGGCGACGACACGCCCGACGGCCAGGTCACCGACTATAACCGCGCGACGCTCAAGGAGCCGGATGAGAAGGTGGTCTATTCCTGGGTCGAATGGCCCGACAAACCCACGCGCGACGCGGGCTGGACCAGGCTGATGGAAGACGAGCGGATGAAGCCCGACGGCGAGGCGCCGTTCGACGGAAAGCGCATGATGTGGGGCGGCTTCGTGCCGCTCGTCGACGAGACGTTCGGCTGAGCCGGACAAGAGACGGAGAGACACGATGACCAATCCGCACGGAAGCTTCATCTGGTACGAGCTGCTGACCGCCGACGCCAGGGCCGCCAAGGCATTCTACGACGACGTTGTCGGCTGGAACATCGACGCCGAGCCCGCCCCCGGGGGCATGGACTATCGCATGATCGTCGCGTCCGACGGGATGGCCGGGGGCGTGATGGCGCTGGGTGCCGAGATGCTCGCGGGCGGCGCCAAGCCGACCTGGCTCGGCTATTTCGGAGTCGATGACGTCGACGCATCGGTCGCCTCGATCGTCGCGGGCGGCGGCCAGGTCCACCTCCCCGCCTTCGACATCCCCGGCATCGGCCGCCTCGCGATGGTCACCGACCCGCAGGGCATCCCCTTCTACGTGATGCGCGGCGCCAGCCCCGAGAGCAGCACCGCCTACCAGCGGATGGGGCTGGGCCATGTCAGCTGGAACGAGCTGCTCACGCCCGACGCGCCCGCCGCGCTCGCCTTCTACGAGGAGCAGTTCGCCGTCAAAAGGATCGGCGGCATGGATATGGGTGCGATGGGCGAATACAGCTTCATCGCCAACACCGAAAGCGACGGCGGCGCGATCGGCGCGGTGATGCCGCTGCCGCCCGGCGGCCATCCCGGCTGGTTCTTCTATTTCCGCGTCCCCGACATCGACGCCGCCAGGGCGCGGGTCGAGGCCGGCGGCGGCAAGGTCCGCCACGGCCCGATGGAAGTGCCCGGCGGCGAATGGGTGATCAGCGCCGACGACCCCGAAGGCGTGCCATTCGGCCTCGTCGCGCCCGCCAGAGCCGGCTGACGAGGGCGGGCCGGCAGGCCTAGGCGAACGCAGCCGACCCTTTGAGCTGCTGGTACGCCGCGATCACCGCCGCCAGCGCGGTCTCGTAGCTGCGGTCGCCGCCGTTGCGGTCGGGGTGGAACTTGCGCACCAGCTCCGAATAGCGCCGCCTCAGCGCCATCCGGTCGGCGTCGACCTCGAGCTCGAGCACCCGCAGCGCCTCGCGGTCCTTGCCCGACAGCGGCCGCCCGTCCTTGCGCTCGACCGGCATCGACCCACGGAACCGCGCCTGGATCGCGTCGAGCGGGTCGGAGAAATCCGCCCAGCGCGGTGGCCGGTCGGCGCCGCCGGTGGTGTTGAATGCCCGCGTCTCGCGCTCCCAGCCCGAGAACGGCCGCTGCGCGTCATGGATCTCGTCGGGGCTCATCCCGCGGAAGAAGTTATACCCCGAATTGAACGCGCGGACATGCTCGAGGCACAGCCAGCGGTACGGTGCGGGGCCATCGCCCACGCCGCGCGCGCCCTCGAGCGGCGGCGCGCGGAACTCGCCCGGCTCCTCGCAGCCCGGCTCGGCGCAAACCCGCCCCTTCGCCTCCACGCGGCCGTGGAAACGCGTATGCGGTCGATCTTTCCTCGGCTCGGATGCCACGCTTACTCCCTCGAACAATCGGCCTATATAAGCGCGATGACCTTGCCTGCCACCGCCCCGCTCGCCAGCCTTATCGCTTCCCGTCTCGCCTCCGCGCTCGACCCGGCGCATCTTGAGGTGATCAACGACAGCCACCTCCACGCCGGCCATATGGGCGACGACGGCACCGGCGAATCGCATTGGACGGTCGTCGTCGAAAGCGCCGCCTTCGAAGGCCTCAACCGCGTCCAGCGCCAGCGCCTCGTCAACCACGCGCTCGCCGACCTGCTCGCGACGCGCATCCACGCGCTGGCGATTCGGGCCCGCGCGCCGGGCGAGGCATGACCGCGCTGGTCGAGCGCCCCGCCGCGCGCATCCTCCTTCTCGACGAGCAGGACCGCGTGCTGCTGTTCCGCTTCGACGCGGGCGATCGCCCCGCCTTCTGGGGCACCCCCGGCGGCGCAGTCGATCCCGGCGAGCGCTTCGCCGACGCCGCCCGCCGCGAGCTGCGCGAAGAGACCGGGCTCGACCTGGATTGCGGCGCGGAGGTTCATCGCCGCGTCGTCGAGTTCGTCACGCTCGAGGACGTCGCCGTCGTCGCCGACGAACGCTATTTCCTCGTCCGCGCGGGCAAATGCGCGATCGACACGAGCCTGCACACCGAGCTCGAACGCCGGGTGATGCAGGCGCATCGCTGGTTCGCGCTGGACGAGATCGCGACCTGGCCCGAGACGATCTTTCCCGAGGATCTGGCCGGAATGCTGGAGACCCTGACATGACCGAACAAGATGCCATCCTCCAGACGATCGCGCCGACCACCCACGATCTCGGCGGGTTCAAGGTCCACCGCACCTTGCCCTCGCGCCCGCGGACGATGGTCGGTCCCTTCATCTTCTTCGACCAGATGGGGCCCGCGCATCTCGAGACCGGCACCGGCATCGATGTGCGCCCGCACCCGCACATCAACCTCGCCACCGTGACCTATCTCTACGCCGGCGCGATCGACCATCGCGATTCGCTCGGCACCTTCGCGACGATCGAGCCGGGCGCAGTCAATCTGATGACCGCGGGGCGCGGCATCGTTCATTCGGAACGCTCCCCCGCCGCCGAGCGCGCCGCAGGACCCGAGCTGTCGGGCATCCAGACCTGGCTCGCGCTCCCCGAGCGTTTCGAGGAAGTCGACCCCGCCTTCGAGCATGTCCCCGCCGCCGAGCTGCCGGTGATCGAGGCCGGCGGCGCCACCGCGCGCATCATCATGGGCGACCTGTGGGGCGCCTCGGCCCCGACCACGACCTATGCCGGGACGATCTACGCCGACATCGCGCTGGCGCCCGGCGCCTCGATCCCGATCGACGCGGCCGCCGACGAACGCGCGCTCTATGTCGCGACCGGCGAAGCCAGCCTCGACGGCATGCCGCTCGCGCCCACCACGCTCTACGTCCTGCGCCCCGGCATCACCGCCACGCTCCGTTCGGACACCGGCGGCCGGGTGATGCTCTGCGGCGGCGAGGCCTTCACCACGCCGCGCCACGTCTGGTGGAACTTCGTCTCCTCGAGCCGCGAGCGGATCGAGCAGGCCAAGGCCGACTGGAAGGCGGGTTCGTTCCCCACGGTGCCGGGCGACGACAAGGAATTCATCCCGATCCCCGAGGTGCCGCTGACCGTGAGCTATCCTTAAGTCCCGTCCCGCTTGCGGGAGGGGTTAGGGGAGGGCATGTCATCTTCACCGTGCAGGAGTTAGGTCAGGCCCTCCCCCGACCCCTCCCGCAAGCGGGAGGGGAGAAGAATGACGGACCTCCAACGCATCGCGCTCCCAACCGGAGTCGAATTAGACGTCGCCATCTCTGGCGACTCCGCCAGCCCCGCGCTGTTCTTCCTCCACGGCTTCCCCGAATCGCACCGCACCTGGCGCCACCAGCTCGCCGAGTTCGCCCGCGACCATTATGTCGTCGCCCCCGACCAGCGCGGCTTTGCGCGATCCTCGAAGCCCGAAGGCGTCGAGAACTACACCCCCGACAAGCCGGTCGGCGACCTGATCGCGCTCGCCGACCATCTCGGCATCGACCGCTTCACGCTGGTCGGCCATGACTGGGGCGGGGCAATTGCCTGGATGGCGGCGCTCCAGAACCCCGGCCGGATCGAACGGCTGATCATCCTCAACGCCCCGCACCCGCTCGTCTTCCAGCGCACTTTGTTCGACGATCCCGACCAGCGCGCCGCGAGCCAGTATATCCGCGCCTTCCGCAACCTCGGCATCGACACCTATATCGCCAATATCGGCATCGAAGGCTTCTTCGACACGACCTTCGTCAAGCACGCCGACCCGGCGCTGCTCGCCCCCGAAAAGGCCAATTATCTCGACGAATGGAACCAGCCCGGCGCGATGACCGCGATGCTCAACTGGTACCGCGCGAGCAGCATCATCGTCCCCGAGCCCGGCGACACCCCCGATCGCCCCGCCTGGATCGACGGCCCCTTTCCGCCGGTGACCCAGCCGACTCTGGTGATCTGGGGGATGGGCGACAAGGCGCTGCTCCCGTCGCAGCTCGAAGGGCTCGACGCGCTCGTCCCCGACCTGACGATCGTCGAGGTCGCCGACGCGGGGCATTTCGTCCCGTGGGAAAAGCCCGAGGCGGTCAACGCCGCGATGCGGGGCTGGCTGGCCAGGTAACGCCAAAACCCCTCCCGTCATCCCCGCTTGCGCGGGGATGACGAAGAAGGGCGCAGGCCGCGCTCAAACCAGCCACTCCACCCAGGCCCCATGGGCATGCGCGCGCGCCAGCAGGTGCGGCTCGCCTTCGCCCGGCCAGGAGCGCACGACCAGCTCGTGCTGGTAGGTCACGCGATTGGCCTCGAGCGCGATCCAGGCGAGCGGCCGTTCGGGAGTAGCCCGCGCACCCGCCGCCTCGATCGCCGCAGTCACTCGCGCCTGCCGCGCCTCGCCGAGATATTGCCAGACGATCGAATGCATCACCACGCGCGTCGTCCCCGCTTCCTGCGACCGTGCGAGCTGCGTCTCGACGAACGCGTCGGCATGCATCTCGACCAGGTCGGGCGGGTCCGCCCGCGCCGCCTGCGCCGCCGCCTCCAGCCGGGCGAAGCGCAAATGATGCTCGGGCCAGACATAGGCCTTGAGCCGCAGCAGCTGGCCGGGATCGCGCAAGTCGACCGGCGCGACGTCGCAGCCGCGCAGGCCCGCAAAGGCGATCGCGCCCGCAGGCGGCGGCCCCCCGCGCCATTCGGGGGCGAACGCCATCACCGGATCGGCCGGCCCCACCTCGACTCCACCCAGCGTGTAGCGATAGCGGTCGATCATCAGGTTGATCCCCGCGCTCGATCCGATCTCGATACAGTCGAACCGCGGCGGCAGGCCTTGCGCGCCAAGCCACAGCATCGCCGCGATATAGCTCGCCGAGCGCCCTGCCTCGTTGGTCTGCGGCGGCCCGTCGAGCCACGGCATCAGCGCGTCGGCATGCCGCTCGATCGCCGCCGCCACCAGCGCGGGCGCGTCCGCCATCGCCTCGGCCTCGCCGCGATAGAGCGGCGCCAGCGCGGGCTCGGCTCCCGACAGCGCCAGCGCGTGGAGCCCGCCCGCGCTCCGCAGCGGCAGCGCGTCCTGCGTCGCCTGCCCCGGCCAGTCGCGGATCGCGCGGACGAAGCCGTTGTCGCCTTGCAGCGCGGCGGCGATGCTCTCGACCACCCGCGCGGTGATCGGCGCGCCGTTGGCGAGGCAATAGCCGATCTGGACCCCGTACGCGCCTCGAACCGTCTCGTTCCCCGCCACCTCAGCCATGTCCCGCCTCCTTGTCGGCGGTCTGTTGCGCCCGGGGCACCCCCCAAGTAAAGCCCCGCTCGCCATGCAAGAGCCGCTGATCCTCGCCGTGCCCAAGGGCCGCATCCTCGAAGAGTGCCTGCCGTTGCTCGCGGCCGTCGGGATCGTCCCCGAACCCGCCTTCGCCGACCCGGACAGCCGCGCGCTGCGCTTCAGGACCAACAGCCCCGCGATCGACCTGATCCGCGTCCGCGCGTTCGACGTCGCGACCTTCGTCGCGCACGGCGCCGCGCAGCTCGGCATCGTCGGGTCGGACGTGCTCGCCGAGTTCGCCTATTCGGAGCTCTACGCCCCCGTCGATCTCGGCATCGGCCATTGCCGCCTGTCGGTCGCCGAGCCCGCCGACATGGCCGAGCAGGACGATCCGCGCGGCTGGAGCCATGTCCGCATCGCCACCAAATACCCCCACGTCACTCGCGCCCATTTCGAGCGCCGCGGGGTCCAGGCCGAGTGCATCAAATTGAACGGCGCGATGGAGCTGGCGCCGGTGCTCGGCCTCGCGCCGCGGATCGTCGACCTCGTCTCGTCGGGCAAGACGCTCAAGGAGAACGGGCTGGTCGAAGTCGAAGTGATCCAGCAGGTCACTTCGCGCCTGATCGTCAACCGCGCGGCCTTCAAGACCCGCGCCGCCGAAGTCGTGCCTTTGGTCGACGCCTTCCGCAGGGCCGTGGCGTGAGCGGCTTCTCTCTTAAGCCCCTCCCCTTCAGGGGAGGGGTTGGGGGTGGGGCCTCTCAGTCTCACCGAGCCCGTCGTCCAGAGGTGAGGCCCCACCCCAACCCCGTGCC
>JAZKCD010000019.1:167477-181588 GCA_040388355.1 Pseudomonadota bacterium | reverse complement strand
GGACGCTGTCGAGCCCGCCGCCGTTCCACCAGTTCGAGACGCTGCCGGTGATCGACAACGACAAGCATCACTGAGCGGAATTCCGCCGCGAATGACGAAGCGCCCCGGGGGGAGACCCCGGGGCGTTTTGCTGTGGCCTATCGCCGCCTGGTGGCGGGCGGGTCGTCATGCACCAGCCAGCTGTGATTCTCGACGATCACCGAGGCGACCGGCCGCCCCCGCGCATCGCGTGACGGACTGAAGCGGAAGCGCTCGCGGATCAGGCGGCAGGTCGTGTCGTCGAGCGCCGCATTGCCGCTCGACCGAGTCACGTCGCAGTCGCCGACGCGGCCGTCGGTACCGACGACATAGCGGACCGACACGGTGCCGCCGACCCCGGCCTCCCCCGCCGCACGCGGATAGTCCGAATCCTTGAGCCGCCCGCGCCGCAGCCGGGGCGGGGTTTCGCCGTCGCCGTCCCCCACGCCGTCGCCGTCCCCGCCTGCGCCCCGCCCCGGGCCTTCGCCACCGGCGCCGGTCCCCGGGCCGGGGATGTCAGCCGCACCCGCCGTCGGCGCGCTGCCGGCACCGGCAATCGGCGCCGCCGCCACCGGAATCGGAACCGGCAAGGGTGGCGGCGCGGCGACGATCTCGCTGGGCTCGGCGCGAAGGTTCGGCGGCGCGGCGGCCCCTTGCGGCCTGTGGCGCCGCACAGGCTCGGGCGGCGCGACTGGCCGATGCGGCGCGGCGTCGGGGAGAAGCTGGATCATGACGGCTGCCTCGCGCTGCATCATCGGCGCGGCAGCACGCAGCCCGAGGATCAGCAACAGGCCGGCAAGCGCAGTCAGCGCCGCCGCGCCCGCCGCGGCACCGGCGCGCTCGCGGCGACGCGCGGTGCCGGAGTCTCTGGCGGCGATGGCATCCATGCTGTCTCAACGCGCAAGCGCGGTCTTGGGCGCCGTCAGGCGCCGGAACATCAGGTGGGTCTCGTGGATATGACGACGTTGGTCGAGAGCCCGGTGATCGACAACGACAAGCATCACTGAGCCGAGGCTCGATCGGACCAACCGAGCGCCCCGGGGGCGTTTTGGTTTTCACCGGGACTGTCATTGTCGCAGCCTGGTGGGCGGGATAAGCTGGGGCGGAAGGAGAATGCTCATCAAGCCCTGGCAAATCGCGACGCTCGCTATGGCAGCCGGGCTGGCTGGCTCGACCCCTGCCCTGGCGCAGGATGGCTGGGTCTCGCCGCTGCCCGCCGGATCGCGGACCGCGACCAACGACGAAGGCCGGTTCGTCCGGTGCCTTCCTCCGCCCGGGATGGGCAAGACATCCGAATTCGATGCGAAGTGCAGGCAATTCCTCGACGCGAATCGGCTGGTCCGCGTGGCCCGGCCGATAAGCAAGGCGGACTGGATCACCGCCGCCGACTTTCCTGCCGGCGCGCGCGCAAGCGGCACGGCCGGAAGCTCGACTCTCCGCATCCATATCGATGCGGATGCGACCGTCACCGGGTGCGAAATCGTTCGAAGCAGCGGCAATGCCGCTCTCGACGCCGCGGCCTGCGAGGCGACGCTCCGCAAGGCGCGCTTCCACCCGCGCCTCGATCGCAATGGCAGGCCGATCGCTTCGGACTATACGCGCAACGTGAACTGGCCGGCCTACTAGCAGCGCCCCTTTCCCCCGCGCACCCACGCGCCTATAGCGCCCGCAAATGTCCACTGCGTCGCTCTCCTCCCCCGCCCTCCCCGCCGACTGGCGCGACTTCCTGGCGCTGACCAAGCCGCGCGTGATGAGCCTCGTCGTGTTCACCGGGCTCGCCGGGCTGATCGCCGCGCCGGGGTCGATCCATCCGGTGCTCGCCTTCACGGCGATCCTGTGCATCGCGCTCGGCGCGGGTGCGGCGGGGGCGCTCAACCAATGGTATGAGAGCGATCTCGACGCCAGGATGAAGCGCACCCGCGGCCGCCCGCTGCCCGCCGGACGGATGGACCGCCAGTCGGCGCTGCATTTCGGCGTGGGGCTCTCGGCCTTTTCGGTGATCCTGATGGGGTTCGCGCTCAACCTGATCGCCGCGGCGATCCTCGCGGTGTCGATCCTGTTCTACGTCTTCGTCTACACGATCTGGCTCAAGCGCCGCACCCCGCAGAACATCGTCATCGGCGGGGCGGCGGGCGCCTTCCCGCCGCTGATCGGCTGGGCCGCGGCGACCGGCGACGTCGCGACGCTGCCGATCCTCTTGTTCCTGCTGATCTTCCTGTGGACCCCGCCGCATTTCTGGGCGCTCGCGCTGTTCGTCCAGACCGACTACGCCGCCGCGGGCGTGCCGATGCTGCCGGTGGTCTCGGGCGAAAAGACCACGCGCGTCCAGATCGGGCTCTACACGCTGCCGATGATCGCCGCTGCGGTGGCGCCGTGGCTGCTCGGGCTTACCGGCAGGATCTATGGCCTGACCGCGACGGCGGCGAGCGCGGTGTTCCTCGCCTTCGCGCTCCAGGTCGCGCTGCGCACCACCGCGCCCGGCGACACGATGGCGCCCGAGAAACGGCTGTTCAAATATTCGATCCTCTATCTTTTCCTCCTTTTCGGCGCGGTGATCGCCGACCGGTGGCCCGCATGAACGACTTTCCCAAGACCGACCCCGAAATCGTCCACGCCCGCCAGCGTGCGCGCGCGACCGTGATGGCGTGGATCCTCGGCGGCTTCGTCCTGCTCGTCTTCGCGATCTCGATCGTGAAGATTAAGCTCGGCATGCCCGGGTGATCAGCCGCAACCTGCGCACCGCCTTGCTCGCGGGGCTGGGCATCTGCTTCATGGGCGGGCTCGGCTTTGCGAGCGTGCCGCTCTACCGCATGTTCTGCGAGGCGACGGGGCTGAACGGCACCACCCAGCGCGGCACCGCGGCGCCGGGCAGCATCGGCCAGAAGGTCACGGTCGCGTTCGACAGCAATGTCAGCCCCAAGCTGCCCTGGGCGTTCAAGCCCGAGCGCCGGTCCGACACGATCGACATCGGCGGGCGCGACATGGCGTTCTTCACTGCGACCAACCATGGCGACAAGCCCATCACCGGCACCGCGACCTTCAACGTGACGCCGGCGCAGGCGGGCAAATATTTCACCAAGATCCAGTGCTTCTGCTTCACCCAGCAGACGCTCCAGCCCGGCGAGACGGTGCGGATGCCGGTGATCTTCTATGTCGACCCCAAGATCCTCGACGACGAGGCCGCGCGCGACGTGAAGGAAATCACGCTTTCCTATACCTTCTACCCGGCGGATCCGACGAAGCCCAAGGGCTGAGGTACGAGCGGCAACGCCGCCACAAATCCTCCGTCACCCCGGCCTTGTGCCGGGGTCCACCGGGCGGCACCGGCGGTCTTGAATTGGAGCGGTCGCGGCAACCTCGGCCATCAACGTATTCCCTGTGGATTCCTGCGGGACTGCGAGCTAGAGCAGCGCCAAACCAACGACAGGGACCGACCATGGCCGGAGCCAAGAACCACCAGTACCACATCCTCCCCCCCAGCGCCTGGCCGCTGTTCGGCGCGATCGCCGCGCTGGCGCTGGCGGTCGGCGGGATCATGTGGATGCACAAGGCGCCGAGCGCGTCGCTGGTGTTCTTCGTCGGCGTCGCCGGCGTGCTGATCACGATGTTCGGCTGGTGGGCGGACGTGATCAAGGAGGCCCATCAGGGCGATCATACTCCCGTCGTCCAGCTCCACCTGCGCTACGGCATGATCCTGTTCATCGCCTCCGAAGTGATGTTCTTCGTCGGCTGGTTCTGGGCGTGGTTCGATTTCTCGCTGTTCCCCTCGACGGTCGAGGCGGTCGGCGGGCAGTGGCCGCCCAAGGGCATGGAAGTGCTCGACGCGTGGGAATTCCCGCTGCTCAACACGATGATCCTGCTCTGCTCGGGCTGCACCGTGACCTGGGCGCACCATGCGCTGATCCACAACCAGCGCGGCGGCGACCTGAAGGGCCTGTGGGGGCTGATCGGCGTCGGCGAGAATGACGGCGTCAAGAAGGGCCTGTGGCTGACCGTGATCCTCGGGCTGATCTTCACGTCGGTCCAGGCCTATGAATATGTCCACGCGCCGTTCCCGTTCAAGGCGGCGAGCGAGGGCGGCAGCAGCTATGGCGGCGCCTTCTTCATGGCGACCGGCTTCCACGGCTTCCACGTCATCGTCGGCACGATCTTCCTGATCGTGAACCTGATCCGCGCCTACAAGGGCGACTTCACCCCGAAGCAGCATTTCGGCTTCGAGGCGGCGGCCTGGTACTGGCACTTCGTCGACGTGGTGTGGCTGTTCCTGTTCGCCTCGGTCTATGTCTGGGGCGGCTGGGGCGCACCGATCCACGGCGGCTGATGGAGACTCGCTGGCATCTCGCGCAGGTCAATATCGCGCGGCTGATCGCGCCGCCCGACGATCCGCGGCTGGCGGACTTCTTCGCCGCGCTCGACCGAGTCAACGCGCTTGCCGAAGCCACGCCCGGCTTCGTCTGGCGGCTGAAGGACGAGACCAACAATTCGATGGGGTTCCAGCCGACCCCCGATCCGCGCGTCGCGATCAACCTGACGGTGTGGCAGGACGCCGACTCGCTGTTCGACTTCGTCTATCGCAGCGCCCACACCCCGGTGATGGCGCAGCGGCGGAACTGGTTCGAGCGGTTCGACGGCGCCTATCAGGCGCTGTGGTGGATCCCGGCCGGCAGCATCCCCACCACCGACGAGGCGCTCGCGCGGCTGTGGATGCTCGACCGGTACGGCCCGACGGCCCATGCCTTCACCTTCAAGGCGCGCTTCCCTGCGCCCGGTCTGGCGGGCGTGCCGATCGACATGCAGCCAGACCCGTGGTGTGTCGGAAACGCCTGACCCCGCCATGATCCCGCCCGCACCGGGCGAATCCGCCATTCGCGGCCTCTGCCCGCGCTGCGGACAGGCGAGCATGTTCGCGAACTGGATCAAGTTCGCCGACCGCTGCCCGAAATGCGGGCTCGACCTGTCGGGGTTCAATGTCGGCGACGGGCCGGTGGTGTTCCTGACGCTCGGGATCGGCGCGCTGGTGACGATCCTCGCGGTGACGGTCGAGCTGGCGTTCGAGCCCGGATTCCTGATCCACGCCTTGCTGTGGGCGCCGCTGACCGCGGTGCTGGTGGTGGGGTGCCTGCGCTTCGCCAAGGGGCTGCTGCTCGCGCTCGAATATCGCAACGCCGCGCGCGAGGGACGGATCAAGCCATGAAGCTGCCGAAGCTGCCGCTGATCCCGACGATCGTCGTCGGGCTGTGCATCGCCGCGATGATCGGGCTCGGCATCTGGCAGCTCGACCGCAAGGCGCAGAAGGAGGCTTTGCTCGCCCAGCTCGCCGCCAATTTCGGCAAGCCGGTGATGGCGTTCCCGCGGCTGCCGGTCGGCGACGCCAATCTCTTCCGCCGCGCCTCGGCGAACTGCCTCGAAGCGGTCGGCTGGCGCAAGCAGGGCGGGCGCAGCGCCAGGGGGCTGACCGGCACCCGCCAGATCGCCGAATGCCGCACCGGCGCCGAGGGTCCGGTGCTGCTGGTCGACATGGGCGTCGCGCGCGATCCGAAGTTCCAGTCGCCATGGCGGGGCGGCCCGGTGACCGGCACGATCACCCACGCCCCCGATTCGCGGCCGCTGATCGCCGGCCTGTTCGATTCGACTCCGAAGGGCCTGATGCTGGTCTCGGAAACCCCCGCGCCGGGGCTGGAAGCGACCGCGAGGCCGGCGCTGTCGAGCGTGCCCAACAATCACCTCGCCTATGCGGTGCAATGGTTCCTGTTCGCAGGCGTCGCGCTGGTGATCTACCTGCTGGCACTCCACTGGCGGCAGAAGCCGAAGACGCCAGCTAGTCCGGGATAAAGAAGCCCTGTCCTTGCCCGGCCACGTCCCCGCCGCTAACGCGCACCGCATGCGCTACCAGAGCACTCGCGGCACTGCGCCCACACTCGGCTTTCGCGAGGTGACCCTCGCCGGCCTCGCGTCCGATGGCGGGCTCTACGTCCCCGAGGCCTGGCCGCAGTTCAGCCGTGACGATATCGCGGCGATGGCGAGCCTCTCCTATGTCGAGACCGCGGTGCGGGTGATGCTGCCGTTCGTCGGCGAAGACCTGAGCGAGGCCGAGCTGCGCGAGCTGTGCACCCAGGCCTATGGCCGCTTCAGCCACGCCGCGGTGACTCCGCTCGTCCAGCTCGACCATCGCCACTGGCTGCTCGAGCTGTTCCACGGCCCGACGCTCGCTTTCAAGGACGTCGCGCTGCAGCTGCTCGGGCTGTTGTTCGAGAAGTTCCTGACCGGCAGCAGCGAGCCGCTGACCATCGTCGGCGCGACTTCGGGCGACACCGGCAGCGCCGCGATCGACGCAGTCGCGGGGCGGCACGGCGTCGACATCTTCATGCTGCATCCGAAGGGCCGCGTCTCCGACGTCCAGCGCCGCCAGATGACCACGGTGCTCGCCCCCAACGTCCACAACATCGCGCTCGAGGGCGCCAGCTTCGACGACGCGCAGGCGCTGGTGAAGGCGATGTTCAACGACGCGGCCTTCTCGGGCCGCTTCCGGCTCTCGGCGGTCAATTCGATCAACTGGGCGCGGCTGATGGCGCAGATCGTCTATTATTTCTACGCCGCCGCCCGGCTCGGCGCGCCGGATCGCAAGGTGGCGTTCGCGGTGCCGACGGGCAATTTCGGCGATGTGTTCGCGGGCTATGCCGCGGCGAAGATGGGGCTGCCGGTCGAGCGGCTGATCGTCGCGACCAACGTCAACGACATCCTCCACCGCGCGCTGTCCGCCGGCGACTATTCGGCGGGCACCGTCACCCCCACCGCCGCGCCAAGCATGGACATCCAGGTCAGCTCGAACTTCGAGCGGCTGCTGTTCGACGCCGGCGGCCGCGACGGCGGTGCGCTGGCCGAACAGATGCGCGGCTTCGAGGCGACCAAGGCGATGCGGCTGACCAACGCCCAGCAGACGGGCGCGGCGCAATGGCTCGTCAGCGACCGAGTCGATCCCGCCGCAATGGCGCAGGCGATGCTCTGGGCGAACGAGACCGGCGAGACGATCGACCCGCACACCGCGATCGGCCTCGCCGCCGCGCGCCACGCCGACACCGGCGACGCGCCGGTGGTGACGCTCGCCACCGCCCACCCCGCCAAGTTCCGCGACGCCGTCGAGCGCGCGACCGGCGCGCGGCCGGCGCTGCCCTCGCGGCTGGGCGACCTGTTCGACCGCGAGGAGCGCTACGCGACGCTGCCCGGCAGCTATGCCGAGGTCATAGCCTATATCGCGGAGCGGGCGCAGGCGCGCGCATGACCCCGCCCAAATGACTCCGATCGTCCTCACCGGCGAGCCCTGGGCCGATTACGGGCTGGTCGACAGCGGCCATGGCCGCAAGCTCGAGCGCTATGGCGGTTTCCGCTTCATCCGCCCCGAGCCGCAGGCGATGTGGGCGCCGGCCTCCGAGAATTGGGACGCGCATGGCGAGTTCCTCCCCGCCCCCGACGACGAGGGCGGCGGGCGCTGGCACTTCGCGAAGCAGACCCCCAAGGACGGCTGGCCGCTGCGCTGGGAGGAGGTCCGCTTCACCGCGCAGACCACCCCCTTCCGCCACCTCGCCTTCTTCCCCGACATGGCGCCGGTGTGGCGCTGGATGCGTGATCGCATCGACGGGATGGACGCCCCCGAATGCATGAACCTGTTCGGCTATACCGGGGTCGGCACGCTCGCGCTGGCGGCGACGGGCGCGCGGATGACGCATGTCGACGCGTCGAAGAAGTCGGTCGAGGCCGCCAAGGCCAATGCGGCGCTGTCGGGGATGACCGACAAGCCCATCCGCTGGATGATCGACGACGCCGGCAAGTTCACCGCGCGCGAGGTCCGGCGCGGGCGGCGCTATGACGGGATCATCCTCGATCCCCCCAAATGGGGCCGCGGTCCCACGGGCGAGGTGTGGAAGCTCGAGGAAGGCTTGCCCGGGCTGATCGAGGATTGCCGCAAGCTGCTCGACGCCGAGTCGCGCTTCCTGTTCCTGACGGTCTACGCGGTGCGCATGTCGGCACTCGCGATCGGCGAGCTGGTCCGCCAGGCCTTCGCGGACTTGCCCGGCACGGTCGAGGTCGGCGAGCTGACGGTGCGCGAGGAGGCGCGCGGATTGCTGCTGCCGACCGCGATCTTCGCGCGCTGGAGCCGCTAGCTCCGCCCCATCCGGATCGCCATGCCCGCGACGAAGGGGCAGCCGGCGACCAGCACCAGGCTGAATGCCGCGAGCAGCTTGAGCGCCCCCATATCCCCATCGATCGATCCGGCGCCGAAGATCAGCAGCGGCACCGCGAAGGGCAGCATCACCAGCCCCGCCAGCGCCCCCGCGCCGCGCAGGCCCCCGACCAACGCCGCGGTCGCGACGCCGAGCGCGGCGAGGCCGGGGGTGCCGATCAGCAGGCCGGTCTCGACCTGTACCAAAGTCTCGCCCGGCAGCCGCAGCAGCGCCGAGGCGACCATTGTCGCCGCCAGCAGCGCCGGGCCGAAGCCAAGCCAGTGCCCCGCCATCTTCGCCGCCGCGATCGTCGCATCCGAAAGCCCGCGCACCGCGAACTGGTCGAGCACGCCGCTCTCGGCATCGGGCGCGATCAGCCGCTCGACCGGGAGCAGCGCGGCAAGCAGCGCCGCCGCCCAGATCACCCCGCCGCCGATCCGGGTGAGCAGCTTGCCGTCGGGTCCCACTGCGAATGGGAACAGAGTCGCGACCAGCAGGAAGAAGGCGACCGGCAGCACCAGCCCGCCGCTGGTCCAGCTCCGCCGCAACTCGCGGCCGACGATCGCGAGGAACGCGCTCACAGCGCCACCGCGACTGCGCCGGGCAGCCCGATCGGCAGATGCGTCGCCACCAGCACCGCGCCGCCGCCCGCGCGGTGCATCGCGATCAACCCTTCGAGCATCGCCACCGACGCGGTGTCGAGCCCGTTCGCCGGCTCGTCGAGCATCCACAGCTTCGACCCGCTCGCCAGCACCCGCGCAATTCCCGCACGGCGGCGCTGGCCGGTCGAAAGGAACCCGACCGGCACCTCGGCAAGCGCGGCCAGCCCGACCGCTGCGAGCGCGGGCGCCACCGCGCCGCCGTCGAGCGACGCCCAGAAGCCCAGCGCATGCGCCAGCGCCAGCTCGGGATCGAGCGCCGCCGATTCGCTCAGCAGCGCGGGGACGCAGCCGCGTTCGACCGTCCCCCCGGCCGAGTCGAGCAGCCCCGCCGCCACCCGCACCAGGCTCGACTTGCCCGCCCCGTTGGCCCCCGTCACCAGGCAGGCATCGCCCGGCCCCAGCGCGAAGCTGAGCCCCTCGAACAGCATCCGCCCGCCCCGCGCGCAGGCCACGTCGCGAAAGGCCAGCAGGCTCACCCCGCCGCGTCCTCGAGCGCATGCATGTCGTCGTCCGACAGCCCGAAATGATGCCCGACCTCGTGGACGACGATATGCGTCACCAGCTCGGGCAGCGGCACCCCGGTATCGACCCATTCATCGAGGATCGCGCGGCGATAGAGGTGGATGCGATCGGGCAGCGCCCCCGATTCCATCGACGATTTCTCCCCCACCGGCCGCCCGTGATACAGGCCCGACAAGTCGAACGGGTCTTCGATCCCCAGCGCCGCCAGCGTCTCGTCGTCGGCGAATTCCTCGACGATCAGCACCACGTCGGCGAGATAGGCCTGGAACGGATCGGGGATGCGCGCCAGCGCTTCGCGGGCGAGCCGCTCGATCAGTGCCGCGTCTGGGGCTTGCCCGCTCATCCCCCGGGGCATAGGCCGGGGCCCGGCGTTACGGCAAGGAGCGGATGATGGTTGCGCGGCTGACCGACGGATTGCGGGCCGAATCGCTGGCGTCGCTTCCCGACTGGACTCACGATGCGGAGCGCGACGCGATCACGCGCCGCTTCACCTTCCGGGATTTCAACGAAGCGTTCGGCTTCATGGCGCGCGTCGCGCTGCTGGCGGAGAAGGCCGATCACCATCCCGAATGGTCGAACGTGTGGAACCGAGTCGATGTGCTGCTCACCACGCACGACGCCGGCGGGCTTTCGATTCGCGACATCCAGATGGCGCAGGCGATCGACGGGTTGCTATGAACATCCGGTTATTCGACGTCTGCAGCGAAATCGATTAGGAACAGCGAGTGACAGCCGTTCTGACGATCCTCATTACATTTCTTCTGACAAGTTTGGCTAGCGCTTTGCTTCTGGGGAGTAGGTACAGACTTGTACCCAAAACCATCAAAATGCCTTTTGGCGATTTTGATGTTTCGCGGTTCAGCGATCTCTCGCCGATGATTTTGTTTGCAAATGTAAGCAAATACGCTGTCTCTGTCGATCCTGCCGCCCAGATGTGGCTAAGCAGCAATAAGAAGACTTTATCGCCGTTGCTAATGGTGCATCTGGCTTGGCAGATTGTGTGTGACACCTTTGTTGAACAATACGATGCTTATCCAACCGATGAAGAGATTCGGAAACATATCAAAAATCTCGGTAGTCAGAATGTAGAATTTATAATAACATTCAGAAGAATCTATGAATACTCTATCGGATACATGGACCAGCTCACCCTAGATTTTGCTACCTCCTATTTTTTAAGAGCCCCATCTTTGGCGCGGCGTATTTCGCCGAGTAGCCCTCCGCGAACAAGCGACTTATACGATTTCATGCTCAAGGACGTTGCGGCGGCCGGCATAAATGCGGCGTGAGCGCTGCAAATCCCGGCGATCACCTTACGCCAGCGAACGGCTGCGCATCTGCTTGCGTAGCACCCCCGGCATCCAGCGCGCGGCGAAACGGAGGCGCCTGGCGGTCTTGCCCACCACGGTGTGGAGCGCGTCGCCATGCACCGCCGCCCATGCCGCCTTGGCGACTTCCTCTACGGGCGTGATCTCCATCCCCTGCTGCACCACGCGCTCGCGGACATTGTGGTTGGAGCCGCCCGACGGGGTGTTGAGCAACGGCGTCTCGATGAAGCTCGGCATCAGCGAGCGGACCTTGATCCCGAACTTGCTCCACTCGCCGTCGAGCGATTCGGTGAGGCCGCGCACCGCGAACTTGGTCGCCGAATAGACCGCGCCGCCCGGCGCCCCGGCGATCCCCGCCGCCGAGGAGGTGCTGAGCAGGCACGAGCCCGGAGTCGCCTTGAGGAAGGGGAAGCCGGCATGCGCGCCGTACATCACGCCGTCGAAATTGATCGCGACCAGCCGGTCGAGCTCCTCGATCGGGGTGTCCTGGAACGGGCCGCCGACCGCGATCCCGGCATTGTTGAACAGCACGTCGAGCCGCCCGCCGCTCGCCGCGGTGAATTCGGTCAGCACGTCGGTCCAGCGCCCGCGGTCGCGCACGTCCATCAGGTAGGTCACCGCCATCCCCGGCGGCAGCATCGCCGCGGTCGCCTCGAGCCCGGCCGCGTTGACGTCGGCCAGCCCGACGAACCAGCCCTGCGCGGCGAAATATTTCGCGGTCGCCTGGCCAATGCCCGAGGCGCCGCCCGTGATGAAGATCGCCTTTGCGGCCATAGGGCCCTCCCCTGAACTCTTTTGACGTTTTCGGCGCCATCCCGCACAAACGCCGTCCATGCCAGAGCAATCGCGCAGCGTCACCTTCAAGAATGTCAGTAAGGCCTATCCGGGCGGGGTGGCGGCGGTCGACGGGGTGTCGCTGGAGGTCGCGGCGGGGAGCTTCGTCGCGCTGGTCGGCAGCTCGGGATCGGGCAAATCGACTCTGCTCAAGACCGTCAACCGGCTGATCGAGCCAGGCGCGGGCGAAGTCGCGATCGGCGGCGAACCCGTGGGTGCCGGGCCCGCGCACGAACTGCGCCGCCGCATCGGCTATGTCTTCCAGAATGTCGGGCTGTTCCCGCACATGACCGTCGGCGAGAATGTCGCGATCGGGCTCAGGCTGGCGGGCGAGAAGGACAGCGCCGCGAGAGTCGCCGAGTTGCTCGACCTGGTCGAGCTTCCCGCCGAGATGGCGAAACGCATGCCCGACGCGCTCTCGGGCGGCCAGCGCCAGCGCGTCGGCGTCGCCCGCGCGCTCGCCTGCGGACCGGGCATATTGCTGATGGACGAGCCGTTCGGCGCGCTCGACCCCGTCACCCGCGACGGGCTCGGCAAGGCGATCCGCGCGCTCCACGACCGGATGGGGCTCACGACGATCCTGGTGACGCACGACATGGCCGAGGCGCTGCTGCTCGCCGATCGCGTGCTGGTGATGGAAAAGGGCCGGATCGTCGCCGACGCCACCCCGCGCGCGCTGCTCGCGGGCAAGGGCGGCCCGGCCGCCGACGCGCTGGTCGCGGTCCCGCGCGAGCAGGCGCACCGGCTGGCGGGGATGGAAGCGTGAGCGCCGCCTTCGCCCGCGTCCCCGATCTGCTTGCGCAGCATCTGCTGCTCGCCTTCGCGGCATTGCTGCTCGGGCTCGTCGTCAGCCTGCCGCTCGCGGTGCTCTCCGCCCGCAACCGCACCGTCGCGCGCATCGCGCTCGGCTTCGCCAGCCTCGTCCAGACCATCCCCAGCCTCGCCTTGCTCGCGCTCTTCTATCCGATCCTGCTGTCGGTCTCGGCGCTGGTCGGCGGCGGCATTCCGGCGCTCGGCTTCCTGCCCTCGCTGCTTGCGCTGTCGCTCTACGCGCTGCTGCCGATCCTCCGGAACGGCGTCACCGGCCTGACCACGCTCGACCCCGCGGTGCTCGAAGCCGCCGACGGGATGGGGATGACCGCGTGGCAGAAGCTCCGCCTCGTCGAGGCGCCTTTGGTCGCGCCGGTGCTGATGGCGGGGATCCGCACCGCCGCGGTGTGGACGATCGGCGCCGCCACCCTTTCGACCACGGTCGGCCAGCCGAGCCTCGGCGATCTGATCTTCGCCGGGCTCCAGACCCAGAACTGGACCCTCGTTCTCGCCGGCTGCATCGCCGCGGCGGGGCTGGCGCTGGGGGTCGACGCGCTGCTCGGCCTCGCCGAATACGGCATCGCGAAACGCAGGCGAGGGCTGGTGTGGACCAGCCTCGGCGTTCTCCTCCTCGGCGTCGCGGTCGCGCTCGCCCCGGCATGGCCGAGCGCAAAAGGCACCGTCGTCGTCGGTGCCAAGGGCTTTTCGGAGCAGTTCATCCTCGCCCGGCTGATCGGCCACCGGCTCGAGGCCGCGGGGTACAAGGTCGTCTATCGCGAGGGGCTCGGCTCGGCGGTCGCGTTCAGCGCGCTCGCGGGCGGCGATGTCGACGTCTATGTCGATTATTCGGGGACGATCTGGACCAACCAGATGAAGCGAAGCGACGTCCCCCCGCGCGCGGCGATCGTCGCCGGAGTCGCGGCCTGGGCGCGCGAGCAGCACCGGGTCACCTTGCTCGGCAGCCTCGGCTTCGAAAATGCCTATGCCTTCGCGATGCGCGGTGACGATGCGAAGAAGCGCGGAATTGCGTCGCTGACCGACCTCGCCCGCATCGCGCCGCAGCTGAACCTCGCCACCGATGTCGAATTCCTCGAACGCCCCGAATGGCGATCGGTCCGCGACGCCTATGGCCTCAGCTTCCGCTCCGCGCGCCCCTATCAGCCGACCTTCATGTACAAGGCGCTGGGCAGCGGCGAAGCCGATGTCATCCCCGCTTTCTCCTCCGACGGCCGCATCGCCGCCGACGGGCTTGCGGTGCTCGCCGACCCCAAGGGTGCGATTCCCGGTTACGACGCGATCCTGCTGCTCGCCCCGCGCCGCGCCGGCGATGCGCGCTTCCGGGCGGCGCTCGAGCCGATGGTCGGCGCGATTCCGGTGGAGGTGATGCGCGAAGCCAATTACCTTGTCGATCGCGACACCGACAAGCAGAGCCCCGAGCAAGCCGCGCGCTGGATCGAGCGGCGAATCGGGCCGAGATAGGAGAGAAGGCGATGCGGATCGTCATTGCGGCACTCGGACTGTGCCTGCTCGCACTCCCGGCGCAGGCGCAGGGCGCACGCTGGTTCCCCGAGGCCGGGTCGTACCCTTATCGCTACCAGGCGATCCAGCACGTCCCGGGCCGCGACGACGAAGGCTATCGCCTCGACTACGACCTGGTGGCCGACGCCCATGGCGGCCTTGTCGCGGTCGTGGTTCGGGAGCGCCTTGAGGATCTCGAC